>JABWBD010000335.1 GCA_013360685.1 Pirellulales bacterium
AAGCACGTCCACGAAGACTTCCCGCCCTCCCACTTCTGCGCCGCGCTTCCAACGGAGCACCTCGTCCCGGTCCTCTGATGCGTACGAGGCGAAAATGGTACGCCTGCATTCTGGGGAAGGAGCGGTCCAAGGGGCTTTCGCCTGGGCGATTCCACTTGAGAGGAAGCGTTACTTCGAGCCGGAGACGGCGTCCACGCCGGGAGAATGATAGTCGGTGTTGAGCAGGTAGTCGTGGATCTCCGGAACGCTCGCCCAGACTTCACGCATGAATTGCTCTTTGATGTGCTGGCAAAGGGCAAACTTCTGGTCCTTGCTCAGCGAACCGGGCCCCTCGATCTTCTTGAGGATCGGGTCGTCCCCGCGGGCCAGAGCCCCCAGCGCCCAGCGCTCCGCCAGTCGCCAGGTCATGATGCCCGTCATGCGAAATCCGTCCTCCGTCGCGCCGAGGCGGAGCTCGACGAGAATGAAATGTCCCTCGGTGGGCAACTTGTCCTGGTTTCGCGAGGCGGGCAGGTAGCCGGCGCGGGTCTTGACGGTCCAACCCTGACCATTGTTCTCCCAGATCGCCAGCACGGCCGCCCGGTCCAGCACCACGTAGCGGTGTTGGCGGTCGAGGCGTTCCGGACCGGATTCCATTCTCGGGAGAGGCTCCACGTCGCGAACGGCCGCGTGCTCGGCGGTTGGGACATCGTTGAGGGGAAATACCCCATCCCGACCATGCCCGTCCGCCGATTCCGGTGCAGTGATGAGAACAGGGGCTTGGCATTTGGGGCAATTGCGAGTCTGCCCGATCAAGTCTTCCTTGGCGTTGAGCTTGCTTTGGCAGTTTGGGCAGGTAATGCGGATCACGGCGACGACTCCCAAACGGAAAGAGAAAAGACATCCTCAACTGCCACCATACCGCATTGTCTGGGGGGTAGTCAAGCGTGCGCCGCAGGGTGCTGCAACCCACCCCTCCGGTTGGCATGTAGCCATAATTCCAGATATTGCGGTATCTGCGCAAAGCGGTTAATATATGACGGATGCCGAAAGAGCGACGACTTTTTGGTGTGCGGGAGATCCCTTCGCTCATCCCATCACGATTTACCGAAGCCTCTAGATGGGCGCGATTTGAATCGTCGGAATACCCGGAGAAAGTCGCCCAGTCGT
The DNA here is from genome assembly GCA_013360685.1 of Pirellulales bacterium. Taxonomy (GTDB): domain Bacteria; phylum Planctomycetota; class Planctomycetia; order Pirellulales; family Thermoguttaceae; genus JABWBD01. Next base: position 1,150 of record JABWBD010000335.1, read on the forward strand.
GTTCCCGTGCAGCCAATGCCGATGGTTTGAGGAAACCAGCATTTCGGTATAGCACTCCAGCTTCGTTCACTTTACAAGTATACACCGGAGGGTTCGGAGACCTGTTCGGTCCGTCCGACCGGGCGATCCGAAGGGCCCTGCCCCTTGTTCCATAGCGGGAGCTTGCGTCAACGTGCATCTGGATCAGCTACCTGGCACTTTTTTCGGTCCACCTACCCTCGTGGATCTGGTCCGCCACCGCGCCGCTCGGCAGCCGTCCGACATCGCCTTCACCTTCCTTAGCGACGGAGAAGACGAGCAGTTCGACATTACCAATGCCGAGTTGGACCGGAGAGCCCGCGCCATCGCCGCGTGGCTTGAATCCCTGGGGCTTTCGGGCAGCAGGGCCCTGTTGCTCTACCCGGCGGGACTGGATTTCATTGCGGCCTTTTTCGGCTGTCTGTACGCGGGCGTGGTCGCCGTGCCGGTCTACCCGCCCAGGCGGAACCGGTCGCTGGGAAGGATTCAAGCGATCGCCAACGACGCGGGGGCGAGTGTCGCTTTGACCACGGATGCGGTCCTGCAACGGGTCGAACCGCTGATCGGCGATACGCCCGACCTGAAGAAGCTCACGTGGCTGGCAACCTGTCAAGCGCCCGAGGGGATCGACGACCGCTGGCAGGCGCCCGACATCCATGCCGACACGCTGGCGTTTCTGCAGTACACGTCGGGGTCGACGGGCAGTCCGAAGGGCGTGATGCTTACGCACGCCAATCTCCTGCACAACTCGGCGCTGATCGCCCATGCGTTCGAGCATACGCGCACCGGCCTGGGCGTGTTCTGGCTGCCGAGCTATCACGACATGGGATTGATCGGCGGCATACTCCAGCCGCTGTATGTCGGCCGGCCCAACGTTCTCATGTCGCCGATGTCGTTCCTCACCAAGCCGCTGCGGTGGCTTTCGGCCATCTCCCGTTTTGGAGGCACGACGAGCGGCGGTCCCAACTTCGCCTACGATCTCTGTGTCCGAAAGATCAGCCCGGAAGAACGCGACACGCTCGACCTGAGCACCTGGACGGTGGCGTTCAACGGCGCGGAACCGGTCCGCGCCGATACCCTCGACCGGTTCGCCGAGTATTTTGCATCATGCGGTTTTCGCAGGGAGGCATTCTATCCTTGCTTCGGCCTGGCGGAAGCGACTCTGATCGTCTCCGGAGGCTTCGTGCGGCGTCCGCCGGTGGTACGGGCCATCGATGCCGCCGCATTGTCTGCCGGCCAGATCGTCGAAGCCGACCCGGATGACGAGGGTGTCCGCCAACTGGTCGGTTGCGGCGGAAGCCTGCCGGACCAACAGATTGCCATCGCGAATCCGGAAACCATGATGCGCGCCGCCCAGGGAACGGTCGGCGAGATCTGGGTCCGGGGACCAAGCATCGCCGAGGGATACTGGCAGAAGCCCGAAGCCACGGAGGCCACGTTCCGCGCGTTCCTCCAAGACTCGGGCGAAGGCCCGTTTCTGAGGACCGGCGATCTCGGCTTCATCGAGGACGGCGAACTGTTTGTCACGGGACGAATCAAGGATTTGATCATCCTGCACGGCGTGAACATTTACCCGCAGGATGTCGAGTACACCGTCCAGCAGAGCCATCCTCGGCTCCGCCCGGACAGCGGGGCGGTGTTCTCCGTCGAGCAGGACCGGCGCGAGCAGTTGATCGTTGTCCAGGAAGTCGATCGCCGGAAACAGGGAGAACTGGAAAAAGTCTTCGACGCCATCCGCCGCGCGGTTTCCGCCGAGCACGAAATGGCCGTCGATGCCATTGTCTTGATCAAGGCGGGAACAATCCCCAAGACGTCCAGCGGCAAGATCCAGCGGCACGCATGCCGCGAAGCCTACCTGGCGGGGACTCTGGAAGAAGTGGCCCGATGGACCTCCGACGCCGGCCAGTCGCCCCACACGGCAACAGCGATCCGCATTGCCGAAGTCTGCGAATCCGGGGCGGATGAAGAAGAGGTGGTTGAGACGCGGCTCCAGCGCGGGCGGCCCGTCGTCGTCAACAAGAATGGCAAAGCGAACAGGAACGGCAGCAGCGGCAAGAACGGCGAGGTCCGCGGCCTGCCCGACGTCCCGCCGGCGAGTCCGGCCAAGGCCCTGCCGTCCAGCGGCGTCGCGGAAGCGGTCCTCGAACACGTGCGGATGGTTGCACGGGAACGGGCGGAAGGGCTCTCGCTCGACACTCCCATTACCGAGATCGGCCTGGACTCCCTGGAACGTATGGAGATCCTTGCCTCCTTGGAGCGGCGTTTCGGCGGACGCTTTCCGGAGCAAATCCTCGCCGACCTGGAGACCTGCCGCGAAGTGGTCGAGGCCGTCGAGCGCTATCTCGGCCCCGGCTCGCGGACGCAGCCTGAACAGGTGTCCGGTGCGGAAGTCCTGCCGGAATGCTACCGCTTTGAGCAGTTCCCCGAGTATCTCCGCCTCAAGCAGAACCTCGAAATCCTCGCGAGCTCCGGGCTGGGAAATCCTTATTTCACCGTGCATGAAGGTGTGACCAACGATCGCACGGTCGTCGACGGGCGGGAATTGATCAATTTCTCCAGCTACAATTACGTGGGGATGTCCGGGGATCCGACGGTCGTCCAGGCCGTTCAGGAGGCCGTCGAGCGTTACGGGACGAGCGTGTCGGCCAGCCGGCTCGTCTCGGGCCAGAAGCCTTTGCACCAGGATCTGGAGGCCGAAATCGCCCGCTTCCTGGGCACCGAGGATTCGATCGTCCTGGTCGGCGGACATTCCACCAACGAGACGGTGATCGGACACATTCTCGGCCCCAACGACCTGGTGCTGCACGATTCGCTTGCGCACAACAGCATTCTCCAGGGCGCCATCCTTTCGGGCGCTCGCCGCCGCTCGTTTCCCCATAATGATTGGCGCGCCGCCGACGAGCTTCTCAAGCAGTACCGCCACGAGCACCGCCGCGTGTTGCTTGTCGTCGAGGGCGTCTACAGTATGGACGGCGATATCCCGGACCTGCCGGCATTCATCGAAGTCAAGAATCGCCACAGATCCTTGCTGATGATCGACGAGGCGCACTCGCTGGGCACCCTGGGAGAGGGCGGCCGCGGCATCGGCGAACATTTCAGCGTGGACCGGAGCCAGGTCGATCTTTGGATGGGAACGCTCAGCAAGTCGCTGGGGAGTTGCGGAGGCTACATCGCCGGCGGCAAGGCGCTGGTGGAATATCTCCGTTACACCGCGCCGGGATTCGTCTACAGCGTGGGGCTTTCGCCGGCGAATGCGGCCGCGGCGCTTGCGGCGATCAGGCTGCTCGAGAAGGAACCGGAACGCGTGCGCCGGCTTCAGCAGCGCGCGAAGTTCTTCCTGACCCTGGCCAGGAAGCACGGCTTGAACACCGGCGGCAGCCTGGATTCGCCGGTCGTTCCGGTGGTCCTGGGCAACTCCATCCACTGCCTCCAGTTATCCAAGGCGATGTTCCGCCGCGGGGTCAACGTGCAGCCGATCCTCTATCCGGCCGTGGAGGAGCGCGCGGCGCGGCTGCGTTTCTTCCTGACCGCCCTGCACACCGAGAAGCAGATCCGGCTGACGATCGAGGCCCTGGCCGAAGAGCTCGAAAAGATCGACGCGGCTTACCTCGCGCCCCATGCCGAGCCCGCCGCCGTCCAGTCCGCGGAATCGCTTCGCTCGGCGTGATTGACTCCGTGCACCGGACCGCGGCGCACCGCTTCGCGGCCGCCGGCGGACGTCCGAAAGCGACGACACCAAAGCCGTTTCACCGCTTTCCAGGCGCCTCTACTCGGCCGGGATCGCCTCCAGCAGGAGCGTCTCCAGAGGGCGCAGCGGAATCGAAACCGCCTTACCGGCTTCGATCGCCTCTTGCGGCCGATCCACGCCCTTCCACGGACTCCGGAGCAGGTATCGCTTTGCTCCCGCCGGCGGAAGTTCGAAGGCGGCGGCCGCGTCGATCGTGATGGCGGCGGGCGACTCGGACGGGTTTCGAAGCGCCAGGATTCCTTTGCGAGGCGACCAGGAAGCGTAGCCGTACGGCCGGCCCTCGCCCGGATCGCCGCCGATCCAGTGGACATCGGCCAGCACGTCGCCGTTTCCGCGCGCCCAATGGGCCGCCTCGGCCAGGGTATCCCAGCCGGCCGGCTTCATCATCCGGGGAGTCAGGTAGAGTTCATACGTCTGCGTGCCGCTGCCGAAGCCCATGCGGAGTTCGTCGATCAGGTCGTCCACGTCGTCCGTCATCTCGGTCGCCGTGCCGAGCTGCGCGTAACAGACGGTGACGGTCATCAGCGAGTTGAGCGGGTAGAGTGGAGCGCGGCGCGCGATCATGCGGTGGACGATCATGTCGCGGTACGTGATCCACTGCTGGCGCTTGGGTCCGGTGCCGTGGACGTTCCAGTCGTGCCCGTTCCGCCAGATCGAGTCGCCGAAGAAGAGCCAGTAGGGCGACGGCCACGTGCCGGTGGTGTTGCTCACGAAGACGTCCGGCCGGTGCCGGCGGAGTTCCCGGATCAATTCCAACAGCGACTCGACGTCGGGCGAGAACTCCGCCCCGGCGCCGCGCGAGTCGATTCCCTGGGCGATGCCGTCGTACTTGAAGAAGTTCACGCCGTACTTCTTGATCATCTCCACGCAGATGTCGCGGTAGCGCGCCCGGTATTTCGGGCCGTCGAGGGAGAACCCTCGCGCATTGGTTTCGAACCCCTGCGTCTTGCCGTAGTCGATCCGCTCGTCTTTCGCCTGCCCGTAGCCGCCCCAAGGCGAAAGCCAGACCCCCAACGCCGAGCCGTACTTTTCGGCCGCCGCCTTCAGCGGCGCGAAGCCGCCGGGAAATCCGCCGTGGAACTGCCAGAGGGTCTTGTTGTCGTCCCAGCCGTCGTCGAAACAGAAGGAGTCGAGCCGGACTCCCCGCTTTTCGGTCAGTTCGCGGCCGAACCGCTCGATCACATCGAGGCACTGCTCCTCGTTCATCTTGCGGTCGGTCCAGGCGATGTCCCACCAGGAGTTGTAATGGAGAAACAACTGGTACGGCCTGGCCCGCTCGCGCTCCACGTAGTAGAGAAACCCGCGGCGGAGCTGCCCCGGCGGGACCACGCCGAGGACGGCCGAACGGGACCAGCGGTCGCCCCGGCCGGCCAGCCGGTATACCCTCGCCGAGCAGCGGGCGCGGTCCTTCTCGACACGCGAGGTTGCCGTGGGATGCTCCACGGCGAAAAACAGGCCGCCGGCGACCACGGGCGAGCCGTCGACCTCCCCCGCTACTTTGGCGCCGGGCGCGGCGACGTCGACGAGAATCACCTCCCGGACGCCATGCTTCTCGTCCGCCGTTTCCAGCGCGAATTGCTGGATGATGCCATTGGAGCCGTCGCGGAGCGTGGCACACCACCGGGCGCGGAGCTTGCCGTCCCGGGAAACCAGCGGCATGGTCGCCCTCCAGCCGCCGAATCGCCGGGAAGCCTGGACCGAATCCGGTTCAGGTTCCACGCGCTGGAGCTTGGGTTCGCCCTCGCGGAGAAACTTCGAGGCGGCAAGCTCTTCCCCGTTCTCAAGAACCAGTACGAATGCTTCGCCGCCTTGGACCGATGGAGCGCCGGCGATGCGGTCGACGACTTCCGCCAGTGCGAACTTCCCGCCGCCCAGGTCCCAGGCGGCCGAAAGCACGTTGTTTTCCATGACGAGCCGGCCGGCGTCGAGCCGGGCAGAGGCGCGTCCCGGCTCGGGACCGGGAAACTCGACCGCGCGGCAAAGCGGGACCACGCAGGCGAGACCACAAAACACGATCGTCAAGAGCAATCGACGTCGACGCATCGCGAGACCTCCCGGAGGAATGGCGGAAACCGTGCGGCGGCAAAAGAAAGCCGAGCCCCTATTCTGGTCCGCGGGAAGACCGGTAGCAAGCCATGCGCTCCCGGGCCTCAGCATTCCGCCGTGCGAGGCTCCCGGCTGGGCAGCGTTACGCGGACCGTGAAGACGCCGTCTCTTGCCCAGGCGGTTGCACTGCCGTCCAAGGCCGTGCTGATGCGGCGGACCAGCGGCAGCCCCAGGCCGCAGTGCAGGCCCGTGGCGTGACGCGAGCGGTCGGCCCGCCAGAAACGGTCAAACACCCTGCCGACTTCCTCGTCCGACAAGCAGCAGCCGGTGTTGGCCACCTCGATTTTCAGGATCCCGTCCGCGATTCGGGCAGCCGCGGAAATCCGGCCGCCCGCATCCGCATACTCGGCAGCGTTCTCCAGGAGATTGGCAAGCACCATCCCAAGGGCGCTGCGATCCGACACGCAGACCAACTCCTCGGGAACGCCATTCTCGAACGTCAACTTGCCGGCAGCGGCCTGCTCCCGGCACGTCTCCCAGCAAGCCTGTACCACGGCGCGCAGGGGCACGGGCTCCAAGCGGAACCTGGCGGTCTCCGATTCCAGCCGCGCGAGCATCAGCAAGTTCTCGATCATCGACCGCATCTGCCGAGCAATTCCGAGCACGTCGCCGATCGCCTCCCGGTACTCCACGGCCGCGCGGGGCGATGCGAGCGCCACCCCCGCGGTGGAAAGGATCCCCGCCACCGGCGTCCGCAGTTCATGCGCGATGTCGGCGGTGAGCGATCGCTCCTGGACGAAGGCATGCTCGAGGCGCCCGAGCAGTTCATTGAGGCGATGGACCACGGGGACGATTTCTTCCGGCATGCTGTCTGCGGGGATTCTGGCCCTCAGATCATCCTCTTGGATCGTGGCGATCGTGCCCGCCAGACGGCTGAGCGGCGCAAGGCTTCGGCGGATCACCGCGACCGAAACCGTGGCTCCCGCGATCATCGTCGCTGCTCCGGCGGCCAAGAGGAGCCATCGCAATTGGCGGATGTGAGACTGCATGTCCGTGGTGTCGCGGGCCACGACCAGGGTGAGATGGCCTCCATCTTCCGGCGGGCCGGCGAGCGTTGCCTGCCGGTTTCGCCCGTCCAGGGGCAATTCAAACCGCACGCCCGCGGCGCGCGCGTGCCGCCCGTCGGGCAACACCAGGGGTCGGACTTGCGGTTGGTTGCCTTGGCCGTGGAATCGCGGGAGATCGCGGCCTGCCAGATTGGCCGACCTTGCCAGGACCGAACCATTGCCGGACCAGTATTCGGAGAACAATTCGCCTTCCACCGCCTGGATGTCGGGCAGGGCTTCCGGCACCGTCTTCACATGGATGCCCGCCGCATCGCGGTCCGCGGCGGCCGCCAAGGTCCGCACAACCGTCTCCAGGTAGAAATCGAACTCTCGGACCAGCATGTACTCGATCGACGCGTCGATCGCCAGGCCGAAAACCGTCAGCAGCAAGGCAAAGCTGCCGATCATGCCGACGAGCAGGCGTACGCGGAGCGACTTCACTGCGACACCTTTCGCAGCACGTAGCCCCGCCCGCGGACCGTTTCAATCAGCGACGGCTCCCCTTCACGATCGATCTTCTTGCGGAGGTGGCCGATGTACACGTCGACGACGTTGCTCATCGCGTTGGAATGGAAATCGTAGACGTGTTCCCAGATGTCGGTCCGCGTGACGACTTCTCCCGCGCGCATGGCAAGGTACTCCAGCAACGCGTATTCGCGGGCCGTGAGCTCCAGCGGTACGTTCTCGCGTTCGACCCGCTGGGCGGCGGTGTCGATCCGCAGCGGTCCGACGGTGAGCACCGGATCCTTGCGATAGTAGCCACGGCGAACCAGGGCCTGCACGCGCGCGAGCAGTTCGTCGAACTCGAACGGTTTAACGACGTAGTCGTCCGCGCCGGCGTTGAGGCCGGCTACCCGGTCCGGCACGGCGTCCTTGGCCGTGATGATGAGCACGTGGGTTTGTCGCCCCTCGGTCCTCAGCCGGCGGAGAATGCTCAGGCCATCCAGTCCGGGGAGCATGAGATCCAGGATGATCACGTCATACGGATTGCCGAGCCCGTACCAGAGGGCCTCCTGGCCGTCGCCCGTCACATCGACCGCGAAACCGGCCTCGCGGAGTCCTTTGGCTACCGATTTCTGAAGCGGCGGGTAGTCTTCAACGAGCAGGAGTCTCATGGCGCGGTCGCCTTGTGTCGATTGGCGATCAGAACGGCTCCCATCATGGTCGCCAACGCGGTCTCTCCAGCCGGTATTCTATTTTCGCGGCGGGGCCGGGCCAAGTCCCCGGCGGCTTTGGGAAAGTCTCTACCTTCTTTTCCGCAGGTTGCGTTTGCATTTTCTCCGAATTTCCGCGGGGTCGCAAGTCAAGCATCATAGCAATTCATAGCAAGGGAGTTCGGCTTCA
>JABWBD010000336.1 GCA_013360685.1 Pirellulales bacterium
CCGAGCGCTGGAGGCGTCCAGTTCGACGCGTCTCCACCGTAGGCGAACCACGAGACCATGGCGCCGACGCAGACGACGGTGGCAATCACCTGGGCCATTTCGGCAGACAGAGCGGCCTGGTCGTAGCCGCGCAGGATCTGCCGGAACCGGTCGGGCGATCCGCGGCGGCGGCAGAATTCCTCGAGTTCGTGCCTGGAAAACTCGGCGAGCGATCTGGCGCCCACGGCGGCCAGGCACGTCGCCAGAAATCCCGCGATCGCCAGCCAGAACAGCGCATCGGCGGTCACGATTGCGTTTCACCTCCGGGACCGCCGACCGGCGGCCGGCCGTCGTCCTCCGCGGAGTCGTCGAAGCGATGCTCCAGTCCGAACCGGGCCAGGCATGCGCGCTCGCGGTTCCGCATCTTGCCCCTCTGCTCGGGCAGGATATCGTCATAGCCCGCCAGATGCAACACCCCGTGGATCACGTAGAGCAGCAGTTCGTCGTCGGCGGACCAGCCGAACTGGGCGGCCGACGCAACCGCCGTGTCGGAGCTGACGATCACTTCGCCATCCAGCGAGTCGGCGGTGCGGTCGAGGACAAAGCTGAGCACGTCGGTGGGGTAGTCGTGGTCGAGATAGCGGCGGTTGAGCCTGTGGATCGTCGGATCGTCGACGACCGCGAGACTGATCGCGGCGCGCCGGACCGGCGTTTCGTCCAGCGCGATGCGGACGGCCCGCCGGAGCCGGTCTTCGTCCACGAGCAAGACCGACTGCTCGTTGGCGATTTCCACTTCGACGACCTTGCGTGAGCCGCATCCGGGAGACGAACGTGTCATGCGGTCTTCTGCTCGGGGTACTTGACGCGGCCGTGATAGATGGCGGTCAGCGACTTGATCATGCTGTTTTCGATGGCGCGCAGCTCGCGGAGCGTCAGGCCGCTTTCGTCGAATTGCCCGTCGTCGAGTTTGCGATCGGCCACTTCGCGGACGAGGCTTTCGATGCGCGCGGGCGCCGGATCCACAAGGGAACGGCTGGCGCTCTCCACCGCGTCGGCCAGCATCAACACGCCCGATTCCTTGGTCTGCGGGCGGGGGCCTGGATAGCGGTAGGTGCTCTCATCGACTTCTCCGGCGTTCGGATCCGCCTCGCGCTGCTGCTGGTTGGCACGGCCGTAGAAGTATTCCACCAGCGTCGTCCCGTGGTGCTGCTCGATGAAGTCGATGATCGGCTCGGGGAGGTTGTGCTGGCGCGCCAGGTCGGCGCCGTCCTTGATGTGGGCGATGATCACCAGCGTGCTCATGGCGGGGAGCAGCGAGTCGTGGCGGTTTTCATCGCGAGACTGGTTCTCGATGAAGTAGCCCGGCTTGAGCATCTTGCCGATGTCGTGGAAATAGGCCCCGACACGGACGAGGAGGCCCCTGGCCCCGATGGCCTCCGCGGCGGCCTCGGCGATGGAACCGACCGTGATCGAGTGGTTGTAGGTGCTTGGGGCGCGGCGGATGAGCTCTTGCAGGAGCGGGTGGGCCACGTCGCCCAGTTCCAGGAGGCTGATATCCGTCAGCACGCCGAACAGGCTCTCGACGAACGGCAGCAGCCCGGACATGAGGAATCCGGCCCCGATCGTCCAGAGGACGTTGGCGCCGGCGCTGAACAGCATGGGAGCTTGGATCGGCTGGTTCTCCAGGACGCCGACCAGGACCGTCAGCACTGCCGCGGTCACGCTCGACCAGAGACCGACGTAGAGCAGCTTGGTGCGACTGCGAATACGCCCCAACTGCAGGACTGCCGTCGCCGAGACACCGACAAGGAACAAGAAGCCAAGCAACCCCGCGCCGGTCCCGAGGACCACGATGACGGCGACGACGGCCGTCAGCAGCATGGCGAGGTCCTGACGGTAGGCGATGGCCACGGTCTGGCCGAACAGCAGGATAGGAATGATCTCCAGGTGTCCAAACTCGATGGACGGCCATTGTGCCAAGAGAACGGAAACTCCCACGGTGCCGACCATCAGCGCCAGCAAAACGCTCAACCGCTTCATGCTCACCACGAGGCGGCGTTCCTGGGTGAGCACGTGGGGAGTGCAGACGGCGAGCAGGCCGAGGATGAGCAGTACCACCGCAGCGGCGCGGGAGAGCCTTGCGCCCAGGGTCCGCTGCACCATGGCTGCCTCGTGTTCCTGGCGGAGCACATGGACTTGCTCGGCAAGAAGGGGCGCTGCCGCTTCAGCAACCTTCTGCCCGCTTTCATACGACACCACGACCGGTTTCACCTCCGCCGCAGCGACATTGCGGGCCCTCTCGGTTTCCGATTCGTCCCAGGTAAGCGTATTGGGAAGGCGAGGGCGAAGCCATTCAAACACCGGATCGGCCACATCGGCGGAACCGAGATGCCGCTGCAGGCTTTCATGAACGGCGGTTGCCTTGCCGATGAGCACGTCGCTGACCTTAACGGTCTTCTGCTCGTTGGGGTGCTTGACCGGATAGACGATGATTTCGTCTTGATTGCCTTGCCAGGACTGCTGGGGAAGCCGATCCAATAGTCCCCGCTCCTCAAAGGGCACCAGTGCGGCGGCCACTGCCTTTTCGAACTCGGCCAGGTTCTGGTCGCCGACGAGCTTGTCGCGAAACCTGCGGAACCGCTCCTGGGCCTCTTGCGGGGAAGGTCCGCCGGCAATCTGTTGCGAGGTGGGCTGGAACTCCGACCAGACGCTCGGATCCAACTCCGCATAGGTTTCCGCGCGCATGACCTCCAGCGCCTTGTTCCGAAGTGCGCCTCGCAAACGGACCAGCGGTTCGGAGTCGATCGCGTAGACGTAGCGCACTTCCCAGCGAGCGCGGTCTCTGGCCATTGCGGTCGCCGCCGGATCGACGATTTCGAATGGCACCCGGGCCGTCAGGTCGCGGGTAAGAACGTAGCCGGACCGGAAAGCGAAAGGCGGTCGCCAACTCCGAATCACCAGCGAAATCGCGACGGCCGCAAGCACACACAGGGCGATCCGAAACAGGACGTCCCGCTGGCGAAGATTGGCAAGCGCGCGCTCCCATTTGCGGGGCGGCAGTTCCAGCGCTGCAACTCGTTCGGATCGCGTCCTCTTTTGTCCGCCGTTAACCATGGCTTGGCTTGTGCCCGGCCTGCTTGCGCCGCTCGTCCGACCGTTCGTAGGCATCTACGATTGCCTGCACGAGGGGGTGCCGGACAATATCGGCTCCGGTTAATTCTACCGCTGCAAAACCCGGAATACCACGAAGCCGGCGGAGACCATCGATCAATCCGCTTCGCGTGTGCGCCGGTAAATCCACTTGGGTGATATCTCCGGAGACGACGATCTTAGAACCCATCCCCATTCGGGTGAGAAACATCTTCATCTGGGGGACGGTGGTATTCTGCGCCTCGTCGAGGATCATGAACGCGTCGTTGAGGGTGCGGCCCCGCATGTAGGCCAGGGGAATGACCTCGATGCGGTCTTCCTCGGTATAACGGCGGATCATCTCGTGGTCCATCATCTCGCGCAGCGAGTCGAAGAGCGGGCGGAGATAAGGATTGATTTTGGCCTGGAGGTCTCCGGGCAAGAAGCCCAGGCTTTCACCCGCTTCGACGGCGGGACGCACCAGGACGATTTTGCGGACCCGCTCTTCCTTGAGGGCATTGACGGCTGCGGCCACGGCCAGATAGGTCTTGCCGGTCCCTGCCGGGCCGCAGCAAAACACGAGGTCGTTGGTGCGGATTGCCTCGAGATATCGGGCCTGGCCTGCGGTCTTCGCGCGGACTTGCCTGGCGGAATAGACCGAGAGGGGCGCGGCGGGCACCGCTTCTTTTCCGCCCAGCAATCCATTCAGGGCGCGCGAAACATCTTCGGGAGCCAGTGCGCCGAGACGCTGCGCTTGCGTTTGGAGCTGCTCCAGCAACGCGGTTGCCTTCGCCACTGCCTCGGCCTCGCCGCGGATGAGAATCTGACCGTCGTTGGTCGATATGCTGACTCCCAGCGTCTCGCGGATTCTCCGCAGATGCTGGTCACACGTGCCGAACGTGGCCAGCAACGCTCGCGAACTGACCACGGAAAGCGTCTTTTCAGTCATTCCGATTCGCGCCGGCTGTGGAGCCGGCAGAAGCCACCCGATTTCATGCGCCGTATCGTAAACCCTCGCGAATTCCAGCCGATTGGTTCGTCGGCGACGGAATCCACGGAAGGGGCCGGACGTGGGGAAGAATGCCCGTCGCCCGCCATACCGGAGCGTCGTTTGCACTTGTCGGGCCAATCCAGAAGAAACGGGAGGGACGCCATTGCCGGGTCAGAAATCTTTCAGGCCGGCGATGTAAGTGTGGCAAAACGGGCAAATGTGGGTCGCTGCATCGATTTCGCGATTGCACTTGTCGCAACTCTTCTTCGGGGGCGATCCGCCCGAGAGCCAGGGACGCGAGCCCTCCGCCGACACCGTGCTTCGCGCCCGACCCGGCTCATAGGGCCCGATGATTCCCAATATGGCGTCCTCGTCCAGTTCCTCACGGGCCGGACGCGGCACCTGGATCCGAGCCTTGCAGATAGGGCAGAGGCCCGTCTTCCCGGCACAGTCTTCTTTTACGTGCAGCGAGTGCCCATTGGGGCACACCACTTGAATTGACATCGTACGTCCTCCCAACGTCTCGCGGGCGAGCATGGACGTTCCTCGATGCCTCCTCTCGTCCCGTCGCTTCTTCCATCCCTCCTCCGTCCCCCAATCGGACGCGATTGGAGGAGCGGGGCTCCCATGTCCCATGCGAAACGACACAATCGATCTTCCGATCTTCGCCCGAGCGGCAATGGTTCAGGCAACGCCCGAATCGAGGATCGCCGCCGCGGCCCAAGGGCCCGCTTGCCTCACGGCGAGCCAATCCATCATAGCTGCCCTCTACTACGACGAACAGACCCGGCCCACTCCGGATGTCAAGAATTCCCAAGAAACGTCGCTGGTGAGGGGGAAACCTGGAGATTCTTACCTCCAAGCGGAGTAGTCCATGCCCAAGACGGCCGAATGGCCAGTCTTAGCCGATCCACCCAAATGGGTTGATTCTCCAGTAGATGCAGGCGATCGGAACCGCCAAGAGAATCGCATCGAGAATGTCCAGAACACCCCCGAAACCGGGCAGCCAGATGCTGGAGTCTTTCCGGCCAACGTCGCGTTTGATAAGCGACTCCCCCAAGTCTCCCACGATTCCAGCCGTTGCCACGGCGACTCCAAAGATGGCCCAATGCCACCCAATGGACTGATTGGCGGCGTCTGGCATCAGCGCCGGCAGAATCCAGCGGAATGTCGCCCAAGAGCCCAGGCACGCGAAAAGCAGTCCGCCGACAACGCCCTCGATGGTTTTTCCCGGACTCAATCGCGGCGCGAGCTTGTGCCGTCCCATGAGCCGCCCTACGGTGTACGCTCCGGTATCGCCCGATTTCACCACGATCACGAGCGCGGCCAAGGCGCCGACGCCCCAGGCCATGCGAAGTTCTACGAGCAGCGCCATGAGCAGACCTGCGTAGGCTGTAGACAAGACGGCCGCGGACAGGTTCGCCGTCGCTCCGCCCGGGGACTTATAACGGCAGATCTCTCCGGCGAAGACGACGAGGACCACGAGGGCAAAGGTCAGAAGCAGCCAGCTCGGTCCGCCGTTGAATGCCTCGGGGCTGCCGCGCTCGGCGGGCGGGATGCTCGACAGGAGCCCGGCCGGCGGTGCCAACCAGGCGACGGCGACCAGGACCAGGTTTGCGCCATAGACGATCCAGGCCTGGGGGCGCAACCCGGCGTCGCGGGTCAGTTGGAGCGTCTCGCCGGTTGCCAGGAGCGTCAGGGCGACTGCCACGGGAAAGAGCCATGCGCCCGGCATTGCCGCGCGATGGTCCAACCAGCACAGTCCTACGAGAGAGGCTATGATCAGGGTTCCCAGGAGCAATCGCCAGCGGAGCATGAGCGGTCAATCGCGGGTGCATGAGGTACGGTCGGTGGAACGTATGCGGCACGTGCGCGGCGAAACTAGTTCTCCTCGGGGATGGCGCCAAAGCGGCGGTCGCGCGAGGCGAAATCGCGGATTGCCGCGTGAAGCTGTGCCTCGTCGAAATCCGGCCAGCAGCGGTGGGTGACCCAGATCTCGGCATAGCTGATCTGCCAGAGCAGAAAATTGCTCACGCGCATCTCGCCGGCCGTGCGGATCAAGAGATCGGGGTCGGGCATGCCGGCGGTGTCGAGATGCGCGCTGATCACCTCCTCGGTAATGTCTTCCGGGGAGAGTTTGCCCTGCTCGACTTCGCGGGCAATTTGACGGACCGCCCCGGTCAGTTCGCCCCGCCCGCCGTAGTTGATCGCCAGGCAAAGCCGCAGCCCGGCATTGCCGGCGCTCATCTGGACCGTCTTGTCGATTTCCCGCAACACGCGTTCGGGGATGCCGGTCCGGCGGCCGATGATCGCGACCCGCACGTTCTGTTCGAGGATCGTGCTCCGCTCCTCGATCATGTACTGTTCCAACAGGTGCATGAGGAAGTCGAGTTCGCGCTGGGGCCGTTTCCAGTTTTCACTGGAGAGGCAGTAGAGGGTGAGTTGCTCGATGGCGAGACGGCTGCACTCCTCGACACAGCGGCGGACGCTGCTCACGCCCCGGCGGTGCCCTTCGATCCGCGGGAGCCCCTGCCGGCGCGCCCAGCGGCCGTTGCCGTCCATGATGACGGCAATATGCCGCGGCCGCCTGTCGAGCGGCACATCGATCGGTTCGCCGGCGGACGTTGGTGAGGAATCGAGCATGGGAAGAACTCAGGCGAGAATGGTCTGCTCCCGGTCGGGACCGACGGAAACGATCTCGATGGGCCGACCCAACAGGCTGCTCAGCCGGTCCAGGTAGGCCCTGGCTTTTGGGGGCAAGTCGGCGCGCTGGCGGACCCCGGTGATCTTCTGCTGCCAGCCGGGCATCGCCTCGTAGACCGGCTTGACCCGGCGGAGGTCGTCGACGTGGCTGGGGAATCGGTCGATCCGGCGGCCGTCGAGTTCATAGGCCACGCAGATGTTGAGCTCGGGCAATTCACTGAGCACGTCCAAGAGCATCACGGCGAGGACATCGACTCCGCCGAGACGGGCCGTATAGCGTGCGGCGACCGCGTCGAACCAGCCGCAGCGGCGCGGCCGGCGCGTAACCGTTCCGTACTCGTTGCCGACGTCGCGGATATGCTGGCCGATCGCATTGTCCTGCTCGGTCGGAAACGGCCCACCGCCGACGCGCGTCGTATACGCCTTGACGATCCCAATGACCTTGGTGATATAGCGGCCGGGGACACCCGATCCGGCCGACACGCCAACGCCGGAGCTGTTGCTACTGGTGACGAACGGGAAGGTGCCGTGGTCGACGTCGAGGAGCGATCCCTGGGCGCCTTCGAAGAGGAGTTTCCTGCCGGCCTCGACCGCATCGAGGAGATAGGCGGTCGTGTCCGCGACATAAGGCTTGAGCCGTTCGGCGTAGCCGTTGTACTGGGCGTAGATCTTGGCGGCGTTGAGGGGCTCGCGTCCTGGCTGCTCGTCCATGCCCGCCAGCAGGCGGTTCTTCGCCGCCACGATGGAGTCGACGCGGTCGCGGAAGTCGTGGCGGTACATATCGCCGAGTCGAACGGCGAACGAGCGGCCGACCTTGTCGCGGTAGCACGGTCCGATTCCCCGCATCGTGGTGCCGATCGCTTCGCCGTCGGCGCAGCGGTCCAGCAGGCGGTCTTCCTCGATGTGCCAAGGGAAGATCACGTGGGCGCGGTCGCTGACCGACAGATTCTTGCCCACGGCCACCCCTCGCTTCGTGAGCCCGTCGATCTCGTCCAGCAGGCTGGCCGGATTGACGACGACTCCGGTAGCGACGACGCACTGGACGTGCGGTCGGAAGATGCCGCTGGGAATGAGGGAGAGCTTGTAGGTCTGGCCTGCGGTGACCACGGTATGTCCAGCGTTGGAGCCGCCCTGGTAACGGACGACGACGTCGTGCTGCTCGGTGAGCAGGTCGACAATTTTGCCCTTCGCCTCATCCCCCCACTGCAATCCGATTACACAAGTTGCTGGCACCGATCAGACTCCCGTGCGTTGCATTGACGCGTTGGTTGCATTGTCCGCCCCTCGGAGGGCCTTCTCAGGCCGCCTTGGCTTGATTCTTCCCAGGCGAGGCCCGGCTCGCTGCTCTTCCCGGCTCTCCACCTCCGAAAAACCCCGAACTTATCAGTGTAACGGGCATTTTCCACGCCCGTCAAGCAGCGGGAGCGGGACCGGGCAAAGCGGCGCGGTCTTGGATCTTGGGTTGGCGCGCAATCGGTGCAGGAGCAAGATCGGTCCGAAATCGTTGGACCCGCTTTTCTGAGTTCTTGCTTCTCCGACGAGTCGCCGGTTGCGCGAGCGGCTTGGAAACGAATCGCACCATCCAAAAGGTGGGTATTCAGCAACTGGCGGTGCTTTCCACCCATACGACGCCGGAAGTTCAACCGCTTTCGCGGAAACACGACCGCGAATCCTTTGATTGCGGGTCGGAGGCGCTGAATGCATTTCTGAAGGTCACGGCTCGGCAGCACCAGGACCGAGGGATCTTGCGGACGTTCGGATTTGTCGCGCTGCCCAGCAACCCCGGTCGGCTTTTCCTCCCGCTTGCGACCTTGCTGCGTATCGCATCTGCCAATCCTTGAAGCCTGAGACACGCAGCGCGGCGCAGTGCATCGCCGACCGATTTCTTCTTCGGAGACGACTTTCTATGGTAATCCGGGCGAGCGGGGCGGAAAACAGCGGGGGCCGTGCGGTGCGCCGCACGGCCCCCGTGGTGCTTGCCTGTCCGACGGCCTTGCGATCAGTCCAGGAACCCGACCAGCTCCTGGCTGCGGCTGGGCTGTTGGAGCTTGCGGACCGCCTTCGCTTCGATCTGGCGAATGCGTTCACGGGTGACCTTGAAGATATGGCCGACCTCTTCCAGGGTGTAGCTGTAGCCGTCGCCCAGGCCGTAGCGGAGCTTGATGATCTCGCGCTCGCGGTAACTGAGGGTCTTGAGGACCTTGCTGATCCGGCGGCGAAGCATTTCCTGGGTCGCGCCGATCGAAGGGTTCTCGGCGGCGCCGTCGGGCAGCAGGTCGCCGAAATGGCTGTCCTCACTGTTGCCGACCGGGCGGTCCAGGCTGATCGGGTAACGGCTCATGGCCATCACGCGCCGCGTTTCATCGATGCAGGTCTCGCTGGCGTTGGCCGTTTCCTCCATGGTCGGCTCGCGACCCAGATCCTGGAGAAGCTTGCGAGAAACATTGCGGACTCGCGACATGGTTTCCACCATGTGGACCGGAATCCGGATCGTGCGGCTCTGGTCGCCGACGGCGCGGGTGATGGCCTGGCGGATCCACCACGTCGCGTAGGTGCAGAA
>JABWBD010000021.1 GCA_013360685.1 Pirellulales bacterium
CACCGCCGGCCGCACCGACCGCCGCTCCGCCTCCCGCTCATCGATCCGCTCGCCCGTATACTCAATCACACGCCGCCCCGCCGGAATCGCCTCCAGCGCAAACAACCCCCACCGGTGAATCTTCGACTCGCGATACTCCACGCGAAACCGGATATGCCGCTTGTCCAGCTTCGGCACGCGATCCGGCCCCGCACTACGAGCATTCCCGGATCGGCTACAACTACCGGATGAGCAACCTGCTCGCCGCGGTCGGCCGTGGGCAGCTTAAGCTGCTGGCCGACCGGGTCGCCGCGCGGCGGGCCAATTGCGAGTTCTATCGCCGCGAGTTGGCAGACCTGCCGGGCATTGACTTCATGCCGGAGTCGGCCGCGGGGCGGTCCACAAGGTGGCTGACGTGCATTACCATCGACCCCGCCCGCTTCGGCGCGACCCGCGAAGACGTCCGCCTGGCGCTGGAAAGCGAGAACATCGAATCGCGCCCGCTCTGGAAGCCGATGCATCTCCAGCCCGTCTATGCCCAGTCGCCGCTCCACGGCGGCGCCGTCGCGGAACAGTTGTTCCGGGACGGCCTCTGCCTGCCCAGCGGGTCGAGCCTCAGCGGCCACGACCGGAAACGCGTCGCGGCAGCGGTCCTCGCAGTCCACCAAGCGCGCTGGGGGAGCCGGCCTTCGAGGAAGCTGGAAGTGTCCGAAGACCTCGCGCTACCCGCAGCCTGATCGTTCCCGCCAGCCGGGATGTAGAACATGTTCGGCTCACGCACTTGGCCAGAAATCATGACGCAGCCGCAATCCGTCCAACCGCCGATCCCGGTTCTCGACCCTCCCCGCGCCCCGAGCCGTTCGGAAGACGGTCGGCGCCCGGCAGAACCGCAGGAGGCTCTCCGCCAACCCGCGTTGCTCGTGGTCGCCACGGTTGCCTCGACGCTGCGGAGCTTTCTGCTCCCCTTCGGGCGTCATTTCCGCAAGCAAGGTTGGCGCGTCGATGCGATGGCTTCCGGGGTCCGCGGGGCCGGGGATCTCGAGGAATCGTTCGACAGTCTGTGGGAAATCCAGTGGACGCGGAATCCTCTTGATCCCCGAAACTTGACCGCCGCGATGCGGACGGTGCGCGAAGTGGTGGTCGGCCGGCAGTACGATATCGTACACGTCCATACGCCGGTGGCCGCCTTCGTCGCGCGCTGCGCGCTCAGGAAGATTCGCCGGCAAGGCAAGCCCAAAGTGGTCTACACCGCCCACGGGTTCCATTTTCACCGCCGGGGGAGCACCGTCGGAAACCTGGCATTCCGCGCCCTCGAACGGATCGCGGGCCGCTGGACCGATCACCTCGTGGTCATCAACCGCGAAGACGCCGAGGCTGCTTGCGACCATCGGATCCTCCCGGCCGACCGGATCCATCCGATGCCCGGCATCGGCGTGGACCTTGAGCAATACAGTGCGGCATCCGCTCCGCCGGACCGCGTGGCCGAACTGCGAAAGGAGCTTGGCCTGGGCTGCGCCGAGCGGCTGTTGGTGATGGTGGCGGAGTTCATTCCGCGCAAACGCCATCGCGACCTGCTGCTGGCTTTCGCGCAGCTCGCGCGGCCGGACGTGCACCTCGCGCTGGCCGGCGAGGGCCCGCTCCGCCCGAAGACCGAAGCGCTCGCGGCCCGGTTGGGGCTCAGCGCAAGAGTCCACTTCCTGGGCATGCGCCGCGACGTGGCCGTGTTGATGCGGGCCGCCGAAGCGACCATCCTGCCGTCCCAGCAGGAAGGGCTACCGCGGTGCGTCATGGAATCGATGTGCCTCCATACTCCCGTGATCGGGACCCGCATCCGCGGAACCGAAGAGTTGATCGACGACGGATGCGGACTGGCATTCGAGGTCGGCGACATCCGGGGCCTGGCCGAAGCGATGGCTTGGGTATTGGACCACCCCGAAGCCATGCGACCAATGGCCGAGCGAGCCTGGCAGCGGATGCGCGCGTACGACGTTCGGCAGATCCTCGATCGCCACGAAGCCCTCTACCGGCGAGCCCTGCAATAGCCCCGCCACCGGTTCACAGTGGCCGGCCCGTCCAGACGGATTCCGGAGACCGACGATGTTCAGAAATCATGCAATCCGCAGCTACGGTCATTTCCGCCCCGGCGACCTGGTTGAAGTCCGCAGCGAAAGCCGCATTCTCGCCACGCTCGACCCCGACGGCAAGTACGAAGGGCTGCCGTTCATGCCCGAGATGGTGAAACACTGCGGGCGGACGTTTCGCGTGCAGGGGCGCGTCGAGAAGGTCTATTTCGACACTCGCCGCTATCTTTCCCGGATGGCGGACACCGTGCTGCTGGAAGGGTTGCGCTGCGACGGCACGGCACACGGCGGCTGCCAGGCAGGATGCACCATTCTCTGGAAGGAAGTCTGGCTCAAACCGTCCTCTGGGGCCGCAGGCCCATCGGCCCCGGGCGACGTTCGCATCCTGAATCCGGCGAGTTTGCCCGTTCTGCATCAAGGCGCGCCGAACCCGGCTGCCACCGGCGACGACAATGCCATGTTCTCCTGCCAGGCGACCGAACTGACTGGGGCCACGACACCGATGGCCTGGTGGCACGTATGGCGGTACTGGCGGGATTTATTCTACGGAGAACGTGATCTGCGCGAGCTGGCCCAAATGGCAGTCCTCATCCCGTACAACCGGATACGGCGGCGACTTGGGTTTCACCTGCACGGAAAGATCGTCGGCAAGCAAAATACCACGCCGAACCCTTGCCTGAACCTTCAACCGGGTGAATTGGTGAGGGTCAAGACCCCGGATGAGATCCGAGCCACCGTCGATCCGGTAGGGCGAAACCGGGGCCTGGTCTTTGTGACCGATATGGTTCGCTACTGCGGGCGGACCTACCGGGTTGCCAGGCGAGTCGACCGCATGGTTAGCGAATCCTCCGGCGGGATGCGCCAGTTTTCCAACACGGTCGCCCTCGAGGACGTGACGTGCAGCGGCATCCCGGTCGGGTGCTGTTCGCGCCGCTGCTATCACCTTTGGAGGGAGGCGTGGTTGGAGAGGGTCGAGGCACCGCCAGCGCCCGCCGGGTCCAACGCGACCTTTGAAGCGGAGCCGGCGTCATCTCTCCAACGTCGCCAGGATGCCCTGCCGGCGGCGCCGCGCGCCGGCGATTCGCCGGTGTCTGTGGCTCCGGTGAAAGAAGCAGAGATTCGGTTACGTTTCGTTCGCCCGGGCGATCGGCTCTGGCAGGAGTGCCTGGACCAGATGCCTCACGACTTCTACCACATGCCGGGCTATGTGCGGCTTTCGGCTGAGTTTGAACATGGTGAGCCGATCGCTTTCTTTGCCGAAGAGGGTGGGAACCGGCTGCTCGTGCCGCTCATCCTTCGCCCGATTCAGATCGATGGCGTGGCAGACGCGGAATCGAGCGACGCGACCAGTCCCTACGGCTACCCTTCTCCGCTCGTGCATGGCGCGCAGGAGGACAATGTCTCGGCGGCTTTTCTCGAACGTGCCCTGGGATTGCTGCTTAGCGAACTGCGGGCGCGGGGAGTTCTGAGCGTCTTCCTCCGGCTGCACCCCATTCTGCCGCTGCCGCAAGGACCATTCCGGCGGCATGGGGTGCTTGTCCATCATGGGGAAACGGTGTTCGTGGATCTCACGCAATCCGAAGAAGAACTCTGGCATCAAACCCGAAAGAACTACCGGAGCCGGATCAGCCGGGCGAGGGAAAGCGGCGCCGTCGCAGCGATGGATCAGGAGTGCAACTCGCTGGACGACTTCATTGAAATCTACTGGGAGACCATGCGCTCAGTTGCCGCTGCCGACAGCTACTTCTTCTCCCGGCAGTATTTCTATGAACTGAAGGACGTCCTGGACGGCGCGCTCCACCTGGGCACCGTCCGGATCGGCGATTCGTTGGCCTGCGCCGGACTGTTCTCCGAGGTCGGCGGAATCGTGGAGGCCCACCTGGTCGGTTCACGGCGCGAATTCGCACGCCAAGAGCCGATGAAGCTGATGATGGATTTTGCGCGCCGCTGGGCGAAGGACCGTGGCAATCGGGTGCTCCATCTCGGCGGCGGACGAGGCGCCGCGAACGACTCTCTCTTTCAATTCAAAGCCGGTTTCTCGAAACTGCGGAGCGATTTTCTCTCCTGGAGAGCGATTACCGATATGGCAAAGTATAACGCACTCGTCGGGCGATGGACGGAGCGCCATGGGGTCGAGCCCGACGGTCCCGAGGCGTTCTTTCCCGCCTATCGGAAATCGTCCGCCACGACAGGCGTCTCGACCGATCCGGCAGAGCCGCTGACGGTAAACGGATCACCCCCCGTGCGCGAAACGGCCTGCAACCTGTTCGACGCCGCGCCGAAGTAGGGCGATCGGCACAGCCGCTGCCACCGGTCTGTTGCTGTACACGCTGTCTTTACCACTCGAACGAATGGCATTCGGGACATTACTGATATTGGGCAAACTGGCCACTTGTGATCAGCGGCGTCCCTATTTCGACGACCTATTTCGGCGAGACGTTATCTGGCCGAATGGAGCCAGTTTTCGACCCGCAGGCCCGGGACCTGGTCGAAATCTCGGGTGTTTGCCGACAGCAAGGTTGCGCCATGCTCCAGCGCGATGCTGGCGATCTTGAGATCCAGGGTGCCGATCTGGAGAACGTTGAAGTGGTCGGTGTCGAGGATGATCATGCGTTGCTTCCGACTCGTAGAGCCTCTCGATCCTCTTCGCGAACGCGGTGTGTTTCCCGGTGGAGTTCCTCGATCTGCGGATCATCGGCGAACATGCCCACAACCTTCCGCCAGTCGTCTTTCGGCGGCCGGTCCTGCACCATCCTCAGCAGCTCCGCGTACTGCGACTCAAGTGCCGCCGCGCGGTCTTCCAAACTGGCTGTGGTCATACTGTTTCTCGAGAAGACTTTCGTCGTACCCGATTATTATGCGATTCGGTCCGTCGAGCCACAGAGGAATCCCGGTAGCTCATCTCGAAGACCCGGATGCCGAGAACTCGTCGGCCGTGAAGTATTTGACACTCTCCCGACACGGCATCCAAGATTTCCGGAGCGGCCGCTGTCTCGCGGCTGGGGGACTGACTTCTCGCCAGACCCTGCGAGCGTTCGAGGCCGCCGCGTCAGGCCAGGGAAATCGAGGGGTAATATTTTCGGAAGTAACGTCCCTTGTAACGCCTGATGAGATAGTCCAACCAATAATCCGGCAAATCCCCTTGCAGGACAAATACCGCCTTCACGAACTCGCTGCCGTACTGTTCCAGCACGCGTTTGACGAACCGGGGGCTGAGGTTGTCCGAAAAGATGAATCCTCGAATCGCGTCTTCCTGGTCTTCGGTCAACGCCTCCCCTTTCCGCTGCAATCCTTCGACGAGGGCGTTGAAACTCGTCATGATCTCCTTGCCCTCGTCGGGATTGATGAAAACTCCGATGCCGTCCTTGTGCTCGAGAAGGTCCTTGGGAAGATTCATCTCCGGGCGCCCTTTTTCCAGATGGTGCTTCTGCACGACTTCGTCGATCTCCCGTGGACTTCTCAACTCCCACTGCCAGCGCGTTTCTTTCTCCCAATCGGCGGCCATTGACAAGCCGTCGGGATACCAAGCGAGATCGTTGCCCTCATGGTATTTCATCATCAAATCATACTGCTTGGCCGCCAGTTGCCTCACCTTCGTCTCGTGCTCCTTCGAGTAGCGGCAAACGACGGCGGAGCTGTTGCGCTTCATGGACCGCTTCAACTGCTCGACATCCACCTTGGAAGAATCACCGAGAAGCCTTTGCTCACCCGACCAGTACCATTCTCCCCGCCAAGGAACGAGGCTTCCGAAGACGAGCTGCCCTCGTTTGAACGGAGGGTTTTTCATGTTGATTCTCACCCGATAGGGTTGGTCGTTGATGACGTTCAGAGCCTCCAGCGTCTTGTTGTTGACCGACAGAATCTTGTAGGGGGCAACGTGCCGTTCATACCAGCTTCGCAGGTCCTTTCGGTCGTCGTCCGAAATATCGAGCACGCCTGCCAGGACGTCGATCGCGCCGAGTCCGGACCACTCGGTGCACTCCTGGCAGATGAAGGCGTCGGTGTGGGCAATGCTTATCTTCCCGCGAGCCTGCTCTTTCATGTAGCGGGCGAAAAAGAGGCGGAAGAGATACGACTGCGATCCCAGCCAAACCAGTTTGCGTTTCACGTTTCAGCCGTAAACGTTGGAGGTCTGGAGAAACATCTTCACGCCTGAGATTCTCGGAACGTCCCGGAAAGCGCCGGAGAGGAATTCGCTGCCGGCATCGGCGATTCGCAGGAGGTCTTGATGCGTGGGGGAAAAAACCATGCCATCGATCAGCGCCGGGTACACGACCCAAAGAAAGTGCCGGAAGCGGTCGGGATGCATACCCGCAGGCGGAGAGCCGGCGCCGCGGCTGGTCAAGGGGAGGGCGGCGCCGAAGAAATCGCGGTTGTACCCTTCATACGCCGCCCAGATGCCGACGCCGTTGAAGAGATCTTCGGCGAACTCGACCAGCATCGCGGCAAGCTCATCCAGCGCCCGGTCGCCGAGACGAAGCGTGTCGTGGGCAAAATCGCGTTCGGTTTTCCGGAGCACACGCCGAAGACCGTCAGCGATCTGTGGCAGATGCGAATCGCCTCGTCCTCGGTATCCTTCCGGTCGATGAGTGAAGTCGGTCATGGGCTGCAAGCGGGGATTGGAATTCAGTGGGGATGTCTGCCGCGGTGCGGTTGTCCTCGTTGCGGCGGGACATGACCAATTGTACCCGCCTGGCACGGTTCGTCGACCCGTCGGCAGACCGTCATCCGGACTGAAAAACTGGCCCACACAGAACTGCAGTTCTCGATAATCCCGCCCCGCAACCCGCCAGATGGCGGACGATATCGCATCCAGTAACCCGCGACGTTCTGGTTTGACGGGCGGGAGCCAGACCGTCCCATATCGCTAGCCAATGTCAATGCCGATTCTGTTCCTGGCAAGCGGAGCCGTCGGCTTTGTCCTGCAAGGCCAACGGCATGAGGCGATCGGCAGAAGCAAGAATACCCGTAGGACGGCCTTCCCAGGCCGTCGCGACGGCCTGGGAAGGCCGTCCTATGGGTAAGTTATTTCCTGCCGGTCGCCTAACCCGCCGCTACAACTGGCGATCGCGACTTCAATGCGGCCAGTCACGCCGACTGACGCCACGGCCGATTCGGCCGGAACGCCTGACCGTTGCGCCGTCACTTTTCCGCCTGCACGTCGAACTCCGCCGTGAGCTGCGTGTCCTGCGCCACGTCGATCTCCACACGGGCCTCCTTGGAAGCTGCCGGTCCTGTCCAGCCTCGGAAGCGGAACTTCTTGCCCGCGGCGGGTCTCGTGGGGTTAGACGGATCCATGAATTGCCCCAGCCGCTCGCCCGTCCCGTAGCCCGCGGGCGTCTGCATCTCCGCAGGAACCACGTCGACGATCTCGACCACGTGTTTGCCGGGCTTGTCGAACGTGACGAAGAACTTGCCGAAATTCGGGCCCAGCGTGTACTCCGTCGTCCAGGAGCCGCTGTGCGTCCAGTAGTCGAAACCGTCCACGCGGAAGCGGACGTTGCCCAGACCGGGCGCGGTGACCACGGTCAACCGCGGGCCGGGCTTCGTCAACTCATCGTCGGATGCTCCCGCGTACAGGAACACGCGCCCGGAATAGGCCGGCACGGGCAGCTTGCCCGTGGCTGTCGCGTCCACCATCCGTCCCGCGCGGCCCTGCTCTTCAAAGCCGCCGTTCTTGAGCACTTCGCGCGGCGACTGCGGATCATCCAGGACCTTCAGCGACACGTCGTCGAACCATGCCGTGCCGGCCTTATAGCGAAACAGCACGTTGTAGGTCAGACTCTTGATCGGCTTGGCCGGCTTGACTGTCACGGAACTCGCTTGCCAATCGTGCGTGCCGCAGGCAAAGGGGGCGACCTGCCCGAACAAGTTCGTCCCGTCGCGGTAGGCAATATCCAGATAGAGCGCGTAGTTGCCGTCCGGCTCGCCCGTGACGTCCCGGCACTTGCTCCACCCGGTGACCAGAATCGGTACCGGTTGTTCGTGGTTTAGTTCGACCGACTGGTTCGCTCCGCTCTCACCGCTGGCAACCGCGTTGACGCAGCGCATCGAGCGCGTGCCGCCGTGCTTCTCCTGCGTATCCAGCGTGTAGCCGCCGGAACCGTAGCGGCTCCACTGCTCCGCGAGGCCGCCGGACAAATCGAAGAACCGTTTCGTGGGAATCGGCGGCTTGATCGTAATCGAACCATCCTTGGACCGGTCCGGATTCACCGCCACCAGGCCGGCCTCGAACGCCCGCCAATAGACGCCGTTTTCGGTCTCCTCGCCGCCCAGCGGCTTGCCGAGCCGCAGCCGATACAAAGGCGCCGAGTCCGGGTGGGAGAGCGGCATGCCGCCGTTCCACACGAAGCCGGCCAGCCGGGCCGTCGCGTAGCAGAACAAGGCGTCCTCCTGAACGCCGTAGGGCGTGCGGCCCAGATAGGAAAGGGCCTGGATTTGCTTGCCCGCGTTCAGATAGGGCTGCAACTTGACCCCCTGCTCGTGCCAATGGTTCTTCCAGTCGAACCATCGCTCCTTCGACACCCAGGTGCAGATGTACGACTCCAGCATATCGGCGTCGATGTACTTCCAGTACTCTTTCGGGATGTGCAGCGGGCTGGCGGAGTTGACGATCAGGGCGCCGTCGGGCTGGTGCCGCTTGATCAACTCGCGCGTGCGTTTCAAGAGCATGGCAAAGGCGTGGTTCTGATCGTCGTGGAGGTGCTGGTGCTTGTTGAATTTCGGGCCGAAGCAGGGGACGCGCGCGCTGATGTTGTCGACGAACACGCCGTCGGCGCCCAGCTCCATGATCTTCTGCACCCAGGCCAGCATGGCCTCCTGATAGGCCCCGACATTGGGGCAGGTGGTGTACATGTTCTTGGCGTCTTCCGATTCCCAGAAGCCGGACCGCTTTAGTTGGCCCTGCGGGTCGACCTCGATGAAGTCGGCGTGGTCCTTGAGGTTGACGCCCTGATAGGTCTGCGAAGCGAAGCCCTGGTAAAACGTTACATAGGGGAAGCACTTGATGCCGAGCGAACGGCAACGGGCGAAAAACTCGCGGTTCACCGGGCAGTGGGTAATGAACTTGACTTTGGATTGCGCCAAGGCATCCCAGCCCGCCGGATCGTAGCCGATCGCGTACGACTCGGATTCACGCAGCCACTGCGGCGCGGGCTCCCCGAAATCGATCGCAGGTTCCGCGGGCGCTTCGGCCGCCGCTGCGGAAAATGGCGCCGAACACAACAAAGCGGTAAAGGAAAACAACGCCAGTGACAACAGGTCAATCATTCGAGTGCGCATGTCCGGCTCCTTCGATATCATGGTCTCGCGTTGTCGATTGTCCAGGGAGCACATGTTGCCGGCCGCGCGAACCGGCACCATGTGCCGCTCGGAACGCGCCGACTACTTAGGTGCGACTCCGCCGGGCCGGAACCCGGGGACGGGCCGATCCGCACTGATCTTGACCTGAGGCAGACCGCTCGTCAATCGGGGACCTTGATGATCATCTCTCCCGCCAACAAGGACCGCTCCGCCAGCGTCGGCGAGTTCGTTGAAAAGGCTGCATCCGCGCTGGAAAGAGGGATTCACTTGTTGATCCTGGACCTCTTTCCGCCCGGACCTCATGAGCCGCAGGGAATGCACGGCACGCTGGTTGAGCGTCTGGCACCGTCGGACGCGGTCTACGATTTGCCGCTGGAAAAACCGCTGACACTGGCCAGCTACGCGGCCGGGCAGCCCGTCGATGTGTATCTCGAACACATCGCGATCGGTAGTCCGCTGCCGGAAATGCCGCTCTTTCTGCGACCCGACCGTTATATCAATTCAATGTTCCGCTGGAGTCGACGTATGAGGTCGCCTACCACGGCACACCCGCGTTCTGGCGGAACGTTCTCGAACACGAGCACAGGACCAGCTAAGAGCCCGTTCCCCCGCCATCCCCGCCGCCGGCGACCAGGAGGCGGGCCAGGGTCTGGGCAAGGTTGTCGAGCATGCTCCGGTCGGGCAACGTGATCGAAAGGCGAGGCCGGCCCGAAGGGTCGTCTTCGACGCACTCGCAGAGCCGGTCCCGGAGGCGGCTGACCACGGGTTCCGCCGGGGGCGGCGCCTGGTCTTGCGAAACCAACTCGCCCAGAAAGTTGAACACGGCGCCGAGCAGTTCGCCGCCCGCGGCAGCGACCCGCTCGCGACGCTGGGCGAGCTCCTGGACCTCGCCGACGACCTCCTTTTTCTTGCTCACGTCGACGGCCGCCTCCGGCTGGGCCCCCAAGAGCACCTCCAGGCGGCGGCGGAGCGCCTCCATGCCGCTGTCGAAGTCGACATGCTTGACGTCGGAATCCGGGTCAAGCGCCGCCAGGGCCAGATCGTGCTTGGCGGAAAGGGTCTTCAGCAGTTTCTCTTCGATGGTGTCCTCCGTCACTAGCACGTAGACCTGGACCGGGCGCTTCTGGCCCATCCGATGGGCGCGGCCGATCCGCTGCTCCAGCACGGCTGGGTTCCAGGGGAGATCGACGTTGATCACCGTGTCGGCAGCCTGGAGGTTCAGGCCCGTCGAGCCGGCGTTCGTGGCGATGAACAGGCGGCACCGCGGGTCGTTGGTGAAGCGGTGCACCAGCTCCTGGCGCTTCTTCTGAGGCACCGAGCCGTCCAGCCGCACGTAATCCAGCATGCACCGCTTGAGGATCGGCTCGATCAGGTTGAGCATCGTGGTCCACTCGGAGAACAACACCGCCTTGCGCTCCGGCTCCGCAAAGAGCCCCTCGATCAGTTCCGCCAGGTGCTCGAGCTTGGTGGAAAAGCCGGGCGGCTTCTTGTCGCAAAGATAGGTGCTGTCAGCGGACATGCGGGCCATGAGCAGCGCCCTCTGGAGCCGCAAGAGATCCATCTCCGTGAGGAAGGCCTTCCTGGTGATCTGGTTGACGATCCACATCTGCGCGGCGTTGATCTCAGCCTGTTCTTCGGTGGGCGCTATGCGGATGATCTCCGTGGTGCGCGGCGGAAGCTGCTGCAGGACCGATTCTCGCGTCCGCCGCAGCAGGACCGGCCTGAGGTTCGCACGGAGCTGATCCAGGTTCGTATAGCCGGTCACGCGGCCAGTTTCGTCGACCAACCGGTGGCGATGGAAGAAGCGAAAGCCCGGCCCCAGGCGGCGGTCGTCCACGAATTGGACCACCGAGTAAAGCTCGTCCAGGCGGTTTTCCAGGGGCGTGCCGCTGAGGACCAGGGCGAACGGCGACCTGAGCCCCTTCATCACCCGAGCGGTCTTCGATTCCCAATTCTTGATCCGCTGGCCCTCGTCGAGAATGATCAGGTCCCAGCGGACCCGCTCGATGGCCAGGATGTCGCGAAGCACCTGTTCGTAGTTGCAGATGGTGAAGAAGCAGTTGTTGTCGTACTGCTTGGCGCGACCGGCGGTGCTGCCGGCGACGATCTGCGCCTCGCGATGGGAGAAGCGGCGGATTTCGCTTCGCCACTGCGACTTGACCGAGGCGGGACAGACGACCAGCACCTTGCGGATCCCTGCTTCCTGGGCCAAGAGCTCGGCGGCGCCCACACCTTGAATTGTCTTGCCCAGGCCCATATCGTCGGCAATGACTGCCCGCCCCGCGCCCACCGCGAAGGCGATGCCGTCAAGCTGATAAGGCAGCAGTTCGACCTTGAGCAAGCCCTTGCGGAGCGGATGGCGGGCCGAGTCCTTGCGGATTTCGGCCACGCGGTCGGCCATGCGTTGCTGGAAGAGCCGGTGTTCGATGAACGCTTCGGCGTCGGGATAGACGGCGACCTCGTGGCCCATCCGGCCGAGCTTGCCGATGCAGTCGACCAGTCGCCGCACGTCGTCGATCGGGCCGTCGGCGAGCTTGCCGACGGCTGCGACGAGTTCCGGCTTGGGCCGATCGGGCAGGCGGAGGTGGAGCGTCATCTCTTCGCCGTAGAGGATGTGGACCAGAATCTCGCGGTTGCGGTAAGGCTTGCTGCGGACCGGGGCCGGAAAACGTCTCTCGACCCGCTGCAAGGTGTAGAGGATGTGCTTGCAGGTGCCGAGCGTGTTAGTGCGGAAGTCGGGGCAGGAGCAGTACGATTGGCCGCGCTGGTCGCCGCGGAGGGCCACGCGGTAGGTCTTGCCGGAAAGCTCGCTGGTGATCGTGTAGTCGGTCCAAGGCAACTTGGGATCGGCCGACTTGAGGCGGAATTTCTCGATCTTCGCCCGTTTTTGCCGCTCGAGGATCGCCCTCTGGACCAGTTCCTCTTCGCTGAGATGTTCCAGGGGGATCTCCTCGATGGGTGGAACGGCCAGGCCGAGGGGCGTCTTCTCTTCGAGAATCAGGGAGACGGCGGCCGCGATGTGTTCGCACATCCCCTCGCAGGCCGTGCAGTTGAAGACCAGCCGGTTGCGCGCTGCTGCCATCGTGGTGATCGTGACGACGACGTTTTCGCGATTGGGACCGGCGGCGGCCAGGGTAAGGCGGAACAAGTCGCCGCCCAGGTAGACGTCCCGAGCGATGTCGATCGAGTCGTATTTCGCCGCCGCGCGCTGGATCAACTGCTCACCTTCGAGGCCCAAGAGCTGGCAGGCGAGGCGATAGGTGAGGCGGGAGAGGCGATCGTAGAGCGCCAGCTTGCCGCGTTTCTTGGTCGTGGTGGCCATCGGAATCTCCTGCAAGGTGAGCCACGGGCGTAAGCCCGGCGGGTACGGTCCGGCGCCGAAGGGTTCGGAGTTCAGGGTTCGGAGTTCAGGGTTCGGAGTTCAGGGTTCGGAGTTCAGAGTTCGGAGTTCAGAGTTCGGAGTTCAGAGTTCAGATTTGCAATGGCGGGTGCAATCCAATGCTGAACCCTGAACCCTGACCACCGAACCCTCACTTCGCTGCACAGGTTGGGCATAGCGGTTCGACCTCGTCATCGGTGAAGGCGATGGAGAAGGTTGCCCGGCCGCAGCGGCTGCAGCGGACCGGCTCGAGATGCTTCGTGATCGGGTTCCAATAGACGGTGTGCGCCCGCCTCGCGCGCTTGCGGTGCACCGACAAGTCGACTGCCAGGCTGGGCAGGTCGGTGCGGACGAGAACGAGCGGTTTCAGGACGGCCTCCATGGCGTAGCGCTCGTCGAGTTCGCCCAGCTTGCGGCGGAGTTCCAATTGGACCGCGCGTTTCTTCGCCTCCAACTGCTCCGGTTCCACTGGTTTGGCCCGGCCGCGCGGCGATTTGTGCTCGGTTTCGCGCAACAGCGCGTTGTAGTACTCGCGGAGACGCCTGCGGTCGCGGGCCAGGCGGTCGTCCATCCGCCCCACGAAATCGGCCGCCAACTGCGGCACGCGGGACCGCGCCAAGTGCTCGGCCTGGAAGTAGGTCGACGGCATTTGGCTTTCGGCCGACGGGTTGGGCTCGACCTGCCAGAGAGCCAGCGGGTCGGGGAGCTCAACCTCCGCGCCGGAGGCGGCGTTGAGCGTGACGGGGAGCCGCGTTTCCCAGCGGTCCTCCGACGCGATGGAGGCGAGGAACCACCAGGTGTGGTACTCGACGCGGACCGGCCGCGTCGCCGCCACCCGCACCTGCGCGTTCAGCCAGGTGAACGCGCGGTGGACCGCCTCGTCCAGGTCGCCCCGTTTCAGGTAGAGGTCCTTGATTTGAAACGTGCCGATTCGCGGTTCGGCGTCGAGGAGCCGGCTGGAGGTCTCGAGAAAATCGCCGGCGAGATTCACGTGCCAGCCCTCGCCGTAAGGCTCCGTGGAGAGGCGGACCAATTCGCTGTCGGCCTCCAGGGCATGGGCGGCCTCATCGGGCAGGACGGCGTTTCCTTCCGGGGCGTCGGGTGGCCAATCCACCAGGGCGCCGCGACGCTCCAGCAGGCGAGTGGCAAACGTGCGAAGCTCCTCCTGGATGCCGGCGGTCATTCGTAGTCGTCTCCGAAGAGCGCTTCGTCGAGTTTCTTCGTTTCCAGGTACTTCTCTTGCGCATCCAGCAGCGACTCGCCCAGAGCGTTGAAAGAGCGGTCCAGTTCTTCGTCGGTGTGCGACCGCAGCCAGAGGTTGAGCACCAGGGATTCGAATTCCTCGCCTCCTTCCAGGTTTCCGAGGATCGAACCGACCTCGCCCACCACGAGCTCGAACATCCGGATCTTCTCGGTCAAGAGGTCCAGGAGCTTGGCTTCGAGGGAACCTGGGGTGCAGAGATTGAATACGAAGACCTCGCGGGTCTGGCCGATGCGGTGGATGCGGCCGACCCGCTGCTCGATCTTCATCGGGTTCCAGGGGAGATCGAAATTGACCAGCGTATTGGCGAACTGCAAGTTGCGCCCCTCTCCCCCCGACTCGGAGCAGAGCATGACGGGCACCGAATCGCGAAACGCTGCCACCGACTCGTCTTTCTGCCGGTCGGACTGGGCGCCGGAATAGCTGACGTAGCGGAGGCCGGCCTCCTCGAGAAGCTGCTGCAAATGCTCCAGGGTCCGGCGGAAGTTGGCGAAGACCAGGACCTTCTCGCCGCGGCTTTGACGCAGCAGCTCCAAGAGCCGCTCGTCTTTCGCGGAACGATCGACGTTGTTGGCGAGCTCAATAACCGGCCGTGCCGTCGGATCCTCGCCGGCGATGTTCGCCAGCGACTGGCCGAGGGCGCGGGGATGGCTGCCCGAGGCCAACAGCAGCGTACTCAACTGCTTCCGGGAGAACGGCGCCGGCGGATGGTCAGGCAGCGGAGCGGAGCCGGCGCCGCCGGGTCGGTTTGGCTCGTCGAATTCCACGGCAAGACTGCCGCTGTCGTCATCGGCCGCGGTGTCTTGGCCGGTTGCCTCGCTGCGGAGCCGGAGGTACTCGTTCAATCGGCGGTAAAGGGCCTCCTCGGCGCCGCGCGGCTGGGCCATCAACGTTTGGGCATAGCGCGGGGGAAGATCCATCTGGACCAGGCTCCGCGTATTGCGGATCATCACCTCGCCCAAAAGGGACCGCAAGCGTTCGCGGTTCAGCGGGTCGCGCGGGTTGCCGCGGCGGATGTATCTCTTCTTGAAATGGCTCTCCGTTTGCAAGTGGCCCGGCTCCAAGAGCGTCAGCAGGTTGTAGAGTTCCAGCAGGTTGTTCTGGACGGGCGTCGCCGTCAGGAGAAAAAGGTGCCGGCGCTTCAGGGAGTTGACCAACTGCCAGTTGCGGGTCGTCCGGTTCTTGCAGTGATGGGCCTCGTCGACGATGACCAGATCCCAGGGCACGGCCGTGATCGCCTGGGCCCGGCGAGCGCTCTTGGCGAAAGAGAGCGACGCCAGAACGCGGTCCTGCCCGGCCCAGAAGTCCGGCCGGTCGGACGTGGCGGTCCTGGGAGGGACCGTGAACTCCAGGCCGAATTTCGACCGCAATTCCTCCTGCCACTGCGAGACCAGAGGCGTGGGCACGAGAATCAGCACGCGTCGGACCAGGCCTCGCAGCAGGTATTCCCGCAAGAGCAGGCAGGCTTCGATCGTCTTGCCAAGCCCGACTTCGTCGGCCAGCAGGACCCGGCCGCGGAAGTGCCGCAGCACTTTCCGGACGGTCTCGATCTGGTGCGGCAGGTGTTCGACGCCATGAAGCCCCTCCAGGCAGAGGAGCTGATCGAATCCACGCAACAGCCCGAGCCGCGCGTGCTCGAGGTGGAGCAGCAGCGATTCCTTATCGATCGTCGTCGGGCCCGCCGGAGCCGGTTCGGCCCGAAATGTGATCGGGATCCCCCCAGGCGTCTGCCAGCGGTCGGCAGGCTGCAATGTCTGGAGCGACGGGTTGTGGTTGTGAACGTCCTGAGCTGAAGGGGGCACGAATCCGTTCCTCAACCGGCTTCCACTCCGATTCGGGGCGTGGTTCAAAAACCCGCACACGCGCCTCGCCACGGTGCGTTTCTTCGGGTGCTTGGCTCGGGGCCAGACCTCGTTGTTGAACCACGCCCGATTGGTCTTCCGGCGGCCGACCGAATAGGCGGCCGTCGGACAAGATTCCGCTCTTGAGCCACCATTGTGACGAACGCACCGCGGAACGTCAACCGGCCCGGTCGGCAGCCCGAAAGGAAGCACCGGAGTCTGGGGACCGGGGCGGTCTCGGGCGACTTTGACGGGCTGGATGCTACCGGGGAGACGACACCCCGCAAGCAGAGGAGTTGAGTTCGAGCCTGCAAAGACTGTCTGGGTTGGTCTGCCGTGCGGAGGCTCCCGACACGGTTGTTCAAGGCATGCGAATCCTACGTCTCGATCTCGTAACCCTTGCGGCTTTCACGGGCGAGGAACGAATTGGCCTCGGCGTCTCCGACGATCTGGCGCTTCGCCGGATCCCAGTTCAGTTCTCGGCCCACACGCATGGCAATGTTCGCGAGGTGGCATATTTCGAGCATGCGGTTATGGGAAAAAACGTCGGAGATCGGTTGATTGCGAGACTTCATGCACTCGATGAAGTTCGCGCTATGGTTGTCGCTGACCTTCCCACCATAAACCTCTTCGAGAGCGCCTTCCGGCAGCGGGTTTTCTTTGAGGTCCTCGACGGGCTTTCCGGAGATCCGGCTGCGATTGACGAACAACCGCCCTTGCGTGCCTTCGAAGAGGATGCCGTTGTCGCCCTCGCTCGTAATGATCATTTCCACGCTGCCGGGCATACAGGCACGGATCTTGAACTCGGTCGCGACATTGTACCGATCGTCGACCACCGGATATCCATCCTTGTACTCGCACGCCAGAGTGTATTCGAGCGGCGTCACTTTACTGGGGCCCGTGCCACCGGCGCCGATTGCCCAGCACGCGATGTCGACGTGATGGGCACCCCAGTCCGTGAGCTTTCCGCCCGAGTATTCGTGCCAATTCCGGAAAGAGTAGTGGGCGTTGCTGTAGAGCGGCACGCCGCCGCCGTAGCCCGTCCGCATTTCAGGCAGGGCCCGATAGGGGACTTTCGGCGCCGGCCCGAGCCAGAATTCCCAATCCAGTCCCTCGGGAACGGGAGCGACGGGAATGACCGGCGAAGACGACATGCCGCCGATCCCGCAGGTTACCTTGTTGACGGCACCGATGCGTCCATGCTTCACCAGGGCGATTGCCTGCAGGAAGAGATGTCCGCACTCGGTACGTTGCATGGTGCCGACCTGGAACACACGCCCTGTTTCCTTAACGACCTTTTCGATCAACTTCCCTTCGTCAATGGTCAGCGTGAGGGGCTTTTCACAGTAGACGTCTTTTCCCGCGCGCATCGCTTCCACCGCAATCTTCGTGTGCCAGTGGTCGGGCGTGGCGATCATGACCGCGTCGACGTCCTTGCGATCGAGGATCTTCCGATACTCTTGACAGGCATCGGGTTTCTTGCCTTGCTGCTGCTCCGTCTTTTCGACGTAAGTCCCCAGAACCGTCGCGTCGACGTCGGCGAGCGCCGCGAAATCGGCAAGACCAATCGTTTTCTCAGTAATAGCCCAGCCTTGATTGCGAAGGCCAATCGTTGCAAAGACAGGGCGGTCGTTAGGCGACCGGCAGCCGAAGGCCCGGTTGGTCGACGGAAGCATGATGCTCGCGGCCCCCGCGGCGGCCACACCCTGCAGAAATCGGCGGCGCGTTGTCTGGCGAGAATTGAACATGAGTTGAAATCCCTTTGGGTCGAGACTCTTGGGTTAACCTGGGCCCGGCTACGCTCCGAACGAACCACGGTGCTCGGGCTGCCGATCGACTCGCTTCGGACGCATGCCGTGGTTCGTCATTCCCGAATCGGCAGGGAGTTTGATTCCCCTCGAGAATCGAGCCTAACCTGGGATGATCGGAGAATCAAGGGGGAAAGAAAGTGGGTCTCGGGAGCGGCGGCGCCGGGCGTACGGCCGAAGCCGGTGTTTCATGGGCTGCCGATCCGGCTTATATCTCCTGGCCGCCCAAGAAGCCCTCGTGGAAGAACACGGGTTTGTAGCCGTGTTCCGTGGTCCAGCGAATCGCCGCTTCGCAGCGGGCGGCATGGTCGGGAACAAAGGCGCGGTAGAACGGCCAGAAGTACTGCTCGTGGGTCAGCGGCTGCGAGTGGCGGTCCCAGACAACGCGGACGCGATCCTGCGCACGTTGGGGGCCGGCGGTAGAGGCGACAATCTCGGCGACCTTGCCGCGCAGGAGGGCCTCTCCGATGAACCGCGCGACGGCAAGGCGAGTGGCACGTTCAAGTCTACCCGTAGGCGAAGTCGTGAGACTTCGGGCAGAAACGAAAAAAGGAAGTCGTGCAAGACGTACCTGGCGATGAAGAAGATTTCGAGAAATGGGGCGGCGGCGTCCTGCCTGACGGCATGATGGCCCTTTTGCACCGGGTGCTTTTCTATGGCGATCACGTCGAGAACGTAAAGGATCTCGCGCACCTGCTCGGGCTGAGGGTGCTCATGGAGGGCAGAGACATGGCCGAGCCGGGCGTGGTTCAGATTTGAGCATTGGTGGGTTACAGAAGTAGGTCCCGTTTGCCGAGCGGGACCTGTCGTGCAAGGTCCCGCTCGGCAAGCGGGACCTCGTCGTCACCCGCATCGGAACCACGCCCCGAGCCGGTGGCGTCTGCGGAACCGAAAGCCGTTGGCGCATGAGGCTTGCTGAACGGGGCCGTGGGTGGATGCTAGAGTTGGAGTAGGGCCGGCGAGCTGGGTCGGGCGTTGACCTGAGCGGCCCCAAGGATCGAACCCCACCCGATTGGCGGAGGAGGAAGCGTCTTGCCCGAGGCCCCCGTCGCGTTTCAGCAGTTGGGTATTGCCTTGCTCCTTGGCCTGCTGGTCGGGCTGCAGAGGGAGCGGACCGAGGCAGGAATGCCCGGCATGCGCACGTTCCCAATGATTACCTTGCTGGGCACGGTCTGCGCGATGGTAGGACGCGAACTGGGAGGCTGGATCGTCGCGGTCGGCCTGGTGGCGGTCGTCGTGTCGCTGATCTTTCCCAGTCTGCTGAGGATTCGCAGCGCGGAACCCGACCCGGGCACCACGACCAACGTGGCCGCGCTCTTGATGTATGCGGTCGGCGCGCTGGTGGTCGTCGCGCCCATGTCCGTGGCGATTGCCGTGGGGGGCGGCGTTGCCCTGCTGCTCCAGTTCAAACTGGAACTGCACTATTTTGCCCGGAAGCTGGGCGATACGGATTTGCGTGCGATCATGCAGTTTGTGCTGATCACGTGCATTATCCTGCCGGTCCTGCCCAACCAGACCTACGGGCCATTGAACGTCTTCAATCCCTTCGAGACCTGGCTCATGGTGGTGCTGATCGTGGGCATGAGTCTGGGGGGATACATTGCATACAAGTTTCTGGGCCAGAACGCGGGGATCTTGCTGGGCGGGGTGCTTGGCGGCGTGATTTCGAGCACGGCCACCACGGTGAGCTATTCCCGGCAGGCCCACACTGGCCCGATGAGCGCCCGGGCTGCGTCGATCATCATTATGATCGCTTCCACGATTGCGTTTATCCGAGTCCTGGTGGAGATCGCCGTCGTCGCGCCGAGGTTCCTTCCCACCGCGGCAGTCCCGGTAATCATCCTCATGCTGTTGACCGCAGTCCCGGCGCTAGTCGCATGGTATCGGGTTCGCCAGACACCCGCCGAAATGCCGGAACAGGGC
Organism: Pirellulales bacterium; assembly: GCA_013360685.1. Lineage (GTDB taxonomy): Bacteria > Planctomycetota > Planctomycetia > Pirellulales > Thermoguttaceae > JABWBD01. Next base: position 19,575 of record JABWBD010000021.1, read on the forward strand.
AATCCTACGCAGCTCAAGTCGGCTGTCTTTTTCGCCGGGACCTACGCGGTCGTCCGCCTGGCATTGGTCGCGGCGGAGCAGTATCTCGGCAATCAGACGCTCTATGCGGTGGCCTTTCTGTCGGGGCTGACCGACATGGACGCCATCACATTGTCGACCGCTCGCATGGCTCTTGCCGACGACTTCATCGCCGCCGAAGGCTGGCGTCTGATCATCACTGCGGCCCTGGCAAATGTGATCTTCAAGGCCGGGATCGTTGCCGTCTTGGGCAACCGCCGGTTGTTTGTACAGATCGCACCGATGTTCTTGGTACCGCTGGTCGGGGGAATCGCGCTGCTGGCCCTCTGGAGGTGAGAGCGTGCCTCGCCGCGGCCAGGGAGGACAACACACCACCCGCTACGCCCCAACAGCGTGATAGGCTGTCCTGCCGGCATCCGGTAGACTAAGAAGAGATCAGGTCTTTTCCAGTCACGAGCCAACCGCCACGGGCGTTCTCGCGGTTGCTCAGGCGCGTGGGTGGGTCTCCACCCGTGTCTTTGAGCCTGCCGGCTGCCCGGCGCGAGTGCCTTCGGAAGCATCCATGCCGAGAACCATCACATTGCCACCCTCGGAAAGCCCAGAGCCGAACGGCACCAAGGCCGGAGGGTGGTGGCACGAAACCGAGGACGGACGCAAGCTGGTCTGCGATTTGTGCCCGCGGGCCTGTACGCTATCACCGGGCGACCGCGGTTTCTGCTTTGTCCGCCAGAACCTCGATGGCCGCATGGTCTCGACGACATACGGCCGGAGCACGGGTTTCTGCATCGACCCGATCGAGAAGAAGCCGCTGAACCACTTCTTTCCCGGCACCGCCGTGCTTTCCTTCGGCACGGCCGGCTGCAATCTGGGCTGCAAATTCTGCCAGAATTGGTCGATTTCCAAGTCTCGCGAGATCGCCTCGTTGAGCGAAACGGCGGATCCGGAGTCGATCGCGGAGGCGGCACGGCAAACCGGCTCCCTGAGCGTGGCGTTTACCTATAACGATCCGGTGATCTGGGCGGAATACGCCATCGACACGGCGACTGCTTGTCACGACGCCGGCATCAAGACCGTGGCGGTGACCGCTGGCTACATCACGCCCGTTGCGCGCGGGCCGTTTTTCCGGGTCATGGACGCCGCGAATGTCGACCTGAAGGGGTTCACCGAGCAGTTCTATTTCAAGCTTGCCAGCGGCCACCTGGATCCGGTCCTGGACACGCTGCGTTGGCTGGTCCACGAGAGCGACGTCTGGGTGGAGCTCACGACGCTGATCATTCCCCAAGCGAATGATTCGGACGACGAGTTGAAGCGGATGTGCGACTGGATCGCGGCGGAACTGCGCCCGGACGTGCCGATCCATTTCACCGCGTTCCATCCCGACTTCCGATTGCGAGACCGAAGCCCCACTCCGGTTTCGACCCTGCAGCGTGCGTACCGGACCGCACGGGCGGCCGGTTTGCAGTATGTTTATACCGGAAATGTCAGCGATCGTGAGCACCAGAGCACGTTCTGCCCCGGATGCGGACGTGTGGTGATCGAGCGCGACCGGTACTACCTGGGAGTCTACGCTCTGGACGGCAACCGCTGCCGTCACTGCGGCGCCCAGGTCAAGGGCCGATTCGACCTTGCGCCGGGGGATTGGGGCGCTCGCCGGATGCCAATTCGCATCTCGGCGTTTGCCGCTGAGAAACCAGTTCCCATGCCCGTAAACCAGGGAGCAACAACCATGCAACCGACACCCCAAGAGCAACCGCAACCGGCACGGGTCGCTTCCAGACGACCGCCGCTCGACGAGGCACAGGAGGGCTTGCTCTTCCGCACGGCCGGCCGGCGCGTGGCCGCCGCCGTTCAGTCCCAGCCCGCCGAGCGAGTGGATGAATCGCTGGGCGAACTGGCGCGTGTACCGCTCTTGGGCGCGTTCGTTAGCCTGAAACGCCGCGGCCAGTTGCGATCGTGCTGCGGGTTCCTCGGCCAATCGGTGCCAATGGCGGAGGCCATCGACCATGCAGCGGTCCGCGCGGCCAAAGACGATCCACGGTTTCCGCCGATTTCTCCCACGGAATTGGAGCATCTGGACATGGAGGTCTGGCTGCTCTGGGGGCTCGAACAGGTTAAGGCACGGGGCGAGGACCGTGTGGAGGCAATCACGATCGGCAAGCACGGGCTTCAGATCGCGCGCGGCGGCAATCGCGGACTGCTCCTGCCGGGTGTGGCGGTGGAACATGGGCTCGACGCGCAGGGATTTCTCGAACAGGTCTGCCGCAAAGCCGGCCTGCCCCACGGCGCCTGGAAAGACGACGACGCGGTCCTGATGACCTTCGAGGGCTACGCGATCCACGGCCGCCTTGCCGAGACGCTCGTCGGATCGACCGAGCAAGCGGCGGACGGCGGGCCGACGGTCGCCGAAATCGCCGTTCTGGCCGACTTCTGCCGGCGGAACCTGGCGGCGCTGGTTGAGGGCGCGACGCCAAGCTTCTACTTGCCGGGCGGTTACGACGGCAGCGTGGCCGGGGTCACGCTCACGCTGCGCCTGCCCGGCCGCGAAAACGCCATCGAATTGAGCAAGATCAATCTGCGCCCGGACCTGCCCTTGCAGTCGTCGCTCTTCGAGCTGACGCAATCGGCTGCCGGCACGCTGCGCCAGCGCCGCATTCCGGCCGGCGCGGTCGCGGAATCCCACGTGGGCGTGAGCGTGTTCTGGGATTCGGCCATGCACGCCACCGCCGCCGGACCGGAGCTCGAAGGGGTCGAGCCGCGGCGCCGGGCGATTCTGGCCAATTTCGGGTCGAAGTGGGTGATCGTCTTCGACCCGGAGAAATCGCCGGAGCAACTGGTGACCGACGCAGTCCGCCAAGGGCGGTTCCATGATCCGGCTAGGTGCTCCTTGTCCAGCCTGGCCGTCTCCTCGACGGAACCGCGGCTGGTGCTTACCAACGTGGCCCACCCGCAAACCGGCCCGGAGGTGCGGCCGCCGGCGGTTGCGGGGCGCTTCTATCCGGGCAATGCCGACGAACTCCGCCGCATGCTCGACGAGTTTTTCCCGAACGGCCGCAAACCCCAGCCGTGGGCTGCGGCCCTGGTTCCGCACGCGGGCTGGGTCTATTCGGGCCGGCTGGCGGCAGAGACCCTCTCGCGGATCGAGATCCCCGAGCGAGTGATCGTTGTCTGTCCGAAGCACACGCGTCCCGGCGCTGATTGGGCCGTGGCTCCCCATCACGCCTGGTCGTTGCCGGGCGGATGCGTCGAGTCCGACCCCGAGTTGGCCCAGCGCCTGGCCGAGGCGGTGACAGGCCTGGAGTTGGATGCGGCCGCGCATCAGTCGGAACACGCCATCGAGGTGCAACTGCCGATTCTGCAGCGTCTGGCTCCGCAGTCGCGGGTCGTGGGCATCGCGATTCATGGAGGCGACCTGGCGGCGTTGGAGCGATTCGCCGACGAAATGGCCGGGGTGCTGGCGGGACTGCCGGAGCGCCCGCTGCTGGTGGTTTCCAGCGACATGAACCACTACGCGCCCGACGACGCGACGCGGAAGATCGACCGGATTGCCTTGGACGCCATCGAGACACTGGATCCCGCACGGCTTTACGAGACCGTTATCGAAAAGCGGATCTCGATGTGCGGCGTCCTGCCCGCGGTGCTGGTGCTGCAAACCCTTCGGCGGCTGGATGCGTTGCATCGCTACGAACCGGTCGGGTACGCGACGAGCGCCGACGCATCGGGCGACCGCGATCGCGTGGTCGGCTATGCCGGCATGCTCTTCGCGTAAGGCGAGCGGCAGAGAATGACTTGCCCGTAGCCGAAGTCGTGAGACTTCCTATTCTCGTATCTGCCCGAAGTCTCACAAATTTGGCTACGGGTAGACTTGAATTTGCCGCTCGCCTAATCGAACGAGGCCGCAGCAGGCGGCACGACGACCGCGCGTCGACGCAAACGCGGGTTCGCAACGCACCGTTTGCACGTGCGGCAGCGTCTTGGCCGTCTCGCAGAAAACCATGTGCCGGGCGAGCGCCCCGCCTTCTCCCGCATCCGCGCCCACCGACCACAGTCTGACCTGCTGGGGGCAGCGTCTGGGCCTGGGGGCATTCCCTTCCGGAGGATAGAATTGGAGACTCTTGGACGTATTCGCTCCCGGGGTGGCGACGCGACTGCCGTGAAAAGGAAACTGGTCATGCAACGATTCCTGGTCGTGGTTTCCCTGCTCATTGCAATGGGAAAGACGGATTTCCTCTCCCGGGTCCGGGCGGACGGCGGAAACTTGATTGACAATCCGGGCTTTGAAGAGCCACTGCCCTCCAAGCTCGACAACCCCTATGCCGCCTGGGCTTTTGCCAACCACGACCAGGATTTCATCCGCAGCCAGATCGACGCCCAGGACTTCCACAGCGGACGGAAGGCCGCCGCCATCTCGGTCGCGGGTCCGCCCCGGGTCTACGCCAGTTGGTATCGGCATGTCCGCCTCCAGTCCGACGACCAGATTCCCGACCAGGTGTCGCTCTGGTATCGTTCGCCGGAGAGCGACGCCGCGATCGTGCTGGGGTTCACCGGTTCGGAGGACGGCAAGTCGGTGGCCAAAGGCGGAGCCACGGTTACGCTCCCCAAGAGCAACGATTGGCGGCAGGTTACGGAGAGCCTGCAGGTGCCGTTTGGGACGCGGGATATCCAGGTCGAGTTGCGCGTCTGGAGGCAGGGCGAGTACCGCTTCGACGATGTTGCCCTGTGCCGCACCGAGCCCAGCCTTGCGACGCGCACGCCGGACCGTATCCTGTTCGTCGGCGCGGAGAAGCTCACGTATCTCTGGGAAACAGCCCTGAAGGCGGGCGACTGGGGCCGACTTGCCTTGGAGACCTGGGACAACCTCAGCCCCGAGTTGCTCCAGCGGTGCCGGGCCGTTGTCCTGGTTTCCCTGCCGCTGCGACCGGACCTGACGCCGCGGGACGAGGCGACGATCCAGTTGCTCAGCGACTACGTGGAGGCGGGGGGCGGCCTGATGCTCAACCAGCAGGCCGGGCAAGTGATCACTTCGCAGACGATCCCCTTCGCCCTGGCCCGCTGTTTCGGCACCCAGATCCTCCTGGAGAAAACCGTCTCCGATCCGGCTGCCACGAGGCAGGTAGGCGCGTGGGGCAGCGACCACTACACCTACACCGACAAGATCTCGGGACCTGCGGCCGAAGGGATCAAGGGCGTCTTGTACCAATCCCACGTGGACCTGATGAGCCTTGGCGGGGTGTTGCCCTTTCTGCCCCGGGCGCCCTGGCAAGTGATCGTCTCCGCGGGGCCCGCTTCCAAGACGGAGACCTTCCAGTTGGGCCTGGAGGAAATCGACAGGCACTCTCGCTCCGAGGGTTTCGCCAGCGAGGTTCCGCTCGCGGGAGTGCGGGAGTTCGGCAAGGGGCGCGTGGCTTACTTCGGCATGTTGCCCGATATCGTCTTCACACGCGCGATCAGTTCCGACGAGGACCGGCAGACCCACGAGGCGTATCTCACCAGGGGCGTCGATGGCTTTCCGAGCGACCTTCAGAGGCTCTACTTGAACACGTTCACGTGGCTGGCGGCGCATGCCGACCAGCTTGAGTCGGCGCAGCTCAAGCGGGGCACGGCACGCACCGTCCCCTACACGACTGCTTGGAAGTCTTTTCGAGGCGTCGTCGGCCCCCGTACATGCAACTCTTCCGGAGAGAGCACGCCGGAGGAGTACGTGGCGAAGGCGAAAGCGGCTGGGCTCGACTTCCTCGTCTTTCTCGAGGATTTCGCGGCCCTCAAGGCGGGCGGCTTTGAATCGCTCAAAGCCGATTGCGCGAGGCTTTCCGACGGGGCGTTTCTCGCCCTGCCCGGCATCACCTATGAGAACGCCGACGGCAACCACGAGTTTGCCTTCGGCAGGCACCTCAAGCTCCCTTCGGCGAAACTGCTTGCCCAGGGCGGCAAACGCTTTCTGGCCATGACCGATCCCGGGGCGACGCTCGATCTGGTCTGGCTCTACACGCTGTGCGGGTTTGAGAACCACAGCGGCTGGTACCGGTTCGCAGAGAATCCCTATCCGCACTTCGACGCCCGCAACGTGAGCGCGATGGGCGTCATCACCCAGGAAGGTGGCCGGACGGTGGAGTCGGTCCTCGACGCGTATGCCCGAGAGGCCCGCAACGGCCAGTTTCTCTGGCCGCTGGCGCTGACCCTGATGAAGAGCGCCGAGGAGATGGCGCTGGTCGAGCAGGGCGTCTACTATCACAACGAGGTTGGGATTGAGGGGACGGCGAAACTGGACCCGTTCCTCAACACCCTCGACGGCCGCTCGGCGCGGAACCTGTTTCCCGGCGCGCCCTGTTTCGGCCAGGTCTTCATGTCCAACGGCCCGACGATCAACCTGCGAATGCCGCGGGGCGACACCGATCCGGACGGGGACCTCTGGAACCCGTGCCTCCAGGAGTGGCCGCTGGACCTTGCGGTCGCTTCGCCGGCCGGGCTCAAGGAAGTCCGGGTGATGGACGGCACGACGCTCCTTCGCCGCTACCTGCCGGGCGGCGTCAAGGAGTTCCAGGCGTCTACCAGCCTTGGCCGCGAGCGGCAGCGAGCGATCTACGTTCGTGCCGTGGACAAAGCGGGGCGCGAGGCGGTCAGCCGGGACATCACGAGCGACTCGTGGATCTTGCGCGACACGCAGTGCGCCGACCGCAACAACCAGCTTCTGTACAGCATGCAGAAGCGGGCCGACGGCACGCCTTTCTACATCAGTTACGGCGGCGACACGCCCATGCCGGACAAGGGTCCCTGGAACGGCCGCACGCGGCCTGTCGGGTGCTTTGTCTTCGATGCCCGGCTGGGCGTGGGCGCGATGAGCTACGACGGCTCGCCCGAGCAGCACCCACAGACCTTCTTCAGCCCCTCGTGCTGGTACGAAGACAAGCCGCCCGAGCCGCTGGGCTGGCAGTCGCAACTGGTGGCGGGGAAGGAGGGCGCCGCGCACGTGGAGCCGCACCGGGTCGTGCACTCGTCGGACGTGCTCATTGGGGAGCGGATTCTCGACGGCGTCTTTCCGGTCCAAGCCAGGCCGGTGATCCACGTCTGGCACACGCTCTACCCGGTGAAACCCTCGGCCTTTTTCAAGACCACGGCGAGGCAGTATCTTTACCTGGTGAAGGTCGACGGCGTGAGCGTCTACCTTTGGGACCAGGAGTTTGAGGTGCTCAAGGACATCCTCGCCAGGCCCAAGTCCGGCTATGCCCTCGGCATCGGCCGCATCATGGGCTCGACGGCCACGCGCCGCGTGATCGTCTCGGGCGGCCGCGTGGTCGATCAGGGCGAACTCAAGGGCAAGCCGGTCCAGACCATCCCTTTCAATCGCGGCGACTACATCGGCCTGCTGCACAGCCCATTCGGATCGCTGGCCGTCTACAGCCTGAGCGACGGGCTGCTGCTGGCGGGCGATGGAGTCAATTACGGCGTCGGTTTCAAGCCGGATGGCGATGTGCTCCGGGCCGGCGCCAAGCTCCGCGCCCGCATGTTGCTGGTCGGTATGCACCGGATGGTGGACGATCCCGCTGCGCTGGCCGAGAAAATCGTGGGCGAGTATGGCCTTACGGGGCGGCCGTCGTACGCATTCGCGGTCGCTCAAGGCGAGGCGGGCGGCGCCGACTACCCAGCGCCGCTTCGGGCAGGCGAGGACGGTTGTTTTGTGGGAGAGCTCACGGGCGTGGTCGACATGGCCGGCAACCTCGGCGTTGCCGTTTCGGGGCTGAACGACCGCTGGACGGCCTTCTGCCAGTCGGTCGGAGAGGATCCCGCGACGGACGCAAAGACGCGTCTGATTGCCGTGGAGGGCGGGACGGGCTACGCGGTGCTCCGCGCGGAGGACGAGGGACGCCGAGTTTTTCTCGGCCATCCCTTGATCGCCGACCGGCCGGAGGTCGTGCTCAGCGTCACGCGGTCGCGCGACTGGAAGCAGTGGGTGGCGGAGATCCACAACCCAACCGACGCCACACTCAGGGTTGCCGTGTGCACCAATCCGCACATCATGGGCTTGCGGTTTGAGGAAACGATCACGCTCGGCGCCGGCACGTCCGTCAGCCGCCGTCTTGACTCGGCCCTGACCCGCCCCGCAAACTTGGAGCCAGGCCCACCGCATGAACGAACTCGATCGCCGTGAGTTTACTCTTACTCTTACTCTTACTCTTACTCCTCTTCCCCTCGACCTACCGCCCGCGCACAACGATCTTGTGCCGGTCATCGCCCCCTCTGAAAACCTCGATCTCAAACTCCTGCTCCCGGCCGCCGGCGGTAGCCCGAACCGTGTACTTTCCCAAGAAACCGCGGAACCGGGCCTTTCCCGACGCGTCGGTTTTCATTGAGAGCTTCGTCTTCCAGTCCTGGTTGATCAGCTTGTCGAGCGTGCGGTACGACTCCTTGGGATCAAGTTGGTCGTCCACCAGTCCGCCCATGGCCTTGTTTTCTCCCTTCACCGCCGTGCCGTCGCCCAGGTTCCACCAGGTGATGCCGGCCATCCGCGGCGCGCTGAACCACAATCGGTAGAGGTTGCCGACCGCCTCGGCCTGCACGGCCTCGCCGTCTTCCGGAGGCGTGGGGATCGTGATCTCGGTCACGAACAAGGGGCGGTCCAGGGCGGCGAACGATTCGTAGGTGTCGAGCAGTTTTTGCGGGGCGTAGCTCGGATCGGACAAGTACTTCTCGAGCGCCTCGAACGAGAAGAAGTGGAACTGGAATCCGATTCCCCTCACGTCCACGCCGTCGTTGATCAGTTGCCGGACCTGTCGGAAGTAGGCATTCTCCTCGCCGGCGCCCCGATGGAACGAGGTGACCTCGTTGATCATCAACAGGTTGTCCGGGCGGAATACCTTGACCACCTCGCGGAACGCCCAGGCCACGTACGCCCGGTCGGGCGAATTGAGCGGGTAGTCCTTCGCGCATACGAGCGATTCGTTGACCACGTCCCAAATCGGGATCTCGCGGGCGTAGCGCGCCGCAATCTCCGCGAACCGCTTCTGGTAGAGCTTCTTCAGCTCCTCCGCGTCCTTGGGAAGCCAGGGCGGATTGTAGGCGTGCCAGAGCAGCGGGTGGCCCTTGAGCGTGATGCCGTGCTTGCGGGCGAACGGCAAGTAGCGATCGGCCGGCGGGCGCCGCCAGCGGTCGGGGCTTCCCTCCTCGTAACGGAGCTGGCCTTGCACCGGCTCGGTGCCTTCCCAGTAGAACGGCACCGTGGCGAAGTTGAACAGCCGCGCGAACGTCTCTTCATATTTCCCGTTCTTGTCGCCCATCTGGCCGAGCACGAACGCGTTGCAGCCGAAGAGGAATTCGTGAGTCTTCTGCTCGATGGCCAACGAAGCGCCGGGGACCGGCTGACCATCGTCGCCGACGACTTCGATGGTCGCGTCGCCCTTGCGGTAGCGCTCGATGTTCGCGTCGATCCGCTCCGAGGCATTGCTCCACGCCTTGCGGTACGACTCGGGCACTTCGGCCGAGGCGGGAAGGGCTAGGACCAGCACGCAGCAGGATTGTAGAGTCAACAGAGTGCGGTACGTCATGGGTGAACTCCTTGCAGGTCTTGGAACTTGGAATCAAGGAAGGAGAAAGTGTCCGACTCGGGGGAGGAGGTCGGGAGCGGAAAGGTGAAAACGGGGAGGTTCCGGCGGCCGATTTGCCGTCCACTTTGTTCCGACGATTCCGACGTCGTCACTTCGCCGAAGGCATCTTTCATCGTAGCCTAGGGTCGTTGCGGTAAACACCCCAGGACTGCTGTCCTCGTCGTCCCGTTGGGAAGACCACAACCGTTACTGCTGCCGACCGCACCGTGCCTCGCTATCTTCCCCAATAGGCCAATTCTGCTGGCCGTCACCTTTCCTCCTTGCCGCGTTGAAAACCATCGATCGGGGGGAAGCTGCAAAGCCGGTCCTGACACGCGCACCGTTTGTCGGACGTGCCCATCGCGACGCCCGCAGACCGGCCCTGTCCGTTAGGGAAAATCTGCTTCTGCTGGTTCACCGGCAGAAAGAAGTCTTCCTGGGCGGCGATCCACCGCGAGCCGTCGGTGGCCAGGCCGCCGCCGGGGACGACGCAGTGCAGGTGCGGGTGCTCCAGCAGTGGCTGGCCCCAGGTGTGCAGCACCGCCAGAAAGCCGATCTGGCCGCCCAGGTGCTTGGGCGTGGCGGCGATCTCTTGGACGGTGGGAGCGCACACCTGCGGCCTGCCCCGGAAACAGCGGTGGAACGTGCCGCGCCGCGCGCAACCGGCCCCCTTGCCAGCTCGCCTGGCAGGAGCCAGAGATTGGGAGGCTAAGAACCCGCGCCGCTCCAACCTCTCTTTACCTTTTCTCGTCATCCGCCGCCTCGGCGGCGGATGGCGAGAAAAGAAACACTCCCCAGCGCGATACCGCCGCTCGCTAAGTTCTGCCCCAAGAAACCCAGCGGCGCCACGCCGTGCGACGCATCGAGAAAGGCTCCCTGGCGCTGAGGATCGTTGCGATCGACTTGAAGGCAAGACTGAGCTGAATGCTATCCACGATGCAAGGAAGCCCAGCGAAATGCCTTTGGCCGCGCGAAGCGTGGACGCGAGGCCCAAGAAAATGTGCTTGAAAATCTGCGCCGCACTCTCTAAATCGAGTTGCAAGCTTCCGGGAGGCGGAGCAATCCACTGTAGGGAACGCCCTCCGTGGCGTTCCGCTGAGTTTCCCAGCGAACGGAACGCCACGGAGGGCGTTCCCTACAGTCGGTCCTCCCAGGATCGTGCAAGGTCATTTAGCTTGGGACGTAGGAAAGTCAGAACCGAAGCGGGCGTCCGCCCCGGCCCGAAAACTCGGAACGGCAAGTCGGTTATGAAACCGGCCCTAAAATGATCGCGGCCGGAGACGGCCGCCTCAACGTCGGGTATCCGAAAAGCCTCCACGTACAGGTATTCAGACGAGCCCGCCAAGGACCTTCACGGTCCCTGGCGGGCTTCTTTTGTCACCGCGAGCAAAACCATCCAACGGCACAACACAAATTCACCTCCACAACCTGTTCTTCCGGAGAAACCAATCATGAACATTCGGTACTCTGCGACCCATGCGCCCAGCGTCGTAACTCATCGCAGCTAGCCCCATTGCAGTCCCAGCGCCACAACCCAATCGTCCCCATATCTCTCCGTACTCGGTACTCCTCGCTCCATGCTCTCTGCTCCTCCCCTCTTCTCCCCTGGTCCCAAAAACATCTCCCCGAGTAATTCACCAAGCCCCCGTCCGCCATGCACCAGTGGATGGCCGACGAACTCGATTGCATCCTCACCGACCGCCCAACCAAGCTCAACGTCCTCGGCCCCCGCGGCGGCGCAAAATCCACCCTCGCCACGCTCGCCTATCCGCTCCGCGCCGCCCTCGAAGGTCACGAACCTTACATCTGGATCATCTCCGACACCAAACCCCAGGCCCACGCCCACCTGGAAAGCCTCAAGGCCGAACTCCTCGATAATCCCCATCTCGCCCGCAGCTATCCCCACCTCGTCGGCCCTAGGGGGCGTAAATCCCTGGCTGATCCAGAACGACGCCAACAAGCGCGTCCGCATCCGCCGTCTCGGTCCGCTCTTGGCCGCTCGCCGCATTCGGATGAAGTCCGACTGCCCCTCGACCCGTCTCCTGGTCTACCAACTCCAAGAATTCCCGATCGGCGACCACGACGACGGCCCCGACGCCCTCGAGATGTCCGTCCGTCTGGCCGAAGAACTCCTCGCCGGCGCCTACGACAACGGCCTCGGCAACCGCCTCCCCGTTTGAAAGCTCAGCAAACCATGAATCCCACGCACTCGGTCCCTCACAGATCCCACAAGCCCCTCGCTCCCAGGCTCCGCCTCGCGAGCGCACTACCCTACACTCGCTCCCAGGCTCCGCCTGCTCTTCCCATAGGCCCGAATGAATTCCAAAGCCCAACCATCGGCGGATCCGCCGAACCGGTCGACAACGGCCGAGCGCTCTTTGACAATTCGATAACCACAGACCCCTGTTGTCGCAGAGCCGGTTCCTTTCCCAAATCTTTCAATCTGCGGAGACCATCGGACGGCAAGAGGGTGTTCATGGCACGGGAGCTGTTTTCGCAAGGAACAGACTGATCCCCTTCTGCAGTTTTGCTTGCCTTTCGAGAACGCCGGCGCGCGGCATTTCCCGGTAGATGTCCGAAATATCCTCGGAGCTCTCCCGCAGGCGCAGGCAGAACTCGCGCGCGGTCAGGCAGTCGTCTTGCGCAAGCCCGAGCCGTTCACACCAACGCCGGTCGATGAGCAAGTTCCACTCGCGTTTCGACTTGGGGGCCTCGGGCCTGAACGACGTGTCGATCGTGTCGTTGCAGGAGCCGTCGAGATTGTGGCAACACGGCTGGCAGATGTCGTCAGCCCCCAACTCCATGCGCAGTAGCGCGTTGCCGTCGCGGAGTATTGCTTCCGCCACGCAGTGGAGCGCGTGGCCGTACGCGTGGGGCTGGAACTCAACATGTCCTTCTCCCAATGCCGTCAGGATATCGACGAAATGATGCGGTTTGATCGCGATCATGATGGTTCCTTCCGGCTGCCCCCGTCGCGGCCCTCGGGGCCGGCGCCCAAGCGTCGCGGCCCCATTGTATTCGTTTGCCGGCAGAAATGGAGCCACAGGTCGGCCTCGCGAGTCCCCTCGTCCGGGCCGTGGCAGACGAGACAGTTGTTGGCGAGGATCGGCCGGACGTCGCGGTTGAAATCGACTCGCTCGGCGGCCGCCGAAAGCGAAATCCACGGGATGGTAAGGGTAATCGACCGAATGAAGAAACGGCGCCCCATGGGGATCCTCCGGGAGGTGTGGGCACGAGAGGTGCATGATTATTGTAGGCGGCAGACCCCGGCAGTCCCGCCTCTCTCGGCGACGAAGGAATGCAAATCAGAGCTTCTCCAGGTAAGCCAAGACCTCGGCCGTCGTGTAGGTCGTTTCGTTGGTCCGCGAGCGGGGCAGTGCGATAGATTGCGCGAGAAGATTCCTTTGTATTTCCGGTTGTTGCATCCCTGGCAGGAGAACGCCAGATTGTCTAAGTGCGAAGGTCCTCCTCGAGCACGGGGCACAATATGCTCGACGGAGAATGGATCAGGAGAAAACCGACTTTGCGAACGGCAGTATTCGCAGCAATCGCGTGCACGTTCTACGACGGCCCGCCTTTGCTCCTGGCTAACTCCTTCAGGCATGTGGTGGAGCCTTGATTCCCAATTGCTCCATGACCGCCGTCAAAGAGGTATTTCGCATACGAGCCAGTTCGGCGAGCCGCTCCAAGCGACGGGCGTTGAGTTCCTCCAGCAGATCGGAAATCGCAATCAGCTCCGCCTGTTCCGCCTCTGCCAGCATCTCCGCCTGACGCTTCTGGATCAGTGCGCGGTAGCGATGCCAGACTTCCTCAGGCGGACCGACGTTAATCTCCTGCAGGAGCCGCGCCTCGGCTTTGGCAAGATGGGGGGGGCCTCGGCTCTCCGTTTGAGAGAGATGTTCACGCAGGGCGCGAACCACGTACTCCGGTAGGTCGAGCCCCTGTTGAGCGGCCCGGTCACGAATCTGCGATTCCAGTTCCGGTGCAATGTCAATCGTGAGCGTCATGGCGTTATTCTACAACGCCGGAAAAAGACACGCAATGCAGCTCGATCACCGAAGGGAATGTCTCGCAGCAAGTCACCAAGTTTCGTGGGCAGGGACGCACCTGATGCGCAAAACGCGACGATTGGGAAGGCGGCGGAGTTCGACCGGATTTGCCCTCTATCTACGGAGTCCTGCTTCCGAACCACTTCCGCATCGTGCTGTGGCCGAAGGGAGATGGCGATCTGAGCCGGCGGATGCAGTGGCTATTGACCTCGCATGTCCGCCGTTTTCGCAACGCCCCTCTAACGGCTGATATAGAATTTGCGCGCTGCACTAAAGACGCAACTCCAAGCCGCTCTTCCACTTCCATCCCATCGTCTCGTCCGATTCCTTTTTGCAGCGCTCCAAGATTGTCGCAAGACCCCGACCGCTCCTCGCCCCGCCAAACCGCAGACATCACTCCGCCTGCAAACGACCAATGACCAGTGACAAATGACTTCCCCTCGCTCTAAGTTCTCTGAAATCAACACCTTTCGAGTGGTCCAAAAAAATGTCCTTGAAAACTTGCGCGGCATTCTCTAGCTTGGGACTCGTGAGAATGATCCTCACCCAGACATCGGCCCATCAAGGAATGATCGACGTGGTTCAAAAAAAAGGGGGACCGGCTCCGAGCCGCAAATCGGCAAGCTCCCGGAAAAACGCGTATGGCAAGGTGGCTAGGTCCCATTGGTCCTATTAGTCCAATTGTCCAAGTGGCTCAACCTATCAGCCAGTCCCCTTCCACAATGACATTCCGAAACAACCCCATGGGAGACTGATCATGTTCAAGTCGCGCCTGCTATCGGCTTTCGTGCTGATCTCCGCGTCAACGCTTGCGGCCTGGGGCCGAGAAAGCGAGAAACCGGCGGAACTGCCGTCGGGAGTCCTGATGGGAATGAAGATCGAGGCCATCCGGCACCAGGGCGACGCTGCCCACGTGGTCACCACGGGCGCAGAGTTCATTCTGGAGAAGTCCGGAAAGATCCGATGCTTCCAGCGGATTCCCGAACGCCGGGAGGTCGCCACGATCCAGATTCCGCCGGGGAACCTGCCACTTAAACCCCAGAGGCAGAACGATTTCGCCTGCGTGTTCTCCGCGAAAGGGATGGACCTGAGCTTCCAGGGCGACTCGCTGGTGATCGTCAAGGCCCGGGAAGACGTCGAACTGGCCGTCCAGGGGCTCTTCAAACCGGCCTACCAGGCCGACCAGCAGGGCAAGTGGCTGTTCATCGACGGCCTGGGCGGGTTCGGCGTCTACCCGACGTTCGCCGCAAAGACCAAGGCCCCCGACCTCGCCCAGGCTGCCTGGCAAATCGGATATGGAGTGCCCAAGGGAGAGGAAATCTGGATCTCCGTATTTCCGCCGCGCCCCTACAACTGGAAACGCGCCTGCGAAGACCTCATGGCCCACGAAGGGAACGAACCGCCCTACACGTACCCCAGCACGGCCCTCATCCAGTCCTCGGCGCGATACTGCAAGGTGATGGTCGTGCACTCCTGGTTCTGGCCGGGCGGCGACCGGGAGCCCTGGAAGATCCCAACCTTCGTCCCCAAGGACCGCAAGGAGTTCGACCGCGTCCGCGACGACCTCCACCGCGCCGGGATGAAAATGGTGCCCTACTTCAGTCCCTACTACTACTCGGGCAACGACTTTTTCGCCGAAGTCCGCCGCGCGCTCGATGAATACAAAGTCGACGGCCTTTACTTCGACGGCGTGACGATGGATTTCCGCACCTCGTACGAGATTGTCCGCAAGACGCGTCAAATGCTCGGCGACGACCGCATCCTCTTTCGCCACTGCACAAGCGATCCCCTGGCAAGCCCGCGGATCTACTGCCCGTTCATCGACACTTATTGCGACTACATCTATCGCGGAGAGGCCGGCCGCGCGGACTTGGAACTGGACGACTTTCTTCGCTGGACGCTGAGTGGCCACAACATCAGCAATGCCGTGGGCTATTGGGTCTACACCGGGTCAACCGGCAAGCCGGGCTACGTGCGGCAGGCTCCCACGCGCGAGCACATCGATGCCGCGCTGAGACATGAAGTCCGGCTTCCAAGGACCGAGATCGGTTACGAACTCAATCTGGCCTGGAAGCCCAACGACGGCCATCTCGAATTCTTCGACAAGTACTACTATGAAAACCTTGCCCGGATCTGCCAGGCAAGGAAGAAGCAGACGCCATGACCGGGACCGTGCGGATGACCGTTCTTGACCGTCTCCCGCGCGCCGCCGAAGTGCGGGTTGACCCCGAGAACCGAGTGCCCGAACGGAACCAATGAAACAACGCTGGGAGGTTGAAGTGAAAACCGTGAAACGGTATGCGTGCGTGGTCTTCGGACTGGCGATGGTCGGATCGCTCTCCGCCTCGCCCTTGGCGGTCCCCGAGGCGGAACAGCGGCAATGGCTCGACCACCTGTTGCCCCTGCCGCATGAAATCACCATTGGCCGGTCCGTGACGTTGAAATCCGCGGATGTCGCAGTAGTAGTTAACACCGATGCCGGTCCTGTTCACGAGCAGATCCATGCCGAACTCCGCGCCCTCTTCCAAGGGGATGTTGCCCGGGAGCCGGCCAAAGAAGGTTTCCAGATCCTTTTCGGTGTGCTCGATGGCAACGGGCAGGTCCAAGGGCATGCTGTTCCCGGCGCCGCACGCTTGCAGTCCTGCCCCAATGCGGAGCAGGCGTATCTTATCCGCCCCGATGGCGATCGCTGCCTGATCGTGGCGGCCTTGCATGAGCGCGGCTTGTATTACGGTGCGCAAACCTTGCGGCAACTGCTGGAGGCAAGGTTCACTCCCGACGCGATCACGATTCCTCTGGCAACGGTCACCGACTGGCCGGATATGGAAGAGCGCGGAAGCTGGAATTCGGCCCGCGTGGTCCCTTTCCTGGCGTCCCTGAAGCTGAACTTTTTCACGTACACTTGCGGTTCCACTAGGCAGGCCAACGGCCTGCCCCGGCCGGTCGTGGACCCGAAGAGCATGGCTCTCCTCCGCCGCCATGCCATGGTCCAGCGCGTGCAGATGCTGCACCACCTGAACTACTTCGACCGTCTCTATGGTCTTTATCAACTCTTTCCGGAACTGAAGGGGCAGGGGGATAAAGCGGTCTGCGAGGGTGAGCACTACAAATTCGCAAATCGCGACATCCCGGTCATCTGCGCGTCGCAGCCCCGCTGGAAGTCGATCCTGACGGAGATGCTCGAGGCCCTCGGCGAGCAACGTGCCCCGGAAGTCAGTGTCTGGCTGAGTGAATTCACCGGCCAGTGCCAGTGCGCGGAGTGCCTGAAATCCACGCAGACGCAGACGGAAAGCAGGTTGGTCACCGAGGCGTGGCAGGCCGCGCGGAAGAAGTATCCCGCTCTGGGGTTGCGGATCTTCTATTCCCAGGGCGACGCAACCCCGGCCACGGCACAGGCCCTGGCGGCCCTGCCGCCGGAAGTCAAAATCGAGCGCGTGTACACCGTCTACAAGCCTTTCCTGGATGCCGCAAAGCAGGAAAAATGGGTCCTCTCCTTCAGTGGATACGACTGTATCACGACTCCAGACAACTGTTTCCAAACCCCGGACGCTGTCCGGCGCCCGATTGCCGATGGTCACCGAGCCGAGCTCAAAGGCGTGTTGAGTTGCAGCTATCCCTATTATGGAAACGGCGTCTTTCCTGCCGCCTACTACCCGGGCGTTTACAGTTTCCCTCTGAGCGCGTTGGCGGAGTGGTCTTGGAACCTAAGCGGACGCACGCCGCGCCAGTTCACGGAAGCCTGGGCCACGCGAGCCGGCTACCACCAGCCGGAGCGTTTCGCGGATTGGGTCGAGGCCGTCACGGCCCTCAAGAAGTCGCTGGCCCAGCCGCGCGCTCCCGGGGCCGGTCTGCCGAACACCAAGGGATTCAAGAACCCGTTTGCAGACATTGTGGAAACCATACGGGACCGCAAGCCGCTGGGACTCTTCGCGACCGGCGAACTGGAAAAGGCCTCGTCCTCCTGCCGGGAGGCCCTCGCCCTGGCCGATCCATTGAACAAGCCGGAGCCGCTCGCCGAGACCCGGTACTTCGGGGCGCTGGTGGCGATGTACCAGAAACTCAACCTCCTTTCGGATGCCATTACCGGCCTTGATCTTTCGCAACCCGCCCAGCGGGCGACGGTTCAGGAAGCCTGGCTCGCCTATCAAGCGTCGGTGGCTGCTGCTCTGGCGGCCAACGACAAACGCATTGAGTTGTGGCGCGCCGAACCGGCCGACTATGTCGAAACCGCCCAGGCCGAGATCCACGCCCAATGGCAGACCGTCCGGAAAGCGATGGACGAAGCGATTGCCGCGATTCTGAAGCAGGCCCCGTAGCCGATCCAAAACGACCAGTAGGCATACGCCAATCCAAGTCCAGAATCCGTTCAGCCACTTGCCGCCAAGCACCTCGCCCAAACCGCCGTCCATCACCCAATCTCCTGAGGCACCGATCATGAAGCGAATCCTTCCCATTCTTGCCGCAATGTTGGCATTCTCGCCGGCCGCTTTCGCCGAAGATGTCCGCCTTCGGCCTCTCAAGGACCTAAACGGCTACTTCCCGTTCGATCCGCCCGCATCCTTGAAGCAGTGGGAGGCGAGAAAAGAGGATGTGCGGCGGCAAATCCTGGTGGCGGGCGGATTGTGGCCCATGCCGACAAAGACGCCGCTGGACGCGGTGATCTACGGCAAGATCGACCGCGATGAATACACGGTCGAAAAGGTCTACTTCCAGAGCGTTCCGGGCTTCTACGTGACCGGCAATTTGTACCGGCCGAAGAACGTCGCCGGCAAGGCGCCGGGGGTGATGTTTGCGCACGGGCACCGGCAGGACGCGCGGCTCCACCTGGCGACCGAAGAGAGCGTCCGCCGGGAGATCGCCGCCGGGGCCGAGCGGTTCGAGCGCAGCGGACGCAGCACGTTCCAGTCCCTCTGCGTGCAGATTGCACGGATGGGCTGCGTCGTCTGGCAGTGGGACATGCTCAGCGAC
>JABWBD010000337.1 GCA_013360685.1 Pirellulales bacterium
ACCGGTCCTACCGGACCTGCCGGACCACGCCTACCACGACGCCCAGTACCTGGGCGTTCTTAACGTAAATCGGCTTCATCGACGAATTCGCCGGCTCAAGCCGAATGCGGTTTCTCTCGGGATACCATCGCTTCAGTGTGGCCTCGTTGTCGTCGGTCATAGCCACCACGATGTCTCCCTTGGTGGCGGACTTCTGCTTTCGGACGACTATGTAGTCGCCATCGGCGATCTGAGCGTCGATCATCGAGTCTCCTTTGACCGCCAGAGCGAACAAGTCCTTGCGGCTATTGTCAAACAACTCCTCGAAGTCGACCCGCTCGGTCTGCTCGACCGCTTCGTGCAACACCCCCGCGGCGACTCGGCCGGATAACGGCAAGCCTCGCTGACTGGCCGGTTCCGTCGCCAACTGGATCGCCCGCGACATATTTGGCTCGCGGACGATCAGCCCTTTCTTCTCCAGTGCCTTAAGATGGCACATAACACCATTGGGGGACCGGATCTTGAAGTGGTCGCCGATCTCACGGACCGTCGGGCCGTAGCCGCGGTGGCGGATTTTGTCGCGGATAAAGAGATAGACCTGGTGCTGGCGTTTGGTAAGGTTCTCGCTAGCTGGCATTTTCGGACCCCCTTGTTTCCGGTAGTCTTGAGGACGGGAAGCATTCATGGACAATAGTACAATATACTACTGTACACAGTCAATACCGTTCGGAAAAGAATTTTCAAGACATTTCCGGATCAAAAGCGGATTTCGAGCCTGATTTCCTCGCCGAATGGCACGCCGGCGCCTTCGGCGTACAGCCATTCCGGGGGTTGTGTATAAACCGTGGTGGAAACCCGAGAAGAGCATCGTCTGCCGTCCGCGAGGTCCGCTTCGATCCACATCCGCCGGACTTTGAAGGAGTCTTGGCCGGGGTTCCGGATCGCAAGCCGGTTCTCCAGTGCGAGTGCGGCGATTGCTTCCCGGCTGAGCGGGATCTTGCCGTCGCCCCAGATTCCTTCGGCCTCGTTCCCGCCCGGCGATGGGAGTGTGCCCAGGGCAATGCCGTTCAGTGTGGCACATGAGACGTACTGGCCGCTAGATTGAAGGCCGATGGCCTGGAAGTGAAGGGTGGCCGACCTCGCCTCCCGGAGCTCGTTTGGCGCGATCTTGTCGACCGGGTACGGCCCGGGCTCGTAGCGGAGGGTCACGGGCTGATCGTGCAGGGTCACGTCCAGCGCCGGCCGAAGACTCTCGATTCGCATGCCCGACCAGCAAGCCCAATCGCCCGAGGAATTGTCTTCCGGACCGACATCGCTGATGAGCTTGATCTGTACCCGGCGTCCCGCCCACGGCGACAGGTCGGCTTCGAGCGGGGTCCAGGCGTGCTGTATCCATGGTTGCTCGGCGGCAACCGTTTCCTTGCCGTCCATCTCGACCACTGCGACACGGAACAGGATGCCGTCGCCCGGGTCGCTGCCGTCGGCCTTGCCCACCTCGCACCGCAGCGAAGCGGCGGGCTCTCTGGGCAGATCCACCGGTGCGTACGCGGCCAGCGCGTAGCCGGTGCCGGTCTTGTAGGGCGGATGCATGAACAGGGTCGGCTTGACCACATCGCCGCAGGTCCGTTCGCTCCAGACGACCTGCGCACCGCTGGCATCGTCCAGCGGGATTTCCTCGTGGCCTCGCATCCGCTGGCCGGCGGTGATCTCGGCGCCCAGTTCCGCAAGTCGTATCGTCGCATTTTCCGCCTTGAGCCACCACGAGCGGCTGCCCGCGAGTTCTCCCGCCCGGACTTCGAGTCGCACTTCGCGGACCTCTTCCGTTCGCGGCCGCGGGCGGGGAAACATCAGGGCAAGAGGGATCTCCGGCTGGAACTTGACTTGCTGTTGTTGGCCGGACAGGGCAACGGTCGCCGCGCTGGCCGACGGCAGATGCGGCGTCAGCTTCAGGTTGAATGTCCCACGGAGCCTGAGCTCGGCATCCACCAAGGGAACGACGGTGAAATCGATCCAGGCGTCATCGAACCGCTGCCATAGCCGCGAGCCGGAAGCGGCGTCCGGCGGGACTTGAAAGCCGCGCTCCGACGGGCCGACGACTTGGACCTGCTCGCCCGGCACCACTTTTTCCCGGCCGCAGTTCAGTGCGACCGCCGGACCGGGACCGGGTTTCAGGACATAGCTGAATGCTCTCTCCCTCGGTACGACATACACCAGTCCACGACTCAGCCGGGTCTCGGCGGGGCCGAGTTCCTTCCCGTCCGCATCGAGGGCCACGGCGGCGGCCGTGCAGCCATCGAGCGAAACGCCGAACTCGGAACAGCCGCCGACAGGAATGACCTCCAACATGCCGTCCGCACGCTTGTGGGCGACCATCTGTTTGTCGCAGGCGGCCTTTTCGAATCGTGTAAACCGTCCGCGGCCGTCTGCATAAAGGTAGGCCGGCGAATCGACGTAGTCCGCCCGATGGCCGTCCACGATGGCGCTGAAGGCGGTCAGAGGCAACTCGGGAGTGCCTTTCGCGCACCAGCCGTTAGGCGGCAATTCCAGCGGCGGCGTTTTCCAGGTGTCGGTCGGATGGCCGTTCACGGCGACCGTGAGCCCGTTGGAATATCGAGTGACGACTTGCGACCGCCGGTACGCCCCAGACGCAACCGCGGCGCTGGTGCCGAGCAAATTGCCCTGTTCGTCGGCATAACGGATCTCGGCAGCCGACTCCTGGGCGTAGTTCTTGTGGACCTGCTGGAGGTTGAAGTAGCTGCGCACCGTGTTGGGAATCCCGCCTTCCAGGACAAGGAATCCGGTGTGGCCGAACGCGAGCGTGGCGGCCAGGAAGCGGTCGATCCGGCGCTCTCGTTCCTCCGGCGTGTTTCCCAGGCCGTCCTCGCGGCCGTAGAACATGCCCAGGTTGCCCATTCCGAAATTGCAGCACAGCGGGTGGAGCTTGCGAAGATCGAAGTCGACAAGCCACGGGCTTTCGGCGAGCTTGGCCACCTGGTCCTGGCCGTAGTTGCCGTCGGACAGGCCGCAGTAGTACCAGTGATTGTTGCCCTCGCTGTAGACCGGACCGTTCCAGGTCTTCTTCTGGTGGAGCATGATCTCGCCGTAGGCATAGAGCGTGGCGGCAAACGTCCCGGCCCCGGGCACGCGCGCGTCGAAATCGCAGTAGCGCCAGGGCTGGACGGCCGTGTGCACGTCGCAATACGCCGTGTCGAGCTGGAATTTCTCCTGAATGATCGGGGCCAGGTTCGCTTCCAGTTCCACGGCCCGTGAGGGCTTCGGGTTATAACAGCGAGCCCAGGCGGTCTGCCAGTCGCCATGGGGCGTGCGCGTGACGTAGTCCTCGTCCCAGTGCTCGTTCACCGGGGCGAAATCGGTGTAGTTGTTGTAGATTCCGTATCGGAAGCCCAACGCCCGGATTTTGCGGGCATACTCGGCCTGACCCGCGTCGCCGCCTTTGCCCGGCGCGGCGCGGGTGCGCATGGTAAAACTCTCGCCGCCGTCGCGCCAACCGGTTTCGTGGTCGGTAATCACGACGTTGGTCATGCCGTAGCGGGCCACGTTCTTCCAGAAGGCATAGTTCTGCGCCCGGTCCGATGCTCCATAGGCGATCCATACCCGCTCTCCCGCCACGTGCATCCAGGGCGACTTGGGGTTGGCCACATTCGGCAAGACCTCCTCGAACCGCGGCGAGACCGTGAGGAACAGTCTCTCGAAGCAGTCGTTTCGCTTGCCGTCGGTCTTCTGCAGGTAACGGCTGCCGCCGTTGTAGGTCACACCCTCCTCAGTCACCTGGTTCGCGGCCCAAAGCGACGAGGCGTTCGAGCGGTAGTAGTCCATCATGGAAAAGACGAAGAGAGGCATTTCGACCGGCCCAAGGACCATGACGGCCGGCCGCTGCGACTCGCAGGCCAAATACGGAAGCGTTACCAGGCGGGGATTCTCCACGCCGGCGGCCCGGCCGACCCGGAATTCGCCAACCTCGCCGCCGAGGCATTCGACGTCGACCACCAGGGACTTCTGCCAGAGGCGGAATGTATACTTCGCCAGGATCTCGCGGTTTCCGACCGTGCATTTCCAGGCAGACGCGATTGCGCCGTCTTGCAGCCGGCATGAGACAAGTTCGATTTTATCCGGCGCGACGACCTTGCCGCCCTCGTCCACGGCAAAGTAGAGCCCGCCGTCCGCCATCGGCCGAAAGGGCGTGCCGAGCCCGTCCCACAGGGCTGTGATGTCGCCGAGGGTCCCGGTCGCCGGTTGATAGCGATAGACGAGGTGACCGTCGTCGCCCGTGTAATGGAGCAGGTAGCCGCCTTCCTTCTCTTCCAGCCTCACTACAAACTTGTCCGTCAGGTTGTCGGGCAGGATGGTTTCTTCGCGGGTCGGGAAAGGGAGCCCGCCAGGGCCAGTGTTGGTCCCCGGCGACTGGCCTGGAAACAGCGTCAGATTCCGCTGGGGCCGCGGTTGGAATTTCAACGGCGCCAGGGCCTCCTCGTAGACCGAGAGGTTATCGAAATAGAGTGTGCGGTCCTCAGTATTCCTGCCGCCGCTGACCTCGATCGCCTCCAGAAGCGCGCCTTCCTTGAGCAGGGCGGCCTGCTCCGGCGAGAGCTTCGCGTGCATGACCCACCACTCCTTCCACCGGACCCGCCCCATCACCAGGCGGATGGTCGGTGTGGCTGGGCTGCGAAGCAATACGGCGATTTCGACCTGCGGCGTCGTCTTGTCCGATACCCAGGCCCAGTTGTTGCCGTAGACCCAGAAATTCACGCAGTCAAACGGCTGCGGCAGTGCAACGGCATGGGGAGGCTTTACCAGGAGCGAAGGTCGCCTCCCGGTGCCGCGGTAGACGAGTTTGCCGACGTACTGCCCCCAGATTTGCTGCTCCCGGCTCCGAGTGAACGAGGCTTCGGAGTCGACGCACTCGACCGTCCAGCCGTCGAGGTTCTCGAAGTCGAGCAATGCCGGATGAGCGTCGTCGATCCGATTCGCCCAGACCATCTCATAGGGTCGTTGGCCGACCGTTTCCTCGCCGGAGAGGCGTAGCGGCGCCGTCGCAACGAGCACCGCCGCGAGAACGCCACACAGCCGGACCGCGAGAGCACGTCGGCGAGGACGGCCCCCGGCTGTCGAGCGGTGCTTCGAGGTCGCATGGATCACCGCATGATCTTGGTTGGTTCCCGGCCAATCCGGTCTTTCGGTCATCTCGGTCCCCTTCCCAAATTCTTGTGCCGAGCAACTCGGCCACGATCCGGGCGTGTCGGTCGGGTTCCCCCGGTGGCCGAGTTTCAATGTCGCAGTGCTGGTCAGCGTGACGTTCTCGCTCAGACTGCCCTGGGCGACGCCGTTGACGAAGAGCGTAAACGTGCCGCCGGCGCGCGTAACCGCCACGTGATGCCAGGAACCGGCGGTGACGGCGGAAGACGCCAGCTGCATCCCGCCATGGTAGCCGAACCGCACCTGGCCGTTCGCACTCAGCTCGATCGACCAACCCGTGCGCCCGGGCGCCTCGGTTTCGACATAGTCCTCGATCAGGATCTGCTCGCGCGCGAGTTCGTTGAAGCGCGCCCAGAGGGCTACCGTGAAGTCTGCCGTACCAAAGTCGCCGGTCTGACCGCCGAGGTTCACCCAGTCGTCCACGCCGTCGAACCAGAAGGCCTGCCCCAGCCTCCCGGCGCCGTAGCTCGCGCCGGCCTGCATCGTCCCGGCGTCATTCCGGCCGGTCGCGTCCGCGGTACTGTAATCACCCATCCACCAGCCGAGCAGACCCTGCGGCGCCGTGACGGTGAGGACGGCCGGTTCGGAGGTCACGCTCGCGGTGCCGCTCGTGACGACACAGACATAGGGTCCCGCATCGCCAAACTGGACATTGGCGAGCGTGAGTGCCGACGTTGACGAGCCCGAGACGGTGCCGCCGTCGCTCAGCGGCGTCTCTCCTTTCTTCCAGACATAGCCGAGCGGCGGCGTGCCGGTCGCGGTCACGCTCAACGTGACGTTGCCGCCGGCGGCGACCACCTGCGCCTGCGGCTGCAGCGTGATGACCGGTGCCTGGCTGGCGGTGTAGGTGAAGTTGAGTTTCGTCACGCCCGCCAGGTTCGCCTCGTAACCGTCGACCTTGAAGTAATAGGTGGTGCCGCCGACTGCGGCAAAGCTGAGGGCGCTGGTGACCACGCCGGTGGCGTCGTTGTTGCCCGCCGCGAGCGTGAGCGCATCGACGGCCGTGCCGGTGTAGACGGTGAGCACGGTGTCGTAGGCGGAGCCGGCGGTGTCGAGCGCCACGTTGCCCGCGCCCGGTGCGGTCCACTTCCACCAAAGGGAGCGGTTGCCCTCGGTCAGATAGGTGCTGTGGAGGTGGGCCGGTTCGCCCGGTTCGCGGGTGGCCCAGGTATTGTCCGCGGTGATCGCCGCGCTGGCGGTCGCGATCGCGGCGGCATTGACCCAGTAGTCGTTAGCCGGGCCGGGCTCGGAGGCGAGGTTGAGCGCGACCGGGCCCCGGTTGCCCGAATTCCAGCCGTAGACCTGGATGTAGTAGGTGGTGCCGCTGACGGCGGCGAACGTCGCGCGGCTGGCGGTGGACGGGATGATGTCGTCGTTCCACGCAACCGTGACGAGTTCCGCCAGCGCCGGGCCGCGGTAGATCGCGAGCGTGGTGTCGTAGCCGGATCCGATCGTATCGACCGTCACCGTGAGGTGGGCGGGCGCGACCCATTTCCACCAGACCGACGGGCCGGCCACAGCCGACTGCGAAGGCTCGCCGGCCTCGCGCGTGGCGGAGGTGGTGTCGGAGGATCCCGTGGCGGAGGTGCCGCTGAGCAGGACGGCGTTGGCAAAGAGATCGTTGGCGGGACCGGCGGCGGTGACGGTGAGCACGGCGGCGGCGCTGGCGACCGGATTGCCGACGCCGTTGCTCACGACCACGGTGTAGCTGCCGGCGGCGGTGGTCTGCACGTTCGCGAGCACAATCGTCGCGAGGGTCGCCCCCGGGAAGTCCACACCGTCCTTTTTCCATTGATACGTGGGCGCCGGGTTGCCGGAAGCCACGACGGAGAGCGTGACGTTCGCCCCGACTGCGACGCTCTGCGACTGCGGCTGCACCGAGATCGCCGGCGCGACCGGCACATCGAGCGCTCCGAACAGGTGCGCGGCGTTGGTGGAGATGCGCACCTCGTCGAAGAGGAAGCCCGAGTCGTCATCCACGTAGGCGCTGAATTTTCCGAGGTTGCCGAGATCGAAGGCGTTGGGGGAAGCGGCCTGGAAGTTGGCGGTGTTCTGCAGATCGGCGGGGCCGGCCGGGTTGACCCAGAACCACACCGAATCCGCCGCCCCGTTGGTGTTGAAGACCACCTTGGCGACCAGGTAGGCGGTCTGCGTGGTCACGGGCAGGTTGGTGTTGACGCCGATCTGGGTCGCCACCGAGTAGCCGGTGTAGGGCCGCAGCGTCAGAAACTGCTGGGTGGTTTCGGCGGCGTTGCCGTTGGGACCATAATACTGCCCCAGGATCACGCTGCCGGAATTGTTGGCGGTATCGTCGCCATTGAGGGCGACGAGGCGGATGCCGCTGTTGGCGTCCTGGTATTGGACGAGGGCGCCGAAATACAGCGTGCCGCTGCTGACCGGCGGGAAGTTGCGGTATACCCCCATCCCGCGGAGGCTGCCGACCTGCGCCAGCCCGGTGGCGCCGGCCAGCCCCGCCACGGTCAGATCGCCGGTGGGGACGGCGGAGACGATGCCGAGGGTCGAAGCGCTCCAGTTGCCGGTCCAGCCGAAGCCCCGGCCCTGGCCGTTCAACTCGCCCGCCGCGTAACCCTGGAACGAATCGTACGCGATCAGTTGTCCCGCTCCGGTGGCCACAAGATTGTCGAACCACGCCTGGCCCGACGAAAGCGCCACGCCGCCCGATCCTCCGACCAGGGACACCGCGAACGTGCTGCTGGCATCCATACCCCAGGTGTAGGTGCCGCTGCCGATGTCGACCGCCTGCACGAGCGTCCAGGAGTAACCGTTGGCGGCGCCGTCGGCGTCGAACCACGACGAGAGGACCTTGGTGGTGGCATTGAAGCTGACGCGCAGGGTCGCATCGGTCGAGGCGTTGACCACCTGGATCGTTCCGGACGCCGGCGTGCGGTTGCCGTTGCCGCCGAGGTTGCCGCCGAAGTTGTGCACGGTCGCGGCGCCGTTGGCATAGCGGTCGATGGCCACATCGATGGCGTTCATCTGGCCAAAGGGCTTCAGTGCATCGGCCGACTTGCAGACCACGAGGTTGAGATTGGCGTACTGATCGCCCGTCAGGCTGAGGCTGGCGAGGTGCACGTCGACCTGCACGGCCCAATCCTGGGTGTACGAGCCGAGGCAGGCCGTCCACTCGCGGAGGGCCATGTCGTCGGCGGTGGGCGCGGCCACGGTGTAGTCCAGCCGGCCGCCGGAAAAGACCAACCGTCCGCCTGTCGTCGCCGCACTCGGGGCGCTCCAGCCGGCAGCCGTCGCAAAATCGTCCGTGCCGTTGAAGGCGGTGGCGGTCGGCAGGACGCGGAGAACTGCCACCGAGCTCGTCACCGGCCCGGCGGAGTTGGTGGCCACGCAACGATAGAATTGACCGCTTTCCGCGGTGGTCACCGCCGCCACCGCCAGCGTCGCGTCGGTCGCGCCGCTGACCGGCCAGCCGTTGGCCAGATCGCTCCAGGCGATGCCGCCGTCGGTCGAACGCTGCCATTGGAAGGTGGGCGGGGGCGCGCCCGTGGCGGACACGGTGAAGGTCGCGTTCAAACCGGCCAGCACCGTTTGCGCGAGCGGCTGGGTGGCAAACGCCGGGGCGACCGCCGGAAGCTCGGCGTACAGGGTCAGTCGCACACTCTCGATCGTCACGGGCACGTTGCCCACCCCGCCACCGTCGTCGGTGGAGACAAAGACGTTGAGCGGTCCGGTCGGGATGTTGGTGGTGATCGTTCCGAGCGCGACGCCGTCGAGCTTGAACGTCACCGCGGTGGCGGTGACCACGATTTCGTAGTCGTGCATCGCATCGACGCCGGAGGGCACGGAGTGGGTCAGGAGCGACTCCACGCCATCCCGGCGCACCCGCAGGCCGAGGCTGGTGCGGGACGCGGAGTAGAACTCGATCGCGTTGTTGGCGTCGCCGCCCACCCGCAGGCCGCGCGGCTGCTTGTCGCCATAAACGATGCCCGGCGACGTCCCTTCGGCGTACGCGTAAGCGCGCATCTGCAGCACGAGGCTCTGGCCGGCCACCGGTGCGGCGGCCGCCTTGGAGCGCAGCCACGACGACTGCCCCGTCTGGGTCGAGAGGTTGAGCTGGCCC
>JABWBD010000338.1 GCA_013360685.1 Pirellulales bacterium
GCATGGTCCGCGAGATCCTCCAGCGCGACGTGCAGCTCCAGACACGCTATGGCTTGCGAAATCGCGTCGTCGTCGGTGCGGCTGTCCGCGACCGAGGCCCGCACGGCACGCGGCGGACGCGGCGGCCTGGCGGCCAGATCGTTCGCCGCCAGATCGAGCGCGTCGCTCAAGCCGCGGTCCTCGGGGCGGAGATCGCCGGCACGCTCGTTGAGAAGCTGATAGCGCCATCGTTCCAGCTTCGCGGCCAGCGCGGTTCGATCGCGATCGGCACGCGCCGGAGTCTCCGACTGCAGTCCCTCCACCTCTTGCAGCAACCGCAGACGATGCTCCGCGTGCGGATCGTTTGCCCGTACATATTCCGCGTAAGATCCCAAAGAGGTGTGAATATCGATCGCCATCCGCCGCAATGGTACTCCGAGCTGAATCCGGCACATTCTCGTCTGCCCCCACGCCCAACGGGCTGGGCGCCTGGAGCGGGCACACGGCCCGCTGGACCTCTGGGGAAACGACGGTGCCATCGCGAACCGTATGCAGTATAATGGACCGCGAAAACCTCGGCAAATCAACGGAGGCCCCGATCATGTCCCAGACACTCCCGAATCGCATTCTCGCCCGGGCTGCCGTGGCCGCGTCGTTCCTCGCCCTTCTGGGGCCCCCCGGGACGGCCCGCGGCCAGATCAACGGCGAAGTTTTTTCGGGCGAGCCGTTCGGCGTGGGCCGGATTCAGATCGAGTTGCCGGAGCCTTTGCAGCCGGAGGTGCTGGGACTCGGCGGCATCCAGATCACCGAGAAGAACGGCCGGGTCTATTACCCGGTGATCGACCATCGCAGCGTCGCGCCTTTGGCGAAGGAGCTGGTCAACCAACTGCCGCTGCAGGGCGGGCCGGTGCGCGAGTTGGCCGGCGGGATCCTTCGCGGCATGGTTTCCACCCCGCCGCGCAAGGCGGAACTCTTCTTCCTGTTCCGCGGCGTGGAACCGTTGGAGATCACCCTTCAGTTTCGCGGACCGGTTTCCGGACGGCTCGTGCCGGGAGTCCACGGGCGCGCCCACCAGCGATTGCTCCGCGAGTGGTGGGACGAGTATACCGACACGCCCGGCCTGCTGGCGCGCAAACCGGATTACCCACCCCTGGTGGAGAACTACTTGAGATCGATGCTCGCGCGCCGGCTTGGGCTGCGGTTGTCCGACCGGTCCGCTCCCGTCGGATTGCAGAGTCAGATCGAAAAGCAGTTCGGGCTGGCGACGAGCACGGAGTCGGTCCGCATCACGCTGGAGCGGGACCGGATGCTCGGCGTCGCCCCGCTCGGGCAGGCCGCCGATCAGCCGCTGCCGGCGCCTCTGGACGTGCCTCCGATGGAAATCCCCGAAATGGCCGACGACGTGGCCGTCGAACCCCTGGCCGCACGCGTGCCGGCGGAGTGTCTCTATGTCCGCTTCGGCACTTTCTCCAACTTCCTCTGGTTCCAGGACATGCTTGCCCAATGGGGCGGCGATTTGCAGAACCTGGTCGCGCTGCGAGGGCTCGACTACCAGACCCGCAAGCGCTTCGAGGACCAGTTGGTCCTGAAGACCACGGCTCTCTCGAAGCTTTTCGGCGACGCGGTGGTTACCGACGTGGCGATCGTCGGGACCGATCTATTGTTCCAGGACGGAGGCGCGTACGGCCTGCTCTTCCAGGCCCGCAATACGGCCATGCTGGGCAACGACTTCGCACGCCAGCGCCGGGAGCGAATCGGAAAGGACGACGGCGTCGTGGAAGAGAAAGTAACCATTGCCGGCCGCGAGGTCTCCCTCCTGGCCACGCCCGACGGGTCCGTGCACTCGTACTACGCCGTCGATGGCGACTACCATTTCGCGACCACATCGAAGACGCTCGTGCGCCGGTTCCTGGAGACTGCTTCGGGCCAGAATGCCTTGGGCGCCTCCAGGGAATTCCGCTACGCGCGGAGCGAAATGCCGCTGGACCGCAAAGACACGGTCTTCGTGTATCTTTCCGACGCGTTCTTCCGCAACCTCGTGGGCCCGCACTACCGCATTGAAACCCTGCGGCGGGTCCAGGCCCTGGCGGACCTGGAGCTGGTTCAACTGGCGGTGCTCACGTCGGCGACGGAAGGCAAGCCCGGCAACGCGGTCGAGCAACTCGTGGCAGGCGCGCTCTTGCCGCCGGAGTTTGGAGCCCGGCCCGACGGCAGCCGGACCGTCCTTGATGACGGAGAGGTCTACGACTCGCTCCGTGGACACCGCGGGTATTTCACCCCGATTCCCGACGTGGAGCTTTCCGCCGTCACGGCCGCGGAGGCGGATGCCTACCGCGAGTTCGCCGACTTTTACCGCGCGAACTGGCAGCGGCTGGATCCGGTGGTCGTCGGGCTCAAGCGCCACGGCATGGCCGGCCGTCGCGAACGGATCGAAATCGACGTCCGCATGACCCCCATGAACAAGGCGAACTACGACCGCATCGCGAAAAATGTCGGACCCGCCGACAAGGTCGAGTTGGCTCCGATCCCGATCAACATGGTTTCTTTTGAATTCATCAGGCCGGAAGGCCGCCTCTTCGGCGGACTTCAGGATTTCGGAATGCCTTTCGATTCCTTGACCGGTTCGCTCCTGCCGGAAGGCGGACTACGCAACGTGTTGGTTGGATATCTCGGCACCACGGGCGGGCCGGGCCTGCTCGGCTTCCTGGAACGCCGCATGGGCCCGCCCGACCCCAACGGCATGGCGAGCACGCCCGCCGGGATCTGGCGGCGGCAGCTCGGGCAGTTCACCGCCTACTCGTTCCAGCCCGACATGCTGATGGCCGTGATGCCGCAGCTCCGTTTCGAAGAAGCCGAGCGACCGGCCCAACTGAGGGCCCACGTGGCCGATCTGACGGAGTTGGGAGTGCCGCCCTTGCTGAACCGCTTTGGTTATCTCCGCACGCGCGCCACGACGCTGGGCAATCTGCGGTTGCTGCACCAACTCTCACAGCAACTCCATGTGCCCGGGCCGGACTGCAAGACGGCCGCGGAATTGCTCCTGGGAGCGAAGCTGATCTGTCCGCTGGGCGGCGAGTACGTTTACCGCGAAGCGCCGGAAGGCGCTGCCTACTGGACATCGACGGCCCTGGAAGGCTCGCGCACGCCCGACCAGCCGCCGCCCGGCTTCGTCACGCCGCCGCTAAGCTGGTTCCGGGGGATGGCGCTCGACGCGGAACTGACGCCGGCCGGGCTCTCCGCGCACGTCGAGCTCCAGATGCAATTGCCCGAAAAGCCACGGTAGCCGGCAGAAGACGTTGCGGACCCCGCAGCCGAGTTCGAACACATCCGCAGACTCGGTTGAACGCTTCTCCTCGCGGACCAACAAGCGAGTCGGCCGCCTGTTCACCTGGGCCGGGCGCGGCCGGCGGAACCGTTGTCGAGGGGGGCGTGGCGGACGATGTGCCCCTCGACCATGTAGATCACGTCTTCGGCGATGTTCGTGGCGTGGTCGGCGATCCGCTCCAGGTTGCGGGAGACGGCCACCAGCGTCAACAGGGCGGCCGTCTTCTCCGGTTCGATGCGAATCATGTCCTCCGCGCGCTGACGGATTTCATGTTTGATCTCGTCCACCTCGTCGTCCCTGCCGCAGACTTCGTTGGCCAGACGAGCGTCGAGATTGACCATGGCATCCAGCGAGTCGCGGAGCATGCCCTGCACCTTCTGCCACATACGGCCGAGGTCGAACGGAATCTCCATCGGCGGCTGCGATGCAAAAGTAATCGCCTTGCGCGCGATATTCACCGCCAGGTCGCCGATCCGCTCCAAGTCGTTGTTGATCTTCAAGGCCGAAACGATGAACCGCAGATCCGCGGCGACCGGCTGATACAAGGCGAGGATCTTCAGGCAGTCCTCTTCGATCTCAACCTCGCGGTGGTCGATCTCGGTATCGCGGCTTTCCACCTCGCGGGCGGCTTCTTCGTCGCGTTCGAGCAGGGCTTGCACGGCGATCTGGGCCTGCTCCTCGACCAGGGCGCATAGCGACAGAATGGTCTTCTTGAGTCTTCCAATTTCCCGGTCCAGATGCACGGACATGTTGGGGCTTCCTGGCTCTTTGCCGCGGCGTAAGACCGCTCGGCCCCACGCCGCCTCTCCGCGGGGCGGATCAGCCGAACCGGCCGGTGATGTAGTCTTCCGTCTCTTTCTTCACGGGATTCGTGAACACCTGCTTCGTCGGCCCAAACTCCACCAGCACGCCTTCGTAGAGGAAGGCCGTGTGGTCCGACACGCGGGCCGCCTGCTGCATGTTGTGGGTCACGATAATTATGGTATACTCTCCCCGCAGCTCGGCAATCAAGTCCTCAATCCGCGTCGTGGAGCGGGGGTCAAGGGCCGAGCAGGGTTCGTCCATGAGGATGATCTCCGGGTTGACCGCGATCGCCCTCGCAATGCACAGCCGCTGGTGCTGCCCTCCGGACAGCCCCAGGGCCGATTCCTGCAGCCGGTCTTTGACCTCGTCCCACAAGGCGGCCCGCTTGAGGCTCCGCTCGACCGTCTCGTCCAGCGTGTTCCGGCTGGAGATCCCGGCGATCCGCAAGCCATAGGCCACGTTCTCGTAGATCGACTTCGGGAAGGGCGTGGCCTTCTGGAACACCATCCCGACGCGCCGCCGCAACTCGATCACGTCGATCGACGGATCCAACACGTCCTGGCCGTCGACACGGATGCTGCCGGCGGTGCGGACGGCGTCGATCAGGTCGTTCATCCGATTGAGACACCGAAGGTAGGTCGACTTTCCGCAGCCGGACGGGCCGATCAGCGCGGTCACCTGGTTGCGAGGGAAATCCATGGTGATGTCGGTGAGGGCCTCGGACTCGCCGTAATAGAGGTAGAGGTGCTCGGCCCGGACGATCGGATCGGCAACGGTGCACGGTCCTTGGTCGGCCGATCTCGCCGCCTTGGTCAGAACAGGCCGCGCGGCATTTGGCGCCGGCGAGGCGTTCGGCTCGTCCATGAAAGGCTTTCTGATGGCGGGCTGGGGGATTGACTGCATGGCGTCCCTCAATGGTTCGGAAATGAAATTGCTCCGCTCGGCGAGGGTCTCTGACCCCGCCGAAACCGCCGACCGAAGGTCTCCTGGGCCGGTTTTGTTAGGGCCTCTAAATGGTTCGGGAATGAAATTGCCGCCGCATCCGGCTCCGCAGCCAGATCGCCAGGCTGCTCATCGAAAGCACGATCACAAGCAGCAGCATGGTGGTGACGTACACCATGGGTTTGGAGGCTTCGACGTTCGGAGACTGGAATCCGATGTCGTAGATATGAAATCCCAGGTGCATGAACTTGCGATCCGGGTGGAAATAGGGAAACGCCCCGTCCACCGGCAGATCCGGCGCCAGTTTGACCACTCCGGTAATCATCAGGGGCGCCACTTCACCGGCCGCGCGGGCCATCGCCAGGATGAATCCGGTCATCATCCCCGGAGAGGCCATCGGCAGGAGCACGCGGACAAGCGTCTGGAACCTGGTGGCACCCAGCGCGTAGGAACCTTCCCGCAGTCCGCGAGGGATGGTCCGCAGGGCCTCTTCCGTCGAAACGATCACCACCGGCACCGTCAGAAGGCCCAGCGTCAGGCTCGCCCACAGGATCCCCCCGGTGCCGAACGTCGGCATGTTGTTGGCGGTCCGCTCCGGGAAGAACCACAAGTCGATCAGCCCGCCGATCCCGTAGACGAAGAACCCCAGTCCGAAAATGCCGTAGACGATCGATGGGATTCCCGCCAGGTTGTTCACGGCGATGCGGACGGTCCGCACCAGCGGCCCTTCTTTGGCGTATTCCCCCAGATAGATCCCGGCCAGCACTCCCAGGGGAAAACACGAGACCGCCATGAGAAAGACGAGCATCACGGTCCCGAAGATGGCGGGGAACAGCCCTCCTTCGGTGTTCGACTCGCGAGGATTCTCGGTGAGCAACTCGCCGACCTTCGAGAAATAGTGGGCAACTTTCTGCCCAAACCCCATGGCGTTAGGACGATAGTGCCGAACGATCTCGACCAGCGGGATTTCCACCGTCGCGCCGGAGCCGGTGCGAAACACGGCCGCATTCTGCCCAAGTTCCGCTTCTTGGCCCTGCTGCTCGACGACGAGCGCATCGGACTGCGCTTTCAGCTCGTGCTCCTGTTCGGCAAGATCCGCCAGCCTTGCGTCAAGGCGAGCCGTCGCCCCTGCCGGCGCGCCGGCAAGCACTCGTTTCTTCTCGTATTCCGCTCGAAGGACCGCGTGGCGTACCGACTGAAGCCGGTCGCTCAACGACGAGAGCTGGTCCGTGAGCGGAACGATCCGGGCTGCCTGCTTTGCACGTGCGGCAGCCAAGGCCCAACGGAAACCCTCGCCGGAGTCGCCCGTCTCCGGAAGATCCAGGTTCGGCGCACGGACGGCTTCGAGGAAGCCGTAGAAATTGCCGTTCTCCAGACGTTCCAGCACGAAGACATCCTCCGGATACGCGATCTCGCGGATCTGGTCGGCCTCGTACCAATGGAAATCGAGCCGCGCCGGGTCCAACTCCCGGTTTCCGGTCTTAAACCGCACCGTTCGCACACCGGTGTCCGGATTGACGGCACTGTCGAGACGCACGCCCAACACGCGGCTTCCATCCTCGAACGTCACCAGTCCGACTGCCTCCGGCCAGAAGACCGCCGCGGCGTTGACAACAACCACCCCCAGCAACACGATCGTGAAGAAGAGCACCGCGGCCAGCGCCGCGCCGGTCGCCCAGACCATCGGCTCGCCTTGTCTCCAGAACCGCTTTCCGCGCGCCCGCCGGTCTACAGCCGGCCGTACCGCTTTCTCAGACGCTGCCGGACCAGTTCCGCCGCCGTGTTCAGGGAGAAGGTCAAGAGAAACAGGAGAACTGCACATAGGAACAGGACTCGATAGAGAGTTCCGCCCACGGGCGCCTCGGGAATCTCCACCGCGATATTCGCGGAGAGTGTCCGCATGCCGTTCCATGGGCTCGGATCCAGAATGGGGGTGTTTCCCGTGGCCATCAGCACGATCATGGTCTCGCCGACCGCGCGGCCGAAGCCGATCATCGTGCCGGCGAAAATGCCGGGGCTGCCCGACGGGAGGACCACGCGCCACATGGTCTGCCAGCGGCTGGCGCCCAGGGCCATCGATGCCGCGGTGAGGCTGTGCGGTACGCTCGACAGTGAATCCTCGGCAATCGAGAAAATGATCGGGATGACCGCGAACCCCAGTCCGAAGGCAATAATGATGCTGTTTCGCTGGTCATAGCGGGTGCTCATGGTCTCGTAGAGCCACAGCTTGAAGTTGCCATCGAACACAAGACCTTCCAGGAGTGGAACTGCGGCAAATGCCAGGGCCGCTCCCAAGGGGATCACAAGGAGCATCACGAGGAACTCGTACCCGTTCTCGACCCGCTTGGCCGGCTCGTACCTTCGGGCGAACTGCCACAACAGCATGAAGGCGACGAACACGAGCGGGATCGTCACCATGCTGGCGAAGACGCCCAGAATCCACTCCTCGATCTTGGGAGCGAGCCACAGCGCGACGAGGAAACCGATCACCACCGACGGAATGGCCGCCATGACCTCGACGACCGGCTTGACGGCGTTCTTGAAGCCCGGTGTGGTGAAGTGGCTCGTGTAGGCCGCTCCCAGCAATGCCAGCGGCACTGCCAGGAGCATCGCGTAGAACGTCCCCTTCAGTGTGCCGAAGACGATCGGCACCAGGCTGAGCTTCGGCTCGAAATCCGCGCCGCCGGTCGTCTGCCAGACGTAATCCGGCTCGTCGTAGCCTTCGTACAGCACCTTTCCGAAGAGCGTTTCCCAACTGATTTCGGGATGGGGACTGTCGATCAGCCAAAGGCGCAACTCACCTCCGGTCCCCAGAGCGATTGCCGCGTCGCCCCGTGGGGAGAAGGCGATCGATTGCAAGGGTGTTTTCGGGTCATCGAGCGAAAGCAGGCCGCGCTCGCTGGTAGGGTGGTCCAGGTGGATCGCCCCGCTGCCGCCCAGGCTCAGCAGGGACTTGTTCCGCTGCGACGGGTGGATCTCGCGGACGGGCCCCGCGTGGGACCGCAACGGGTGGACCAACTCCAGCTTCCGTTGCCTGCCCCGCCCGACCTCGAACCAGGAGGAAAGGCCCCCTTTCCCGTCGCCCACGGCCAGCGAGACGTCGCCGAACACCATGGCAAGGCTCGTGATGGCTCGCCGGTCGCGGAAGGCGGGCGCCGTTTCCTGGCGCCGGATGCCGGCCTCCGGCGTCAACTCCCAGAGGAGCAGTCGGCCGTTGTCCGTGCCGGCGTAGAGCGTGTTGCCTTCCGTGTCCATCGCGATGGCGGTGATCGTTCCTGGAATGCCCTTGTCCAGCGTGGTGCGATACGTCTTGATGCCGGCGTCTCCGAAGAGATCCTCGTTGGCGACCTGCCTTACGATCAGGATACGGTTTCCCGGCAACAGGCGGGCGCAGGTCAAACCGCCCTCTTCATCCCGTCGGACCAAGGCGGTTTGGGGCCGGACCTCTCCTTCCGGCGCAACACTGCCAAGCTCACGGACCACGTGCTTCATGCGGCGCAGGCCACGCTCATCCAGTTCGGGAGCGAGGGCGACGTCGACGAGCGAGACCGATCCGTCGGACCAGAGGATCGAGTTGCGAGAGCCGGCGTGCCGTTCGACGGCGACAATGGTCCTGCCCGGCGTCCGCGCAGCCCCGGCGGCCTTGAGGTCTTGCTCTCCCTGGACCTTGACACCGTCCCGCAGGTCGAGGAACCGGATGGTCCCGTCGCGAAGCATGGTGTAGGCGGTGGCTGCCTCCACCGCATGTCCGCCGACGCCCACTTCGACGCCGAGACCGACGACGTCTTTGGCCGGCAGGGATTCCGGCAGGCGCGTCCACGCGATTGAGTGCGAGCGAGCGGGCCGAAAGAGCGGGAAGGTCGCGCTCACGATCAACAAGAGAATCGCCACCACGCTGGCGATGACCGTGACACCGCCGAGCGTGATGATCCAGCGCGCGAGGCGGTCGTGCCGCCTGGCTCTCCGGATCCTCGCCTGGTCGATCGTCGGCATGAGATTCGGGCGGCGCCGCTCCGAAAGAAGGCAACGGGAAGTGAAGGTTCCGGCTTGGCAGGTAGGCATCGCAGCGCGAAGGACGGCGCACACCCGCCGTTGCAGCTCCGCGCCGGAGAACCCAGCACAGATCTACTGGAGCTTTCCGAGCTCCTTCTCAACGACGCGCGCCGGCAACGGGCCGTAGCCGTCCTTGATCACGACTTCC
>JABWBD010000022.1 GCA_013360685.1 Pirellulales bacterium
CTGCCCGGCGACCCGCTGGCGGACCCGGCGCACGCGCCCGCGCTGGCGGTGGAACTTCGCCGCACGATGGCCGCGGCGCAGAACCAACCGGGCAGCCGGCCGGCGGAATCGGTCGTGTTCTTGGGCACCAGCGACCGGTGGGGACGGTTGGCTGCGTCGATTTCCGAAGAGCTGAGGCTGCCGAGCGACGTCGTCGATCCTTTCGGCGAGGTCGAGTGGGAAGACCGTGTTTCGAGGGACTGCACTGAGTCGTTTCGTCGCTTTGCCCCGCTGGTCGGCGCGGCCTGGGACGAAGCGACGTCCACCCCGCCCGCCTTCGACTTCCTCCATCCGCGACGCCGTCCGGAGCCGCCCAGCCGCCGCAACACCTATGCTCTGGCCGGGCTCGCCGCGGGTCTGCTCGTCTTGGCGGTGATGGCGGCAAGCTGGCTCAAGGGCGGTCGGGTGGAATCGGAGATCCGCCGCCTTCAGGCCAATTCCCGAACCTTGGACAAGAACTTTGAAAAAGCGGAAAAGACCGAGAAGGCCGCGCAGGAAGTCGCGCAGTGGATCGCCGGCGAAGTCAACTGGCTTGACGAGTTGCGCTGGCTCTCCGAACATTTTCCGCAGGCCGAGGACGCCATGCTCACCCAGATCAAACTCAACGTGAATTCCGGCCGGGGAGAAATCACGCTGGACGGCGTGGCGCGCAACGTGGAATCGGTCGGCGAACTCGACCGCGGACTGCACGACGAGCGGCACCGCCTGGCGGGCAAATCGAAGAGCGAGAGCGGCGTGAAGCCGCCCTACGGCGTGCAGTTTCGCTCCACC
Organism: Pirellulales bacterium; assembly: GCA_013360685.1. GTDB lineage: Bacteria > Planctomycetota > Planctomycetia > Pirellulales > Thermoguttaceae > JABWBD01. The sequence goes on from JABWBD010000022.1 coordinate 811, forward strand.
GTGCGGATTGAACGAGGGCAGTAATGGCGCTGAAGAAACGCGAGCGGAATCTGGCAATCGTCACGGCCGTGCTGGTGGTTCTCTTTCTCGGCAAGATGTTTCTTTCGACGTGGGGACGTTCCGGCGGCCCGCGCGAAGCGCAACGCAACGAGCTGACGCGTGAAATCGAACGCAAGAAACGGCAGATCGAGCGCGGCCGGCAGGCCGCGGCGCGGCTGGCCCAGTGGCAGCGGCAATCGCTTCCCAAAGATCGGGAGGCCGCCCGTTCCGTATATCAGAACTGGCTGCTCGCCTCGGCCAACAGCGTGGGCTTCGACGGCACCAAGGTGGAAACGACGATCGGCCGCCAGCGCGGCGAGACCTATTATGCCCTGCGGTTCAACCTCCAGGCCCAGGCCACGCTCGAGGAAGTGACGCAGTTTCTCTATCGGTTCTACTCCGCCGGTTATCTCCACCAGATCCTCAACTTGGATCTGCTGCCTTCGGACAACGGCAGGAAACTCGACGTGCAGCTCTCGGTTGAGGCCCTCTCGCTTCCCCAGTCCGATCGCACCGACAAGCTCCCCGAAAAGCCGTCGAAGCCTCTTCTGACTGTCAGTGCTTCCGATTACGCCAAAGCGGTTGCGGGCCGCAACATCTTCGCCCCGTTCCGCAAGCCCGATCCGCCGCCGGCTGAGCCTCCCAAGTTCGACGCCGCCAAGTACGTCTACCTGACGGCGGTCGTCCAGGTCGGCGAGCAGCCTCAGGCTTGGATCGTGAACCGGACCTCGGGCGACTGCCTGAAACTCCGCGAGGGAGACGAATTCCGGGCCGGCGACTTCCGCGGGAAGGTCCAGCGAATCGGCCGCCGCGAAGCGGAGATCGAAGTCGACGGCCAGCGCTGGCTCCTCCCCTTGGGCGACAACCTCCGCGAGGCCGTCAAGGTGTCCGGCAAATCGACGTAGCCGTCGAGGTTGAGAGTGTAGGCGTTCCCGGCGCCGCCGCAGCCAAGATCGTGCGCGACGTTTCTTGCCGGCGAGCCAGGCCGTTCGCTTCAGTTCCCCCCAGTCGGCGGCGTGGGCCGCGCGCGGACCGCGTGGCGGACGGGCCAGGTTGCGCGGTCATCGCTGGGGTAGAGCCCGATCTTCTCGACGGGGATCCGCTGGAAGCCGAGCTTCCAGGCCGGCGAGTCGTCGCGGAGGCGGAAATCCAGTTGTTCCGGGTCGATGAAGCGAGGGTCCTGGCCGACGAGGTTATCGGCGAAGATCACGCCGGGCCGGGCCTTGGGCTCGACCTCGTCCCATTTTCCGCCCCAGCAGATGTTGCGGGCGACCAGATTGCCTCGGGGCTGGGCATAGTCGCCTTCGAGGTAGGTCAGCAGTTGCGGGTAGCGGCTGCGCCAGGGCTCTTCGCGGTAGGGAATTTCTTCGAGACGCTGCTTCATGATGGGGACGGAAGCCGAGGCCCAGCCCATCATCCGGGCATCGACGTGCAGGGCGGGCGTGCAGTCGACGAAAATGTTGTTCTCGACCACGTTGTCGTGGCCGCCGCCGATGAAAGCCGCACGCGGCACTTGGCAGAAGATATTGCCGAAGATTGTGGCCGAGCAGAACATGTCGTCGAGGTAGACGCCGTTGCAGCCGCGGCCCTCGTGGCCGTAGACGTGATGGAAGTAGTTGTAGCGGATCGTGTGGCCGCGCATGGCGGGATTGTAGCCGGCGTACATGATTCCGGCGTCGTTGGCGCCATAGACCACGCTGTGGAATTCGTTGAATTCGAAGGTATGATCGTTGCCGCCCCACATAATGGCCATGTGCGGGGCATCGTGGAAGAGGTTATGCGATACCCGGTTGCCCACGCCATCGACCTGGACGCCCGGTTTGCAGATGGGATTCCAGCGGCCGAAACGGAAGATGTGGCAGTTGTCGACGTAGAGGGCGGCGGGCGTCAGGGTCTTGCGGTCTCCGCCGGACACGGAGACACCTCCGTCGGCCAGGTTATACAGGTCGCAACCGACGACCCCATTGCGGCTGCCGCCCAGGCTTACCGCCCACGCGCCGGTATTGCGGACCACGCAGCCGGCAAGGCGCGTGTTCACGCCGCCGGAGATCGCGACGGCCGTGCCCTGGCAGGCCTCCAAGATGATGCCGCGGAGGGTGACGAACGATACGTTTTCCATTGTAACCAGATTGGGCAGAACCGAGATCATCGGCCGGCCGGTCTCGACGGCGGCGGGCGGCCAGAAGTAGAGGATGCCCGCCTGGCGGTCCAGGTACCATTCGCCCGGCTGGTCGATTTCGGAGAGGAGATTGTAGGCGTAGTACCACTGGCCGGCGCGAAAGCCGTAGGCGTGCTGGGGCTCGCGCGCGAGCGTGATGACCCGCTTCCCGGTATCGATCGACTCGACCTTGAGCCGTTGGTCGGCCCAGTCCCAGAACCAGTGGCCGTGGAGCATGACGTCTTTTTCTCCGGCCCAGCGGTTGGGGCGGTCGCCTTCGAAGGTGAAGACCCCTTCGCGGCAACCTTTGGTGCCGCGGACATCCACCGGCGTCGGCCCGAGCACGGCGGGGATTCTCACGTATCCCTGGTTGGGCCAGCGGGCCAAGGTCATCGGCTCATCCTGGAAGAACAATTCCAGGTCGGGATTGGACGCGCCCCAACGGTCGCCGGCCTGCAACTGCCCAAAACGACTGATGCCCTGAGCACGAAGATCCGCCTGAAGCACTTTATCTCGCGCCTGTTCATCCCATCGAGCGAGGATGGCCGAATCGACCACCGGTTTCCATCCGGTGACCACGCGTCCGCCGATCAACCGGACCGTGCCGCGTTCTCGTGCCCGGTAAATGATCGGAGACCCCTCGGTGCCTGAGTCCTGCTCGACGAGTTCCAGCGGTTGGGACAGTTCGTAGATGCCGGGGGACATTTCGACAGCGACTCCGCCTTTGGGCAGCGGACCGGCTTGCTTGCGGCTGCGGATGGCGTCGCGGGCCCGCTCGAGGGTCGCCAGCGGACCGTCGCTCTTGTCGGCATTCGGCGCGGGCAGGCGGCCCGACCAGGCATCGTTGCCATCGGTGGCCACGTGCAGGACAAGCCCCTCCTCGGCGTGGATCTCGACCGCCGGGGCGGCAGCGAGCACGATCAACGCGGCCGCAACAATGGGCGTGAGAAGTCTGGAGGTCCGGCGGATTGGGGATTCCTGCGCGAAACGGCAAAACCGCGACGAGTTCCGAGGGGCGTTTTCTTGAATCATAAGATCTCCTCCTGGTGGCTTTAGTGTGTACTCGCGCCGCTCCGGCTGCAAGTACCCGAGGGGCAGTAAAGATCGGCGAATCAATAACTGCCGCAAGAGGAGCAGCAGACGCGATCCGCCGTGCCGTAGCGGCCGGAACGGCGGGCCAGGCGGGGCGGTGGATCTGCGGATGGGCAACCTGGTCGAGACGGCCGGGACGGGGGTGACCGTCCACGGCACCGCTCGGGACAATCAGTTCCGCTTCGATGCTGCCGGCGGCCGCCGGGTGGCGATCAACGGCATCGTGTACGAGTTTGCCGCGGACGAGGCCGGGAGTTTCTCTTGCGACGGGCTGGGAGGAAGCGACGGCGCGCGGGTGATCGGCACAACCGGCGTCGATCTGCTCGACGGCAAGGCCACCGAGGTGATTCTCTCCGGCACCAATGCCAAGGGCGCCTTCGCCAACTACGCCAAGCATTTCGACGAGATCCCCGCCTCCGCCGGCGACGGCCAGGACTAGCCGGTCCTGACGGGCGCCGCCGTGGACCCTCGCGATTACGGCACGCCGGCCGACGTTCCAATCGAGGCGTTGGCCCGGATTCTTTGGCGGAACCAGTTCGAGAAAGTTGAACTGTGGAAAACCGGCACCGGCGAGAAGACCGACATCGACAACACGGACGCGGTCTTTGCGTGGTGGGAGTAGTGCGGGCGCAGGCGGCAGCAGCAACGGCTTCGATGTGCTGTGTTGCTCTCGCCGGCGCCATTCTCATGGGGACGTCGCCCATGCTATGCTGAATGAGTTCTGAACTCAACCCCGACACCAATGATCGGCAAGAATGATCCGCCAGATTCTGCAGAGGTCGGCGAGGGCGGGAGACCTGCGCCGGGCGCGCGTTCTGCTTCTGTGCTGGCTAGCATGCAGCCCCGGTTGTGAGCAGGCTTGGCGAGGAGCGAGGAGCGTGGAGCGTGGAGGCGAACCGGAGGGTTGGGAGTCCGGAGAGGTCGGCAAGGTCGGGAGACCTGCGCCGAGCGCGGGGGGCTCGGCGAGGTCGCGAGACCTTTGCCGAGCGCGAGGGCACCGAGATCGGGAGAACTGCGCCGAGCGCGTGTCTGGGGGCGTGGACTGGCCGCGGCTGCTGGGGCCGGAGGGGAACAGCAAGTCGCCCGAAACGGGGATTCGGAAGGACTGGGGCGAGTGCGGCCCGGCGATCGTCTGGCACCGCCCGCTGGGCACGAGCTATGGGATCGGTTCGGTGGCCGACGGCAGGTTTTTCCAGTTCGACCGGTACGGCGACCAGGCGCGCTTGACCTGCCTCGACAGCCGGACCGGGGAGTTTCTTTGGAAGTACGAGTACCCGACCGACTACGAGGACCTGCTGGGCTACAACAACGGCCCGCGATGTTCCCCGCTAATCGATGAGGGCCTGGTCTATCTCTTCGGGGCCGAGGGACAGCTTCACTGTGTGCGAGCCGACAACGGCAAGCAGGTATGGCATGTGGACACGGCGAAGAAGTTCGGGGTGGTGCAGAACTTTTTTGGGGTCGGCAGCACGCCCGTGGTCGAGGGCAACCTTTTGATCGTGATGGTCGGCGGCAGCCCCGCGGAGTCGCAGGACGCCGGGCGCTACGATCTGGACCGCGCGGCGGGCAATGGCACGGGCATCGTCGCCTTCGACAAATGGACGGGAGAGGTGAACTACGCGATCACGGACGAATTGGCCAGCTATGCCACGCCGCAGCTTGCGACCATCCACGGCCGCCGCTGGTGTTTCGCCTTCGCTCGCGGGGGGCTGGTGGGCTTCGAACCGCGCAGCGGCGAGGCCGACTTCCACTATCCGTGGCGAGCCAGGCTCCGCGACAGTGTCAACGCCAGCACACCCGTCGTGGTCGGTGACGAGGTCTTTATCTCGGAGACTTACGGGCCGGGCAGTTCGCTGTTGCGGGTGCGGCCGGGCGCGTATACGGTGGTCTGGAAAGACCCTTCCGGGCGCAACAAGGCCATGCAGACCCACTGGAACACGCCGGTCTACCACGAGGGCTATCTCTACGGTTCGAGCGGCCGCCACTCGAGCGAGGCGGAACTCCGCTGCATCGAATGGAAGACGGGCAAGGTCATGTGGAGCGAACCACGGTTGCGGCGAGCGTCGCTATTGTACGTCGATGGCCACTTCGTCTGCCTCAGCGAGGATGGTGTGCTGCGACTGGTCCAGGCGAACCAGGACCGTTACGTCGAGGTCGCCCAGTCGGTGGTGCGGGAGGCGACCGGCGGTCCGCCGTTGATCAAGCCGCCCGCCTGGTCCGCGCCCGTTTTGTCGCACGGGCTCCTCTACGTACGAGGCGACGACCGCCTGGTGTGCATGCGACTCATTCAAGACTAAGAACCTATCCGAGAACCACAAACCAGTTGTGGAACGTGGGCGAGTTGGCGGAAGGCGATCCGGGCGACTACCACCGCGTCTTCATTCGGGCGCATCGGTCGCTGTGGAAGCATCGCGGCCCGACTCTGGAGAAGAATCTGGCATGGGCGTGCTATCTCTGCAATCTTCTGAAAGGGACCGATATAGCGTCCGTCGATATGCAGACGGGACAGTTGTGCCGAACGAAGCGCTGTGAGATCCTCGGCGGTGGGACGTTCTGCCCCGATTGAAACGTTGAGAGGCCGAACCCGAGTTCGCTTCGCCGCTGCGATGGCCCAGACTTCGCGGCACCAAACGTTGGTCTTGGTGCGCGACTTCGAGCTGTGGCGTAGTAGTTGCTTAGTTTGGAAGGCGAAGTTGGAAGTCCTCCACATCCTGCCCGGTGCGATCGCGAGGATGTTTGACGCAAGCTCCTATCTGCTAAAGGGTTATAAAGACGGACCTCCTCCTTCTCCACAGCGGTGTTCGCTCGAGAACGAGAAAACCCTGTTGTTCGCCCAGAAAATCCGTGACATATCAAGGGACTAACCGTGTTATATGCTGGAAATTCCGTGAAGGAACGCGGAGTGGACGCGATTTCGATCCATCAGTTAATAGCTGACATTTGGCGAGAAGTTTGTCGCCACATTGAAATTGGCGAAGCGGCGCAGACTATTGGCGATCTGCTTGCGGGTCGCGGTGCCGTTGGACAAATCTTTGTGCGTCGAATCAACCTCCAAGACAAGACGACTTTGGAAACGGTGGCGTGTGGTCCTGGCCCGTGCGAGCAGCTCTTATCCGACGCAAGGACCGTCTGTTCGCCCTCGATGGCCGAAGAACTGCTGGACTGGTGCCGAGATGGCAAGGCGATTCGTCGCTCGCAGCACGCGGCCGGGACGCCACTGATCGAGACGATCGTTCCCCGAACAGTCGGTGAAGAAGTAGTCGTCGGGCCCTTGGTCGACGCGAACGGGCCTTGCGGCATTCTCGGCCTGGTGGCAGCCGAAGGCCAATCGTTGGGCGAAGAGGGGACCGAACTCGCGCAAGCCCTGTTGGAGCCCTTTTCGGTTGCGCTGGAGAACGACCACCGCGTGCGCGAAATGGAAGCGATGCGCGCGGCCGCAGAGGCCGAAAAGCAAAGCCTCCTGACGAAACTCGGCCGACGCGAGGTGACCGACGGCATGGTGGGGGCCGACTCCGGGCTGCGCGAGGTCATGGAACGCGTCGACCTTGTGGCTCGTTCCGACCTCCCGGTATTACTCTTGGGCGAAACCGGCACGGGCAAAGAGGTCATCGCGCGTCTGATCCATACACGCTCTCCGCGCGCCAGCGGCCCTTTCCTCCGTGTCAACTGCGGGGCGATACCGATGGAATTGGTTGATTCCCACCTCTTTGGACACGAGAAGGGCGCGTTCACGGGGGCCGTGGAGACGCGCCAGGGCTGGTTCGAGCGCGCCAACGGAGGCACACTGCTGTTGGACGAGATTGGCGAGCTGCCGCCCGCGGCCCAGGTGCGGCTACTCCGTATCCTCCAAGACGGATGGCTCGAGCGCGTGGGCGGCAACAAGCCGATCCATGTGGATGTCCGTGTCGTGGCCGCCACGCACCGCGATTTGGCCGCGATGGTGTCGGACGGAGGGTTCCGCGCCGACCTCTGGTATCGCATCGCAGTTTTTCCGATTTTTATTCCGCCGTTGCGCGATCGCACCCAGGACATACCCGCCCTTGCCCGGCACTTCGCCGGGCGCGCGGCCGCTCGATTTGTCTTGCCGCCGGCCATGCCCACCCCGGAAGACATCCAACTGCTCTGCTCCTATTCGTGGCCGGGCAACATTCGGGAGTTGGGAGCGGTGATTGATCGCGCGGCAATCCTCGGCGACGGGCGCCGGTTGGAGGTAGCCACGGCATTAGGCGTCAGCACGGCGCATGCGACGACGCCTTCAGTGCCCGTAGCGTCGAAGCCGCCTGTGGCCGGTTTGCCTGCGGAAATTTTGCCGCTCGATGCGGTTGTCAAGCGCCACATCGAGACGGCCCTGGCGGCATGCCGCGGTCGGATTGAGGGCCCGCGCGGGGCCGCGGCCCTCCTGAAGATCAACCCGCACACGTTGCGTGCACGGATGCGCAAGATGGGCGTCGACTGGGCCCGGTTTCGGCTGGAGGAGTGAAAGTTGTTTCCATCGACAGCGGCAGATCACGAAAACCGCGACATCGACGTTAAGCACGGTTCGCCGCTCTTTGCCGGCTCACCGGGCAAATGGCGCAGATGAGCTGGCAACCGTTCTCCATACATGTCGAGCCCATCGGGCACGAGGACGGCGTCATGATTACGCTCGGTCCCGATGTTGCAGTGGCTGACCAACCGGTTGCCGGCGATGAGAGCATCGCGATTTCCGGGGGCTGGAAGGGGGGAAACAGCCAGTCTGTATTGAGCCCCATCACGAGCCAGCATGCCCCCTCCCCCGGCGATGATTGGAGAATCGGCGCTGCATGGGCGGCCGGTCTCGGGATCAACAGTGCTCGAGCCGGTCGTCCCGTGTCACGTAGTACCAGCGCGGCCGCATAGTCCGCTTGGAGCGCCAAAGAAGCAAGACCCTTTGGTGCGGGCGGTTGGTGGGTCATTCGTTCGGTTCACGAAGAAAGCGGACGACGGGCACTGAAGTCGGTCGGAAAAGGCGATCACACTCGGGGCGTGCCGTTTGCGAAAGCCCCAGGCTCGATTACCCCGTTGCCTTCCTGGTAGAGCGGGGTGGAAAGGTACCGTTCGCCGAAGCTGGCGGCGACCGTGACGATCACCTTGCCACGGCACTCCGGTCGGCCGGCTACGCGCGCCGCTGCGGCGACATTCGCGCCGGTGCTGATTCCGCCAAGGATCCCTTCCTCAGCCGCCAGTCTCCGGGCCCAGGCAAACGCTTCTTCATTGGTGACCGTTTCCACACCGTTGAGCAGACTGGTATCCAGGTTTTTGGGTATGAATCCGGCGCCAATTCCCTGGATTCTGTGCGGCCCGGGTTTTCCGCCGGAAATGACCGGCGAGTCGGCGGGCTCCACGGCGATCGCCTGGAATTTCGGATTTCGCGGACGGATGTAGCGGGTCACGCCGGTGATCGTGCCGCCCGTGCCTACTCCCGCGACGATGATGTCGGCGCGTCCGCCGGTATCTTCCCAGATTTCTCGTCCGGTGGTTTGCTCGTGGACGGAGGGATTGGCCGGGTTGTCGAATTGTTGAGGCATCCAGCTATCCGGCGTCTCGGCGAGCAGATCCTGGGCCTTGGCAATCGCTCCTTTCATTCCGTCCTTGGCCGGTGTGAGCACCAGGTTGGCTCCCAGGGCTTGGAGCATGCCTCGGCGTTCGACGCTCATCGACTCGGGCATGGTGAGCGTCAGGCGGTATCCCTTGGCGGCGGCAACGAACGCCAGCGCAATGCCGGTGTTGCCGCTGGTCGGTTCGATAATGTGCGTGTCGGGTCCAATAATACCATCTCGTTCGGCGGCCTCGATCATCGCGCGGCCGATCCGGTCCTTGACGCTCGAGAAGGGGTTGAAGAACTCGAGTTTCACAAGCACGCTGGCGTGGTCTATCGGGATCACCCGGCCGAGCTTGACCAGCGGCGTATCGAAGGTGGTCTGAACGATGTCCCCATAGACCTGTTTTCGCGGCATGGTTTTCCTTTCGATCATCATGGTCTTGAAAACGACATAAGCTTCCAATGCTCTGCCCCGCGTGCGGCAAGACGGTCCTTGCGCTGCGCGTTTGCTACGCGCGCCGGAGCCGATGCTTTTCTGTGCGGTCAACCTGCACCACCACCCTATCCTGCACCGTAATCACGACGGAGCCGAACTGGAGTCCGCGCAGCAACTCGCGAAGCAGCGGCAGCCAGGGCTCGTCACGGCCTTGCTCGACGACTTGGGGCCGCGCCCCGTTTGGCGATGCGGATTCGGACATACCCGTGCTCCTGTGCTATCCGGCCTTCCGGTTGCTCAGATCGAATAATCGGCAACGAACACGCGCAAGTCGCGTGGGCTGACGAAGACGTCGTTGCCGACGGCCACCGGCTCCTCGCGAAACCGCTCGTGCGACATTTCCAGTTGCACCTCCTGGCCGCTCTCGCTGGCAAGCTCGATCTTCACCAGGGGGCCGGCCGATTGAATCCGGACGACGCGTGCGCGGAGCGACGGCGCCCCGTTGGGCTTCGTATGAAGTTCCAGTTCGTGCGGACGGACAAAGAGCTTCGCCGATTCGCCGTCGATCTCCAAGCCGTCGGGCGAGTCGAGCACCATCGAGCCGAAAACCGCCTTGCCCGCCTCGATGCGGCCATGGAAAAGATTCACGCTCCCCAGGAAGTCCATAACGAAGGCATTGGCCGGACGATGGAAGAGGTCTTCAGGAGTGCCCACCTGTTCGATCCGTCCCTGGTTCATCACCACGACCTGGTCGGCCAACTCCAATGCCTCTTCCTGGTCATGGGTGACAAAGACACTGGTCACGTGGATCTCGTCGTGCAACCGTCGCAACCAGCGGCGCAGGCCCTGGCGAACCTTGGCATCCAAAGCCCCAAAGGGCTCGTCCAGCAGCAGCACCTTGGGCTCGATGGCCAACGCGCGGGCGAGCGCCACGCGCTGGCGCTGCCCCCCGGACAGTTGCGCCGGATAACGGTTCTCCAACCCTTCCAGTTGAATGAGCCGGAGCAGTTCGCGGACCTTGTCGCGGATGGCCGACCGAGATGGCCGATCCTTGCTCCGGCGCACGCGCAGTCCGAACGCGATGTTCTCCATCACGGTCAAGTGGCGAAACAGGGCGTAGTGCTGGAAGACGAATCCCACTTGGCGGTCGCCGACGCATTGGCCGGCCACGTTGCGATCTTGGAAGAGGATCTCGCTTTGCGGCCGTAGATCGAACGACTCCAGGCCGGCGATAATCCGCAAGAGAGTCGTCTTGCCCGACCCCGAGGGGCCCAGGAGGGCCACCAATTCGCCATCCGGGATCTTCAGGCTCACGTCGCGCAGGGCAGTGAAGCTGCCGAACGTCTTGGTAATGCTTCGCAGCTCGATGCTCACGATTCAGACCTCCTCTGCCGTCGTCGGCTCAAGTAGTTCCACGGATTGCCGGCTTTTCCACTCCACGAACGTCTTGGCCACCAGCGTCACCATCGCCAGGATCGCCAGCAGCGAGGCAACGGCAAAAGCGGCCACGAAGTTGTACTCGTTGTAAAGGATCTCGACATGCAGGGGCATCGTATTGGTCTTGCCGCGGATATGGCCGGAGACGACCGAGACGGCGCCGAACTCGCCCATGGCGCGGGCGTTGCAGAGGATAACTCCGTAAAGCAGCGCCCATTTGACGTTGGGTAGCGTCACGCGCCAGAACGTCTGCCAGGCTCCTGCCCCCAGCACCAGAGCCGCTTCCTCTTCCTCGTTTCCCTGCTCCTGCATCAAGGGAATCAGTTCTCTCGCAACGAACGGGAACGTAACGAAGATCGTGGCCAGCACGATCCCGGGCACCGCGAAGATGACATTGACGTCGTGGCTGGAGAGCCAGGGCCCCAGCCAGCCCTGCTGCCCGAAAAGCAACACGTAGATGAGGCCGGAGATTACGGGCGAGACGGCAAACGGCAGGTCGATGAGCGTGGTGAGGAGGTTCTTCCCGAGAAAGTTGAACTTGGCAATCGCCCAGGCGGCGGCCAGGCCGAAGACCAGATTGGCCGGGACGGCGATTGCCGCCACGAGCAGGGTCAGACGGATGGCCGCCAGCGCCGCAGGATCCTGAAAGCTTTCCAGGTAGGCGCCGATCCCTTTGCGAAGGGCCTCGGTAAAGACCGCCGCCAGCGGCACGGCCAGGAACAAGCCGAGATACCCGAGGGTCACGCTGACGAATGTCCACTTGATCCAGGGGATCTCGGCGCGAATACCATGACCTTCTCTGGAGGCATTCCACGGGGTGTGCTGTTGAAGCGTTGCTCCGGCGGCCATCTGGATCTACCCTCCGATACGATAGCGGTAGCCGCTCCACCACTGGATGAGATTGATGGCCAGCAGGATCGCGAACGACGCTATTAGTGTGACGACTGCGATGGCCGTGGCTCCCGCATAGTCGTACTGTTCCAACTTAACGATGATCAAAAGGGGCGTGATTTCCGTCTTCATCGGCATGTTGCCGGCGATAAACACCACCGAACCGTATTCGCCAAGGGCTCGGGCAAACGCCAGGGCGAAGCCGGTCAGCAAGGCTGGAAAAACCGTGGGCAGGATTATGCGGCGGAAAGTCTCAAAGCGGCTGGCACCGAGGCTGGCGGCCGCCTCCTCCACCTCCACGTCGAGGTCCTCGAGGGCCGGCTGGAGCGTTCGGACCACGAACGGCAAGCCGATGAACGTCAGGGCGATTGCCACACCCAGAGGAGAAAATGCCGCCTGGATCCCCAGCGGCTCCAGCCAACGGCCAATCCAGCCGTTTTCGGCATAGAGGGCCGTCAGCGCAATGCCGGAGACGGCCGTCGGCAACGCGAAAGGCAGGTCGACGACGGCGTCGACGAGCCGCTTGCCGGGAAAGTGGTGGCGAACGAGAGTCCAGGCAACGACGAAACCGAACGCGGCGTTGGTCGCCGCAGCCGCCAGCGATGCGCCGAACGTGAGCCGATAGGAGGCCACCACGCGCGGATCGCTCACGGTATCCCAGATCCGCCCCCAGGTCATCGTCGCCGTCTTGAAGAACAATGCCGAAAGTGGGATGAGCACGATCAGACTCAGGTACAACAGGGTGTACCCGAGCGCCAGGCCAAAGCCCGGCAGCACGCTCCGCTGCTTGAATTTCCAGTGGGACATGACAAATCCTGCTTGCCGCAGACCGGCTCCCGCGTTTGGCCCGGGGGAGGCGGCCGGAGCCAGTCTGCGGCGAAAGGGACCAAGGGAGTTCTCGCGGTGCTGCTGCGAAGTCCTCGCTCTGCGCTGCTACTTGGGTTGATAAATCTGGTCGAAGAGACCGCCGTCGGCGAAGTGGGTCTGCTGCGCCTTCTTCCAGCCGCCGAAGACGTCGTCGATCGTAAACAACGCGACGTCGACGAATTGCCCCCGGTATCGTTTGGCCACCTCCGGGTGGCGCGGCCGGTAGTAGTGTTTGGCCACCAATTCCTGGCCCTGCTTCGTGTACAGGAACCTCAGATAAGCCTCCGCGACGGAGCGCGTGCCGTGCTTGTCGACCACCTTGTCGACCACGGCAACCGGCGGTTCGGCCAGGATGCTGATCGAAGGCGTGATGATCTCGAACTTGCCCGGACCGAGTTCTTTGATGGCCAGGTAAGCCTCGTTTTCCCAGGAGATGAACACGTCGCCGATGCCACGCTGGACGAAAGTCGTCGTGGACCCTCGGGCGCCGGAGTCGAGGACCGGCACGTTCTTGAAAAGGGCCGTGACGAACTGCCGTGCCTTGGCGTTGGCTTTGGCCACCTCGGCAGCCGCCTTCGGATCGTGCACTCTCGCCAGATCGCCCAATTCCTTTTTAAGCACATAGCCCCAGGCAGCCAGATAGTTCCACCGCGCACCGCCTGAGGTCTTGGGATTGGGTGTAATCACTGAGATTCCGGGGCGCGCGAGATCGTTCCAGTCCTTAACCCCCTTGGGATTGCCCTTGCGCACCAGGAAAACGATCGTCGAGGTGTACGGGGCGCTGTTGTCCGGGAGCCGTTTTTGCCAATCAGCCGGCAGCAAGTCGGCCTTCTCGGCAATGGCGTCGATGTCGTAGGCCAAAGCCAATGTTACGACGTCGGCCTCCAAGCCGTCGATCACCGCTCGCGCCTGCTTGCCCGCGCCGCCGTGCGACTGTTGGATGGTAACGGTGTCGCCGGTGCGGGCTTGCCAGTATTGGCTGAAGGCCGCGTTGAACTCCTTGTAGAGTTCACGGGTTGGGTCGTAGGACACGTTCAAGAGTTCGATGTCCTTCGCTGTGGCGAGGGAAGGCAGCAAGAATCCAAAGGTCATGGCAGCCAAGGCAACACTCGACAGCAATCTTCGTAATGACATGGCGGATCTCCTCATTGTTGAAATCGGTTCTGGAGTCTTGGTTCGGTACCATTACTTACACGCGTACATCGGCGACCTCCTTCCCGTTCGGACGGAACAGCGAGGTGGAGAGGTAGCGCTCGCCGCAACTGGCGGCGATGGTCACGATGAGTCTGCCGCGATTTTCGCGCCTTGCGGCCACGCGCGCGGCCACTGCCGCGTTGGCTCCGCTGCTGATCCCGCCCAAAATGCCCTCTTCCCTGGCCAGGCGGCGGGCCCAGTGAAAAGCTTCGTCGTTGGTAACCGTCTCGACACCGTTGAGAAGCGACACGTCGAGGTTCTTGGGAACGAAGCCCGCACCGATCCCCTGGATCTTGTGCAGGCCGGGTTTGCCGCCGGAGATCACCGGCGAATCGACAGGCTCCACGGCGATTGCCTGCAACTGGGGGTTGTGCTTGCGGAGGAACCGCGTTGCGCCCGTAATGGTGCCCCCTGTGCCGACGCCGGCCACAAGGATGTCGACTCTGCCGCCGGTATCCGCCCAGATCTCTGGGCCGGTGCTGGTCTCGTGAATGGCAGGGTTGGTGGGATTCTCGAACTGCTGGGGAACCCAACTGTCCGGCGTGGCCGCGGCAAGCTCGTGTGCCCTGGCCACTGCCCCGCGCATCCCGTCCTTGGCCGGCGTGAGCACGAGGTCAGCCCCCAATGCCTCCAGCAACGCCCGTCGCTCCAGGCTCATCGACTCGGGCATGACGAGCGTCAGCCGGTAGCCTTTGGCCGCAGCCACAAACGCCAGCGCAGTGCCCGTATTGCCGCTGGTCGGTTCAATGATGTGGGTGTCCTTGTGGAGGATACGGGCGTGTTCGGCCGCTTCGATCATCGCGCGCCCTATGCGGTCCTTGACGCTGGCCAACGGACTGAGAAACTCCACCTTCACCATCACCGCAGCGTGGCCCGGTGGAATGATCCGGTGGAGCTTTACGAGCGGCGTGTTGAAGGTCGTCTGAACGATATCGCCGTACCAAGTGGCGCGGAGCATCCTTATGCCCTCCTATCTTCTCGATCCCGCCACGGCGAGATTCACGCGCCGGGCGTCGGGCAGCGATTGGGAAGCTGACCCGACGCCCGGCCGTTCGGCCCGTACCTGTAAGGGTGTTGTGGCACTGGAATGACTCAAAACCGGTAGGAGCGGCTCGGACTGCGTGCGAGCCGGCTTTCGCGGTTTCCCTACGTTCTGCAATGGATCGTTCTTCGTTGCGACTGATGGAAAGCAAGTCCTGTGCCAACATGGTTTGTCTTATTCATCGCCTGATATGAGATCGATGACGGGCAGTCCAGGTTCAGGGGTTGGCAACACCGAGGATCGCCTGCCGTGTGCGTGGCTGAGAAATCGATAACGTCCTGTCCCGCTTCGTGTTTGCAGCTACCGCTGGTCTGCGAGGGTATCTTGGAACCGCGCGCCATGGGAGGCCGTTGCCAGTGGGACGGGGACTTCACTTTCCAGCATTCTCTTGTCGTGCGACTCGTCGAGCCGCGTTGGCTCTTTGCGGAAACGTGCAAGGAGCATGGGATTCCATGATCCGCCAAGGCTGCCCGGGAAATGTGCTGGCATTGTCTATGGTCCGAGTCGTGATTTGCGGGACGCGCAAGTGCCGGCGTGTCATTGCTTTGCTTCTCGCCGCTTGGCGAAGCATTAGGCCAGCTCGGGAGCGAAGTTGAAACGCGCCGGTCTGGCCGGCAGGTCGCGTGGCGGTGCTACCTCAATCGCGTCCACCAGACGGAGCACGCCGGCAACGCGTTGGGCGCTGTTCAGGCCAAGTTGCTTGTCGTGCCACGAGTGCACGCGGCCGCGCAGTGTAACGACGCCACCGGAGTCAGTGCAACCGTTGTGCCATGTGCCAAGAGCGAAAGATGCTCGCGAAAACCAGGTGTTGCCGTGCGCCGGTTCGCGCAAATCCGCTGGAAACGGCCGTGGTGATTGACGGCCCGTGATCGGCAGGAGGTTGACCAGTTGCACGTCAATCCTGCGGGGCCGCTGCGACGACTGGATTGGGATGGAAGTGTGATGCCACCGGCAGGTGCCTGACAACGCTCGTCAGCGCGGACGTGTCAGTTCCAAAGTCGCCGATCGCTGCCGAAAAGAAGGCTGCGACGCCATCGCGAGAGCCGGACGGATGCTTCGGCCTGCTCGTAGGCCAGGCGATAGATGTCCTGGACGAATTGCGCCGCCGGCAACGGTACCGGATGCACGGGTGCTGGGATCATCGCGAAGCCGGAGAGAGGCGGCACGCCGCTGGTCACCATGGTGGAGAACCGGCTCGGGCGGCTAAAGCGGTTACGGCTCATGCTCGTGCTCCCTCGATCGGAGGCCGTGCCGAGAAGAGCAACAAGGTCTTCGGCGCGGCAAGTGTCGTGCGTGATTCGGTCTGCTAGCATTGATAGCATTCGGCATGCCGACAGCCGAATGAGAAGACAGCTCTGTCAAGGCCGCAAGGCTTCACCTCTCTGCCAAACCTGTCTAACGGGCAAGGAGGCGATGAAGAATGTCCCCCTGGCGTCTTCCGCGGAGGTTTCTCTTCCGTTGCGGGCCCTCAAAGTTCCTTGACCGGGCACGGGCAACCGTGATCAGCCACAGGATGAACACCGCGGTTGGCGGCGCTAGGATATCTCGCCGCATCGGGCTGCTTCGCGGACTTGTCATCTTTTCGGAAAACGAATATACTGATCCAAGCTTCCATGTTCCCGACCCGAACTCGGGAGGGCTCTTTTTCACGCCGTCGCATTCTGACTGGACGACCAGAGGGGCGCGGATGCCCGTTGGCCCACGTGCTCGCCAAGCACAGATTGATCGAACTGGGGCGAGCCGGCCGGAAAGGAGTATCGGTATGTCCAACGCGATGACGCTGGAACGAATGGGACTGGGAATCCCGGGCATGAGCGGCCCGAGCGTGGCGCCGCAGTTGCCTCCCCTGGGGACCCCGAGCGCATCGAACTGGTGCGTGCTGCCGCGGTGCAGCATCAAGGTGGAGAAGTGCGCGGGCGGGATCAAGCTGACCTGCTCGTGCGAGGACGAGGTGGCCTGCGGCGCCCTGCAGAATCTCTGCCGGATGCTGGCCGGCGGGACCTGCACCCTGTGCTGCACGCTGAACGGCATCGCCGTCTGCCAGTGCAGCCTCACCTGCGGGTTCTGCAAGTGCGAGTTCACAGCGGACGGAGTGTGTATCACATGCACCAGCGGCGACAAGAAATGCTGCGATCTGCTCCAGGCCTGCTGTGATTGCCTGTCCGCGTGTCTGGATGCCGGCTGCTGCTGCTACGTGTGCTTCAACAACACGCCCGTCTGCTGCGGCTGCTAGGCCAAAGCCTCCCCACTCGGAAGTTTGTGCGCAACATTGCGGCCCCCGGTTCTACCAGCCGGGGGCCGCTCTTGGTGCGGCTGCCAACGGTCCTGCGTTTTCCTCTTCGCTCTGGTCAAAGAGAGTGGGGTGTACCAAGCGCAGGCGATGCGGTACTCGTCGCCAGTGAAAGCACTCCTGTCGCGAATTTCTCGACGTTGACGCAACCTGCTTCTGGGCCCCCTTCGGCTGGAGCTCAAGGGCGCAGCCCTGATAGAGAAGAGGGGCCGATTCGCTTAAATTCGCGGATCGAACCGCCAATTCCAGATCCAATACCAGTAATCCTCCAGGAGCTGGCTATTGGCATCGCGCTGGTCAACCTCAATGTCCACCAACGGCGTGCAGCTCTCCACGTGTCGGTTGCGAACCCGGCAAACGAGACCCGACGAGTCGGGGCTCGCGATCTTGTATGGATCGAAGAGGGCAACCACCGTCACTGAGAAGTCAGTTGGTTGTGGGAAAGCGAAGTCAGCCGCACATCGCGCCGCAAAGGGAATCAGCAGATGCGCAGTCAGGTATTCGTAGTATCGACGCAGCCACTCGATTCTTACGGCGGGCAGCGAGTGACCCGTGTATCCCAGGGCCGCACGAATTCGTTCCTCCTGATCGGCTGTCAAAGGGTGTTGCGCCTCTGGCCAAAACGAGCTCGGCAGCGGCTTTGCTGGAGAAACCAGCGGCGTCTCCGCGTAAAGCAGTCTGTGATTTGCACTGATGTGCATAGTAGTCTCCATGGCCGGTTCCCTTGATTCGATCTCCGAGTTCGCCTCGGAAGATGACCCTAGTACGGTTGCGTCCATCGAAAAGCCACCAGGCAATTGATTGGACAACAAATGACCGTCTGTCGGTGATGCGAGTGGCGTGCCGCGATCAGCGATTCGTCGCAAGTCCATTTCGCCAAAGCGTTCGCCGCCGGACTGCCTCAAGCCGGCGTCTGAATCGCCGACATGGGGCACGGGGGTCCAGAATCGGTCATGGCGTCCCATAACCTGTAACGGCAGGCCGCCGGCGACTCTGCAACCGAGAAGTCCGCCCAGTCGGGCGCCCTGGAGCCCAAATGTGTTTTGTTTCTTGCTCGCACTGAATCTGGTGCCGCCGAGCAGCAACGCCGGAATACAGCATACATTCGGGTACGCAGGGAGACGGCGTGATCGGAGCGTTGGAATGCTTCAGACTTGAAGAGTCGAACGGCTTCTTGGGTTGTTTGGTACGCAACGTGCGTAACGCCTTGGCCGAACGAACTGGCCGTCGCAACGTGTGCGCGACGGCGCGGAAATCTGAAAACCGTAAGAAGGGAGACAGAATCATGGACAAGCAGGACAGACGAATGGGACCGAACCGCAGCCAACGCAAACGTTGGGCCTTGGGCCCGCGCGGATTCACCTTGATCGAACTTCTGGTGGTGATTACGATCATCGGGGTCCTAATCGCGTTGATCTTGCCTGCGGTACAGGCAGCCCGAGAGGCCGCACGCCGCACGCAGTGCACAAACAACCTGAAGCAGATTGGCTTGGGCATCCACAATTTCCACCAGGCCAACGGCCATCTGCCCAGCAGCGTTCGCCCGATCCTGGCGTCCACCGTCCGCGCGGGCGCCTTTCTGCGACTATTGCCATTCATCGAGCAGCAGGTGTTGTGGGATCAGTACGACACGTCCGTGACGTGGAGTGATCCCATCAATCTGCCCGTGTCGAGCTTGCGTATCAGTACCTACGAATGCCCGTCAGCACCAAAGCAGAATTACACACTGGATCATAACCCCGACGGGTTCACGGGAGGGAGCTCAGCGTGGACCGGGATCGTGGCTGTCGGCGACTACGGCGCCTCCTTGGGCGTGTCGCCCGAACTGGGGCTCCTTTCGACCGCGACTTCTCCCATTGATGGGAGCACCGCGACACGGTCCGGCGGCGCTGTAATCACGAATGGGTTCCTGCCCAAGAATTCGCAGTTGACATTCGCCGATGTTCTTGACGGCACGTCCAACACAATCGCCATTTGGGAGTCGGGCGGACGTCCGTTCGTGTATCGCGCTCATAATCTAGTCCCCGGAGGCGAGAACCTCACCAATCACCACACGAATGCTGGTGGCTGGGTGCGGCCTGCCAGCGACATCCTTTTCTCGGGGTCGTCGAGAGATGGTTCGCTCATTCCGGGGCCAACGCAAGCCGGCACTTTCCTCAATCGGACCAATGGCTACGATCATACCACCGAAACCTACGGCGCGTCAGGGTTCCCTGCTCCGTATGGAACGGAAGGGTCGAGCCAACCCTACGGCTTCCATAGCTCCGGTTTGAACGCGTTATTTGGAGATGGCAGGGTCAAGTTTCTCAGCGACGAGATCAATATTGCCCTCGTGGCGGCATTGGTGACGCGAAACGGTGCGAAGAAGGAAGTCAACGCAGGTACGTCCTTCTAAAGACAATGTGCCAACGGTCCTGTGTCTTTCTCTTCGCTCTGGCCAAAGAGAGTGGGGTGTGCAGCGTCTTGCGTGAGCCAGATGCTCGCCGCCCCGCTCTTGCGGCACGTCGAGAGGGTCAATGGTCTAGAAACCCGAAGACCGCGTGCCGCATGGGTCGCTTGAAAGTCGATCGCAGGCATGAATCCGCCGACGCAAGGTCTGTGGGGATGCTACTCTGATGCGATCTCCGAGTCCGCATCGGAAGATGGCTCGGTTAGGGTCGCGTCCACCGAGAAGCGACCAGGTAATTGATCGGACAGCAGTCGGTACCCGGCACCGCGGACCGTCTCGATCGCTTTGGCTGCGGCGCCCAGTTTGCGACGGAGGCTGACCAGTTGCACGTCGATCGCCCGGTCGGTAATGGCATACCGATCTCCGTGCATTCCATCGAGGATCTCCCGTCGGGTGAGGACCCGGTCCGGGTGAGCCACAAGGAACGACAGGAGACTGTACTCCGTGCCGGACAGCCGCACAGTCCTGCTCTCCACGAGGATATCGTGCCAATCGACCACGGTGACTCCTTTCTGGATCGGGTGCCTCGATTGCCCGGCTGTCCTTGAGAAGCAAGGCACGTGCCTATATCCGCGAATCGTCGCAAGTTGAAGCAGCCAAAAGCCTTCTTTCGGAAAGCCCGGTTTCTGAACCACCGGCGCCGGGCACGGGTGCCCAGAACAGGTCACACTTTCCCGTGGCCGGCAACGGAAATAATGTCCGGTCGCGTGACGATTCGCGGCGTCCGTCGCGTCGCACTGGATGGCTCGAAGCAACCTTGCTCCGTCTCACCTGCCCTTTCACCAATGCACTGACGCCCGCAAAGCGTCCCGGAGCCATCGCCTGTCATGGAACCGGGACCCATCACGGGCCGGGGTGAGATTCCAACACGGGTCAACCGGCAGCGGCAAGGTCGCTGTTCCAACGGGAGACCGGACTTGACGCTTTCTCTGCCTGTGCCGGACGAATGGCACGGTGATTGCGATCCACCATTTCCGCGGTCTCGGCGCGGTCACCTGGATGTGGCCGGCCGGCACGCCGGGACCGCACAGCTTGGTTTCCTGAGAAACATCTTTCCATGAGGAGGAATAGGGATGAATTTCCGGCAAGGATCACGAAACTGTGGTCGCACGCTCAAAAGGAATGGCGGAATTGCCCCGAGTCGCGGTTTTTCGCTGGTCGAGTTACTGGTGGTGATCGCGATCATCGGGATCCTGATCAGCCTGCTGTTGCCCGCGGTCCAGGCATCGCGCGAGGCCGCCAGACGGATCGAGTGCAGCAACAACCTGAAGCAACTCAGTCTGGCCGTGCACAACTATCATGATACGTTCAGAAGACTCCCTGCAAGAGCTGGGGGTACACAAGGGCCGGGCACCAACCAGGGTTGGCTCAGTGGATGGGTGGTGTTGCTGCCCTTTTGCGAACAAGGCGCGATCTACGACCGGATCACGGCAGGAGAGCCGGCCGCCGGGGTTCCGGCTTGGGGACCGCCAACGGGAAACGCATGGGCTGCCTGGGACGACAGCCCCGATGTGCTCCTCTGCCCATCCGACCCGGGCAAGTTTGACGGCAACAACCTTCGCTTGAGCAACTACTGCTTCTCGGGCGGCGACGACGCTCGCAACATGGACGGGCAGACTTCCGAGAACACACGCGGCGTCTTCGGGCACCTGTTCTGGTACCGTTTCGCTGACGTCACCGATGGCCTGAGCAACACCGTGATGCTCAGCGAGCGACTTCGATGCGGGAACAACGCGGGCGGCTACGCGGTGGCGGCCGGCGAACTGGACCACCGCTTTGGGCAGGCAATTGTCCCCGGTATCCAGGGCCAGCCGAATCTCTGCCTGGCAGTTACCGACGGCAGGCACTTCGTTGCAGGGACCACGGTGGAAAGAACGTTCGGCTCGCGATGGCCGCGCGGAGCGGCGAACCGCGCATCCTTCAATACCATCCTTCCACCGAACGGGCCTTCCTGCCTTGCCGACGTCAACAACGCCGCTTCGGGTAACGACGACCAGGGAGTGCTCCCACCCAGCAGCATGCATCCCGGCGGCGTCAACGTCGTCCTGTCCGACGCCTCTGTCCGCTTCATCAGCGAGACGATCGACACCGGCAACCTCGGAGCCAGCCAGGCGAATACCTACACGGGCCGAAGTCGCTACGGAGTCTGGGGCGCACTAGGCTCGAAGCAGGGCGGCGAGACCGTGAGCTACTGAGCCGGTGCGGGCCATCCGCAGGCTGCCCAAGGCAAGGGCCAGCCCGTCACGCAATCGCAATTCGTCTCTCTCGTCTCGCGCGGCATGGCTCTTGCGCGCGAGACGAGCGGGGCATCGATCCGTGTTCCTCCCTCAGCAGGAGATATTCCATGAACCAGCGCGCGTTGATCGTCCTTTTGGCCGTCTTGCTCCCGCGATTCGGGCTTGGCTGCTCCGGTAGCCACGAGTCCAATCGGCCCAAGACTCACCCAGTCTGTGGACTGGTCACCCATGGTGGACAAGCGATCGCGGCAGCCACTGTGACCTTCCACCTGCTCGACGGTTCACAAAGTGCCGTGGGTATAACCGACGAGCGAGGCAGGTACACCCTCACCACTTTTGTCCCGGGCGACGGCGCCATCCCCGGTCAATATGCGGTCGCAATTGCCAAGTACGATTTTCCCCGGCCCGTCGCGGCGGCAGACGGCAGCGTCGCCGACACCGGAGAGGACGACGTCGATGCTCCGGAAACCGGGCAGGTCGCCAGGGGCGAGGCAATCGGTTCAAGAAGCCTGCTTCCCGGCAAGTACGCCGATGTGAGGACCTCCGGTCTTAAGGCCACGATCAACGAAGGGGGTGACAATCAGTTCCATTTCACGGTTGATTGATCCGCGCGAGAGAACAAGTCCACCCGCCTCGCCCGAGACAACATGCGACATAGCACAGACTTGTTCAAGAACGGTGCCCAACCCTCCCGCGCGCCGTCCCCCAAGGCTCTTCCGGCAAATGACCAATTCGTCTTCTTGGAGTCTGATCTTCGACAACCCGATTGCGATAGCCGTTGCCGGAGCGCTCGGCAGGGGGGCGAGGAAAGTGGCCTGGACCGTTTAGTCGTCAGTGCTGGACTCTCGACTCTCCGCCATGCGTGCCATCGCTGATCGGCGAGTCGGTCTCGACGTGCTCGACGCGGCTGACCACCTGCCCGCGCGCAAGCCGCGTGCGGATTTCGTCGCCCCGGTTGAATTCGCCCGCGTCGTAGAGAATATGACCATCGCGGAGCCGTAGCGCCAGGCTGTAGCCTCTGCCGAGCACGCACACCGGACTGAGCGAGTTGAGCCGCGGTCCCGTCGATGTGCTGCCTGGCAAGCTGAACTCGGCCCCGGGCGGCGCGGTGCACCCGCAATTCCAGTTCGTCCAGCTCCGGTTCCAACGACCGGCGCAGATGTCTCTCCGCAAGACAAGAAACGCCGGGCCGGCACGAATGTGCCGGCCCGGCGCGGTTGTCGTTCGAGTACGGACGGCCCTACCAGCGGACTTCCGCCCTGGCGGTGAATCCGTCGAAGCTGATCGTGTCGTCGAGGTCGCCGAAGTCGTTGGCTTGGACGCCGGCAATCCAGTCGGCCGTGCTGACGGTGTTGAACCAGCCGCTCACCATGTAGCCGCCGGTGAGCCGCAGGCAGCCGTCGCAACTCTGCCAGCCGATCCCCAATTCCAGGTCCAGGATCGACACGATCCGGCCTGCATCCCATCCGGTGTCGATCTGCACCGGGTCGCCGGGCACTTCGCCTTGGAAATAGTCGGCGTCGAACTCGCCCGCGACAAAGCGAGCGGAGCTGCGCCCATAGAGCAACAGGCCGCAGTTGCGGGCATAGCGCTCGGCTTCCAGACCGAGGCGAATGCCGGCGCCGTCAAATTGAACGTTGGACTCAACAATGTTCAAACCGTTCACGCCGAAGACCGAGACGAAATCCTCTTCCAAGTGGGCGTAAGAGACGCCAGCCAGCCATGTCAACGACGTGCGGCCGTTGGAGTAGAAGACGCTGCGGTAATCAATATCGGCCAGTTGGAACTCGATGTCGTAGGAAGCGGCGGCGTCCAGACCGTCGCTGTCGGCATTTTCGATCGCCGGCGAAGAAACCAGCGAACGAAGAACGAGCGGTTCCAGGACCGAGACCGCGTCCTCCGTGTCGCTCCGCCACCAGGTATACTGCGCCGACAACGCCGCGTCGCAGTCGAGCATGAAGCTGCCTCCGATGCGGAAGCCCGGCTCATAATCGGGATCGACCGAAACGACCCGTCCGGCTTGTGCGACGAAGGGATTTCCGATCGGGCCGTCGATCGGGACCGCGTACGGCACCTCGGTGTCGCGGGCACGAAGGAAGAGGAAGTCGCCGTAGAACCGCCAGCAAGGCTGGTACGAGGGGTCAACGCAGGAATAGGTCTCGCAGTCGCCGCATTGCTCCTCTTCGCAAGTGCCGGACTGCCCGTCTGCACAGCCCTCTGGAGCCGCCACTTCAGCGGCTTGCGATTCGGAATGGGCACTCGTCTGAACTGGAATGTCGTACTGCTTTTGGGCGAAGGACTGCTGCACCGCGCCGGGCAGCCCCATCGCCAACACGACGGCAAGAAATTTCACTTTCATAGCAACCCCCCACATCCTCCGTATTCGAAGTCGGCGCTTCCGTGCGTCTGAAGGGCCGCGCCGGGGCGGATTAGGTCCGCAGGGTGTCCATTGGCCAAATATAGGGCTAACGCTACTCGGTAGTATCGCCCCGCACGATACGAAGAGTGAAGAAAATCAATCCGCCATGCACGATCGCCCCAATCCCACGACTTCCGGCTGGAAAGCTAGCGAAAATGGATCGTCCAGGAAAAGACGATGGGTAGAATAGACCTCGCAGCCGGTTCCTGATACCTCGGCCGGTAGCAAAGCAGTTAAAGAACACCAGTTCGCGGAGGCAGTTGCGCGATCGAGGCAGAAACCGGAGAAATGGTTTATCATGGCATGGACAATGCGAGCCACCCAGCATGAGAAGGAGACACGTATGGCGACCTTAGTGGTTCAAATCGAGGGAAAGAAAACAGACTACCCGTTGCAGGAGGGGGACAACCTGATCGGCCGCCTTCCAGACTGTCCCGTCCCCGTCGGCCACCCCACCGTGTCCGGACGCCACGCCGTGATCCATGCCCGAGGCGGCGAGTTTGTCCTGGAGGACGTCGGCAGCCGCAATGGGACCTTCGTGAACCAGCAACGGATCCAGGG
The DNA here is from genome assembly GCA_013360685.1 of Pirellulales bacterium. Lineage (GTDB taxonomy): Bacteria > Planctomycetota > Planctomycetia > Pirellulales > Thermoguttaceae > JABWBD01. The sequence continues at coordinate 25,483 of JABWBD010000022.1, forward strand.
ACGCGTCAAGCTGAACCACAACGATGCAATCCGGTTCGGCGACGCCAATGCCCGTTTCCTCGATCCGACCGTTGTCGCGACGGCGGCCGCCGGACCGCAGCCGGAACTGGCCGCCAACCTCCAGACCGTGGCCGGCCTCGATGTGGGACGCGTGACGGTCAGTGAGGAAGCCGCGGCGACGATTACCGGCCAGGTGGCTGGAGCGGGACGGTTCGGGGTCCTGGACATCAATCCTGAAGCCAAACTCAAGGCGGTGCTCGACATCAGCAACAGCCTGGCCGGCACGCTCGACCTGGCGGCCCTGCTGCCCAAGATCCTCGATACCCTCTTCGGCATCTTCAAGTATGCGGATCGCGGCTGCATCTTGCTGAAAGACGAGGCATCGGGCAAAATGATACCCCGCGCGATGCGGCACCGGCGAGAAGACGACGACTCCACGGTGCGGCTGAGCCGCACCATCGTCGGCAAGGTTTTGTCGGAGAAGACCGGCATCCTCTCGGCGGATGCCAGCACCGACAATGCCTTCAGCGGAACTCAGTCGATCGCCGATCTCAAAATCCGCTCGATGATGTGCGTGCCGCTGCTCGGCTTGAACGGAGAGGCCCTCGGGATCCTCAGCATCGACTCTCAGAACACGCTTGGGCAGTTCACGCGCAATGACCTGGATATCCTCATGACCGTGGCCGGCCAGGCGGCGCTGGCCTACGAGAATGCGCGGCTGGTCCAGGCTTTTGCCGACAAGCAGAAGCAGGATGCCGAGTTGGAGATCGCCCGAAACGTGCAGCGCGAGCTTCTGCCGACCCGATTGCCCAAGATCGAAGGCTACCAGTTCTATGCGTCGTACGACGCGGCGAAGGCGGTCGGGGGCGACATGTACGACTGGTTCGAGTTGCCGGACGGCAAGATCTGTCTGTCCTTCGGCGACGTGGCCGGCAAGGGCGTGCCCGGCGCGCTGATCATGGCCCGCATGGCGAGCTGCGTGCAGAGCACCGTGCGCCACGTGCACGACGTCGTCGAAGCGGTGAGGGCCATCAACGACCACATGTGCGACGGCAAACTCGGGAGCCGCTTCGTCACCTATGTCCTGTGCGTCGTGGATACGCGGAACCACGAAGTGGCCTTGTCCAACGCGGGACACGCGGCCCCGATCATCCGGCGGGCCGACGGATCGGTGGAGCGTTTCGACCAGGAGCTTGCCGGACTGCCGATCGGGATGATGGAGGACTACCCTTACGAGGCCGAAGCCCGCAAGCTCGAGCCCGGCGACATGGTCGTGATCACCACCGACGGCGTTGAAGAAGCCATGAATCCGGAAGGGGAACTCTACGGAACCGAACGCCTGCTGGAACTGGTGACGAACGGGCCGGCCGAGGCCGAGAAGCTGGGCAAACGCCTGTTGGAGGACGTTCGCCGGCACGCCCGCGGCCACGCGCAGAGCGACGACATCACGATCATGACCTTCGGCCGCAATCCTGCCGATGCGTAGAAGGATGATCGTGGCATTTTGTTGAAGGGCTTGTCCGTACTGCTACCCCCAACTGGCCGTCTTCCTTCGATCAGGTGAACGCGTCGAGGCAATTGCTTGAACACTGCAAGCCGGCCCCCTTTGGCCAAGGGCAAAGGACCCGTTATGACCGGGGAGCGAGGGACGCGATTCAACTCAAAGCCGAGAACGGCGGATTCACCATCGAGAACTTCGACCCCGAATCGGCCGGCATTTTGAAGAAAGTCCAGCGTGCCTGTCTCTGTCTGTCCGCCGGGAACGCTGCCGAGGTTCGAGATGAAGGCCCGCCGCCGGGTCCGCGTCTAACATTCGGGCAATCATCGGTGGAGCAGGACCGGCGATCGAATCAGCCGATGAGCCCGTAGGGATTTCACCTCCCCACTCCCCGCTTTTCTCAAACACGATGCTTATTCACTCGGCTGCCCCGATCGTTCCCTCTTCTTCTGCCGCTCGCTTTACGGGTGGAATGGCGATCAGATCGCGGGCGATGCGCCCTTTGCGCACGATCCGCGACAAGGCGTACACGGTGCCATCGGCGCCGACGGCGATCGAGTGGACGCCCCACGCGCGTTGGCCGTCGGCAAAGAATACCGGCCCATGGTCCCGGTACCGGGCCGCAGGGATGTCGTAAGTCACCAGGTGTAGGTTTTCCTCGGGCCCTTCGATCTCTGCTTTTCCGCGCTGGGGCTTCTCGCCGGCGGGAATCGGACCGCCGGTCAGGTAATACAAGGTCCGGCCGTCGGGCCCCAACGTGAAACCCAGGTAGCCGTAGCGGAACTTGTCCTTCATGCCCGAGCGTTGGGAAGGCTTGGAGGTGAGGCGGTCGAGGACTTCCACACGGCCGGCCCGCGGATCGAAGCGGAAGAGATATCCCGAATTCCCATGCACGCCGTAGATCCGCTTCTCGGCCGGGTACCAGACAGCCTGCCGCCAGTTGTAGCCCATGTGGCCGGGCTGCGTGGAGTCGTATGTGCCGAAGTAGTCCTTGCGGAGATTGTCGTGGGCCACCGTTTCCAAGCGGTCGCCATCGTAACGGTAGCGAAGAATGTCGCCCGCCGAGGTGGTCAGGTAGGCCGAGCCGTCGCCGGGATCGATCACGATCGAGCGGCACAAGGTGGAATAGGTGGCGCCGTCGCCCGCCTCGCCTCTCCCGGCAACCGGCGGGAACTGCTTCAGTTGGCCGGTGGCCAGATCGTAGCGCAGGAAGTAGCCGGTGGGCCAGGTCAGCCCGTAGAGCCGGCCGCGCGACGCGTCCATGTTCATGGTCAAGATCCCTTCCCCTTGACTGACCGATGCCAGGCGATGGAATGTTCCTTTTGCCATGTCGTAGGCCAGGAAGTGACCGCCGGGATAGGGCTTGTAGCCGTCCGGGGCCGTGGCTTTCATCTCCTTGGCGCTGGGATCGCCGCCGCCGGGGTTGTAGTAGGCTAGGTGCGTGGCGAAGTAGAGCTTGCCCTCGTGTTCGACAAACGCCACATGGCTCTTGCCTTGCGGGATGCTCTTCAGCCCTTTTTCGCCGCAGGCCTCGGTCAGATCGCCGAGGCGCCGGATACGGCAGGTCGAGGGATCGAACGAGAACATTTGGGCCCCAACGTCGAGCGACTCGCTGCACAGGACGTAATACACCCGGCCATCGCTGCCGACGCCCATGCCGTTCCAAGTGTCGTGGCTCACGTTCAAGCCGGAGTCGTACGCTTGCGCGGTGAGCCTCTCGGAAACGGCGGCCGCACGAGCGGTCTGGAAGGACATGCTGCCGCCCAGGATCAGCAACCCGTACACAGAGAGACGCCATCGTGACCATCGCAGCAAGTGCACATTCACGGCTTGACTCCTTGGCCAATGGACGATTCGGTCCGATATCGCTTGGATGCCTTCTCGGGACTCGTCCGACATTCTCCGGTATCGCGTCCGGTCACGCAAGGGTCCGCACGGTGTAGCGTCCGGTCGCTTCCTGTCGTCTAACTTGACCCAAGCCAACATCAGGAGCGCTGCCGGTGCGCCGCGTCGCGTGACGCCTGGATTGGCGGGAATGGATGATGTAGGATAATCGTCGTTGTTGCGAACCGACCGATCCGAGAACCAGACAGGATGCCTTCACCATGATCCCCTCGTTCAAGCATGCCCGGCGTTTGTTGCTGAAGACCACCGTCACAGTGGTGGTGATGGCATCTCTTGCGACGGGTTCGTCTTCGCTGCAAGCGGGTGAAGCCGCCGGGGCGCTCATCGCATACGTTGGGACCTTCAGTTCCCCGCTGCGGGACGTGTTGCCGACGCAGGTCGATCTGCCGCCGGGCAACGGTCGCGGCATTCACATCTATCGCGTCAACCGGGCCACCGGGGCGATGACGCCCGCCGGCATCTACCACAGCGGCACAAGCCCCAACTGCCTGGCTTTGAATACGGCCGGGACCCACTTGTACTCGACGAATGAGACGGATCGGGTAGGCGAAGGCAAAGAAGGAACGGTCAGCGCCTTCACGGTCGATCGGACCGATGGGGGCCTGAAGCTGCTCAATACGGTTCGCTCCGGCGGCGCCGGCCCGACCTACGTGAGCATCCATCCCTCGGAACGGTTCCTTCTGGTGGCCAATTATTTCGGCGGTTCCGTGGCGGTTCTGCCGGTTCTGCCCGACGGTCGTCTGGGAGCCGCCACCGATGTGAAGATCGACGCCGGCAAGATCGGCCCTGCCCGGGCAACCAACGCGCCGCCGGGCAGCTTTGCCTTCAGCGGACACGATCGCACTCACGCGCACATGATTCAGGCCGACCGATCAGGGCGATTCGTGCTGCATGCGGACCTGGGGCTGGACCGGATCTTCGTCTGGAGATTCGACGACAAGACGGGCACATTGACTCCCGGCGAAACGGCCGCCGTCGCGCTGCCGCCCGGCGACGGCCCTCGCCACTTTCATTTCCACCCCAACGGTCGCTGGCTCTACTCCATCCAGGAGGAAGCCTCCACCGTGGTGCTGTTCGACTACGATGCTGCGACGGGCGGACTCGCTTCGCGGCAGACGATTTCGACCCTGCCGCCCGGATTTGCCGGCAGCAATTTCTGCTCCGAGATCCTGGTTTCCGAGGACGGGCAGTTTGTCTACGCCGGCAACCGGCTGCACGACAGCATCGGGATTTTTTCCGTTGGCGCCAACGGCGAACTCACGTTCACCGGCGAAGTGTGGACCCGCGGGAACTACCCGCGCAGTTTCAACTTCGACCCGACCGGCCGGTTTCTCTATTGCTGCAACCAGCGAGGCGACAACATCGCCGTCTTTCGAGTGGACCGCAAGACTGGCGGCCTTGAGTTCGCCAACCACTACACCCCCGTCGGCAATCCGTCGAGCATCGTTTTCCTCGATCTGGCCAAGCCGAGATGAGGGGCAAACGAGTTCGTGAGAATTCGTTTGCCTTGCCGGGACTCCGGAGTCTCACGACTTCGGCTGCGGTTTTTCTCCCTGGGAATTCCACGCGCAAAGGAGCTTCACCGCGTTGCTCAGCGGGGCTCGTTCTCCTTCCGTGCCAGCGGCGGCCGTGCGGCAAACTCGATTTGCCGCTCACACCATCGCGCGGTCCGCAAGAGTTGGAAATCCTCGCCGCTGCGGCCGACGAGTTGAAGGGCCACCGGCATGCCGTCCTCGGCGAGTCCACAAGGAATCGAGACCACCGGCGCACCGGCATAGCTCCAGGGGGCCTGGAACTTCGAGGGTCCCGTCGTGTCGAGCCGGGCCGGGGCGGTCGTGTCCGTCGCCGGCATGACCAAGGCGTCAACCGCCACGAGCATCGGCTGGATCTCCCGGCGGAAGCGTCGCTGATGGACAATCGCCTCCTCGTACTCGGGGACGGTCGTGGCAATGCCTTCCTCGAGCATCGAGCGGAGGTTCGGCCCGTAGGAGTCCCGCTGTTCGAGGAACTGGGCCCGGTGATAGGCCGCCGCTTCCACAGCCATGATCCGCCCGTGCATGCGGTGGACTTCACGAAAACTCGGCGGAAGAGCGACCTCTTCCAGCGTCGCCTCGGCGAAGCATAGCTTGTCCAAGGCCGCCTCCACGGCTTGCCGGACGCGGGGCTCCGCCGCCGTCATGTAGAAATCCCCCACCAGCCCCAATCGCGGCGGCAACGCCGGCTCGAGCAGTTCCTCCACGGGCAAGTCGCTGATAACTCCCAGAATCAGGTGGAGGTCTTCCACGGTCCGAGCGATCGGGCCGGGGTGGTCCAGACGATGCGCGACGGGCACAATGCCGTCGATTGGGACGGTACCAAACGTAGGCTTCATCGCGGCCACACCGCAGTAGCTGGACGGCCGGACGAGCGACCCGCCCGTCTGCGTGCCGATTGTCACCGGAGACATGCCGGCCGCGACCGCCGCTGCCGAGCCGCTGCTCGACCCGCCCGGGGAATGCCGCAGTTCGGGATCCCAGGGATTGCGGGTCGGCGAAGGGTCGAAGCAGGCGAATTGCGTCGTGACGGTCTTGCCGAGCACGATCGCCCCGGCACGCCGCAGGCGCGTTACCAAGACGGCATCCACAGGTGCGGCCCGGTCGCCGCGGAGCGGGTAGCCGGCACGCGTGGGAAGGCCGGCAACGTCGATGATATCTTTGATCCCGATCGGGACCCCACCCAGAGGTCCAAGATCCTTGCCGCGGGCCCGAGCCGACGCGATGCGCTCGGCATGCCGGAGAGCGACAACACGGGATACCCCCACCCACGCGCGGATCGATTCGTCGTAACGATCCACGGCCGCCAGACACTGCTCGACCAGGTCAACCGGATCGAGTTCACCGGAGCGGACTTGCCGGGAAGCTTCGCAAGCGGAGGGTAGGTGGGGCATGGTTTGCTGCATGACGGGAGAAGCCGAGTCGACAATGGAGCGTTTCGGAGCCATTCCCTCGGCAATTTTGTCGGTGGTGCGGGGCGTGTCAAGCGGCCGTGTACGGCAAGTTCTTGTGAACAACGGGGACAGGCACCTCGCCACAGTGCGTTTTTCTGGGAGGTTTGTCCCGGCTCTGGGGTCACAATTTCTGGCGTATCGTGGGCCGATTCACGTAGCCGCGTCTCTCCGAGACGCGGATGCCGGTCTCGGAGAGACCGGCCTACGTGGGGGCGGGCACGCCAGTTGGTCTTGCCCCTAGGTCAGGATGTCAGGAGCCAGTCCCCGTTCTCGATCATTCGGCAAAACTGGGTATCCTGGGGGCTATGGAAAGCTGGCCTTGTCGGGGCGGAGGCGTTTTTGGTAGAAGACGGCCCCGGAAGGCGTCCTGCGTGGGGCAACGGGGTGGCGTGGTGATTGGAGAAGGGATGATCGAGCGAGTGTGGGCCGCGGCGAGTGCGCTTTTGCCGAAAGGGCGGCTGGCCCGCAGCGCCCTGGTCGTGTCGTCGGGACATGTCGCCGGCTACGCCGTCATGCTGCTGGCCACGCCCCTCCTCACGCGTCTGTATTCGCCGGCGGATTTCGGCGTCTACGCCGTCTATACGTCGCTCATTGCAATGCTGGGCCTGGTAAGCATGGCCTGCTATGAGGCGGCCATCCCATTGCCGGAAGACGACCGGACGGCCCACGGCCTCGTGCTGCTCTCGCTGGGGATCTGCCTTGTCACCGCCTCGGGCATGGCAGTCGTCATCCGGTTTGGCGGCGAGACGCTGTTGGGGCGGCTTCAGGCGGGCGAGCTGGCCGGGCTGTTTCCCTTGTTTGCGGTGCAGCTTATCGGTTCGGGGAGTTGTGAGACACTGACCAACTGGTTCGTCCGAAGCGGCCGGTTCGCGCCGATCGCGCGCGTGCGGCTTGCCGCCAGCGTGGTCAATGCGTCGGTGCAGATTGCCCTGGCCTTTCTGACCTGTGGGGCGGTGGGGCTGGTGGCGGGATCGGCGGCCGGGGCCGTCGTCGGAGGCGGATACCTGCTGGTTCTCTTTTTCGGCGCGTGGAGCCCGCGCAGCGCCTCGGCAGCGGACGTCTGGAATGCGGCGGTCCGTTATCGGAGGTTTCCACAGCTCTCGATGCCCTCGACGCTGCTGCATCGCACCGCCATTCTGCTTCCGCCCTTGGCGCTAGCGTCGCTTTACGACTCGCAGGTCGTGGGCTGGTACGGGCTGGCCCAGCGTGCGCTGATTGTCCCGTTGAGCCTCATCGGCCCGCCGCTTTCGCGAGTCTATCTCGCCGAGGCATCCCGGTTACACCGCGAGGGGCTTGGCCGGCTCCGGCGGCTGTTCCTGAGGACGGCGGAAAAGCAGCTCCTCTACGCGGGACTGCCTCTGTTGGTGCTGGTGCTTGCCGCGCCGGCCTTGTTCGCGGTCGCCTTCGGGGAGCCGTGGCGCGAGGCGGGCGTGTACTGCCAGATGGTCTTTCCTATGCTCCTGTTGTTCATTATTGCCAGCGTGCTGGCTGCGACGTTGGACGTGCTCGAACGGCAGGACCTGCAGTTGCTTCGATCGACGGTGTCGCTGGGTTTGATGATGGTGGGACTGATCGTACCCTGGTGGCTCGCGGCGCCGCCGCGAGTTGCGGTCGCCGCCCTGAGCGGGGCTGGCTCTGCCGGATACTTGCTGACACTGTGGCTCGTATGGCGGGCGATCCCGCGCGACCGTCTCCCGCAAGAGGCGGCGCCGGGCGTCGATCGAGGCCCCCGCGAAGCGCCGTTCGAGCCATCGCAGCGTGGTCTGACTGCCTCCTCCGTGAGCGTTTCGGTGGGTTCCCATGACTAACGCACGGCTTTGGATCGGATTCCTGTTGGCCTTCTACATGATCGTCGGGCGCTGGAGCCTTGCGCGGATCAACGATGAATTCGAGACGAACTACTACCTTCAGCCGCGGCTTTGGGCAGTGATTGCCCTGGCGGCCGTCGTCTTGATCGACCAGTCGAGCGCCCGGTGGCGGAAAGCTCGTCGGAATCCCGACAGGCCGCGCATGGGAGCCTTGACCGCGGCGATGATCGCGTACTTCGTCTACTTGATCATCACGGCGTCCTGGGCGCCCGATAGCGAGATGGCGGAGAAAAAGGCGTTCGATCAAGTCCTCAGCGCCGCCGTTGCGGGACTTGTGTTTCTCGCCTTTCGCGGCGACAACGCGGAATCGCGCCGCACGGAATTCTGGAAAGGGTTTGCGATCCTGGCCGGCCTGCTCGCTTTGGCGAGTCTCGTGGGAACGCAATCGGAACGGTTTCGGGCTTTGGGCGGTGGCCCCAATACGTTCGGGCGCAACATGGGCTTGATGGTGCTGTCGGGACTCTACCTGTCGCGCGTGTACCGGACGAAAATCCTCTGGTCGATCTGGTGGCTGACTGCCGCCGTCGGTGTTCTCCTCGTGCTGCTTTCCGGCTCGCGCGGAGCGATGCTGTCTTTGGCAGTGTCGGCCAGCGTGTTTCAGGTCATCGACCGGCAGCCGCTGAGCAAGAAGGTGGTTCTCTTCGCGGCAGCCTCGCTCGTGGGGGCTGCGATCGTCACGCAGACCGAAATCGGAGTTCGGGCCCAAGAGATGTTCGTCGGGCGAGTCCTGCACCTGACGGTCGAGCAACAGCATACCTCGGGCCGTGCGGAGATTTGGGCCGAGTCGTTCCGTATCGGCATGGAATCGCCGATTTTCGGCGCCGGACTAAACGCGGTGCAGGCGGAAATCATGCGTTATCCGCACAACATCTTCCTGGAGGCGTTCGGCGAGGGCGGGCTCGTGGGGCTCGCGTTGCTGTTGCTGGTCCTCTTCCTGGGAGGGATAAGACTGGTCCGGATCCGTCGGCGACTGAATACCGCCACCGTGGCTGCCTTTGTCCACACCCTCGTTGCCGCGCAGTTCAGCGGAAACATGTTCGACAGCCGGGGCGTGTTCCTCCTCCTGATGCTGGGGATCATTCCCACATCGCTGCAGGCCACCGTCAAGAAGGGTAAGCGAGCAACGGCCGGCGCGTTGCAATCCCCGCACGTAGGGAGCTCACTCGCCGGCACGGTCTCCGCCCAGGCCGCCTGGCCGATTGCGGCGCGAGAGACGCTATCGGCCGAGGCAGCAAACCGGCATTGACTTGCGGACGTTCTTTTCCTACCCTCTGCTCCCCTATTTCGGGTCAGTCCAAGCGGCTCCGCCTGCAAGGGAACTCCCGATGGCTACCAGCCTATCGAATCTGCGGTTTCGGGCATCGAAAGCCCTGGTCATTGTCGCGATGGTGTTTGCGCCGGCCATCAGCGGTTGTGCATCGACGAAGATGGCAAATCTGCGGTCGGTGCCGCATAGTCCGCTGGTCGAACGGCTCCAACTTACCGCGCGCGGAGGGCCGAAACCGAGCGAGCGGACCGTCCAGTTCCTGCGGGTCTACGATTTGCCGAGCAGCCTCGACGGGGATTCCCGGCCGTTGTTGGAGAAGATCCAGAAGATCATCGACCGCGATCCCTCGGCCGACAAGATCTACGCCGCCGCGGAGCTGAGCTATCTGGCGGCCAAAAAAGTCGAAGAGCACGACAAGCGGCTCGCCCTGGACTTCTACGGGGCGTCGGTCCTCCATGCCTACCAGTACCTCTTCGACCCGCGGTTCGCCCGGATCCGCAACCCCTACGATCCGCAGTTCCGGGGCGCCTGCGACCTCTACAACGGAGCGCTGGAAGAAGGGCTGCGGATCGTCATCAAGCAGGATGGCCTGGTCCCTGGGCAGACCCACAAGATCGAAACGGCCGGCGGGCGATGGGACATCACGTGCGTCCGCCGGGGCGGGCAATGGCAGAACGAGGATTTTGGGCGCTTCGAGTTTGTGTCGGACTACGAGATCAGTGGGTTGAAGAACCACTACCAGGCCTACGGGCTGGGTGTGCCGCTGATCGCCGTCCGCAAGAAGGAGGGCTACGAGGGGGCACCTGCGGCGGCGAGGTTTTACCCCACGGGGCTCAGTTTCCCCGTCACGGCATTCTTGCGGCCGATCCCCGAACAACTGCCCACCGCAACGGACAGCCAGGTGCGACGCCACGGGCTGATCGAACTGTACGACCCGACTTCGGTGGAAGACGTGGCCGTAGGCGATCTCCACGTGCCGCTGGAAAGCGACCTGACCACGCCGTTGGCCTATTTCCTCTCTGATCCGAGCTTCGACAGCCTGGCCACCGACGGCCTGCTGCATCCCGAGCGGCTCCTGGCGGGCGTTGCCGATCAACGGGCGCCCGTGGGACTGTACATGATTCAGCCCTATGAACCGGGCAAGATCCCGGTGCTGCTGGTCCACGGGCTCTGGTCCAGCCCGATGACCTGGATGCAGATGTTCAACGATCTCCGCGCGTCGTCCCAGATCCGCGACCACTACCAGTTCTGGTTCTACCTCTACGCCACCGCCCAACCCTTCTGGATCACCGCGGCCGAGATGCGCCGCGATCTGAACGAGACGCGGCAGATCCTCGACCCCGACCGGCAGGAAGCCGCCTTGGACCAGATGGTGCTCGTCGGGCACAGCATGGGCGGACTGGTCTCGCGGCTGCAGACGATCGACAGCCGCGACGACTTCTGGAAGATCGTCAGCGACCAGCCGTTCGAAAACGTGAAGGCCGATCTCGAAGTGAAGAACCGGCTGGCCAAGTGCTTCTTCTTCCAGCCCAATCCGTCGATCCGCCGGGTCGTTACGATCGGCACCCCGCACCGCGGCAGCAAGTTTGCCAACCAGACCACGCAGTGGCTCGCGGGCCAGCTCATCAACTTGCCGGCCAAGCTCGTGCAGGGGCGCGAGCAAGTGGTCCGCGACAATCCGGAAGTCTTCCGCGACAGCACCATGCTGGAAATCAACACGAGCATCGACTCGCTCTCGCCCCAGTCGCCGGTCTTCCCCGTGATGCTTGCCGCGTATCGGGCGCCCTGGGTGAAGTACCACAACATCATCGGGCTAGTGCCGGAAAAAGGCCTGACCGGCTGGCTGGCCGCCGGTACGGACGGCGTGGTCTCTCAAGCGAGCGCCCACATGGACGATGTCGTCTCCGAAATCATGGTGCCGGCCGACCACACCACAGTCCACGCCCATCCGCTGGCCGTCTTGGAAGTAAAACGCATTCTCCTGGAGCACCTGGCCGAGCTCCGCGGCGAGATCGGCGATCCACAGGTCCGTATGGCCGGCGGCGGGGCCGCCGGCTCCGCGGACGCTTCTGCCGGACCGGCACCTCAGCCCCCCACGGTCGTCCTGCCGGTTCGATAGGCAAGAGGTCTTGCTTCCACCCACATCCGGGGGCCCCTTTCCTCGCGGCCGCCTCCGGGGACCACCTACCGCGAAACCGACGAGATCGGGCTCTCGGTGACAAACGGCCGCGTTCACATGCATGACCTGCAGGCAACGATCCTCCACCTGCTCGGCCTGGACCATGCCAGGCTGACGTTCCGGTTCCAGGGCCGTGATTTCCGGCTGACGGACGTGGCGGGCAACGTCGTTCACGAGATCCTGGCGTGAGTCTCCGGCGCAGCCCCCAGCACCTGGCGGAACAGTTCCGCGAGGATCTCCCGGTCGACTTTCCGAGGATTGAACGGGAGGACGACCGCGGTGCTTTCGTAGGCATTATCGACGAGCCGCTCGATCAAGTGGTCCGGGGCATCGACCGGGATCTCGACTTTCTGCGGCAGGCCGACCGAATGCAGGAGATCAGTGATCTCGCCCACGAAACGCGATGCCCGCGATGCTTCCGAATCGCCCGCGATGCCACAGCACTCGGCCAGCTCGGCATATTCCGCCTGGCAGCGGTCGGCGTTGAACCGCAGGTGGACGGGCGTGCCGGCGGCAACCGCTTCGCCGTGCGGCGTGCCCAGCACGGCGCCCAAGGCGTGGGCCAGGGCATGGTTCACGACTACGCCCGCGGCGGAGAAGGCGGC
>JABWBD010000339.1 GCA_013360685.1 Pirellulales bacterium
TGTCCGACAGCCGTCGCGATATAATCTTCGCAGGCATCGCGTCCCCCTTCGCGCCGGGAAATCCGGGAAAATCAGCCTTTTCCAGACAGACACTAACTACGCCAGCGCGCATCACGTGCTGCCTTCCGGCTACATCACCAATTCTCCGGGAGACTCCTCGGCGAGCGAACGCTCGCACTGGGGCTGGGCGGCGCTGGTTCTGCCGTACATGGAGCAGGGTCCGCTCTGGGGCGCGTTGGAGGTCGGGCGCCGGTCGCTGAGCGACAACCTCTTGACGACAGGCGGACGGACGGGGCTCACGACGCCGCTGCCGGGGCTGGTGTGTCCTTCCGACACGGGGCCGGCGCTGAACGATTTCAACGAAGCGTATGCCGACGATCCGTCCGACGCCAGCGCGGCGCATTACAACCGACTGGTCACGTCGAACGGCAGCGACCGGATCGCGATCGCGAAGTCGAACTACGTAGGGGTGGCGTGCAGCAGCATGAGCACGACCCCGCCCGTCGACCCCGGTCCCTACGGACCAGCGACGGGAGTGCTGTTTCAGAATTCCGCCACGTCGTCGCGCGACATCACGGACGGGGGCAGCAACACGTTGATGGTGGGCGAGCGGTGTTTTCGCATTGCGGACTTGAACGTGGGCGCGGCCAACGCGCTGGGGTTCAGTTCGACGGTGAACACGCCGGGGACGAGCGGCGGGATCAAGACCGCGGGGATGTGCGTGCTGGGAATCCCGTACGAGGGGATCAATACGTGGTTGGGCAGCCGGGTGCACCAGCCGCGGGGTTTCCACAGCACGCATTCCGGCGGGGCGCAATTCGTGTTGTGCGACGGCTCCGTGCGGTTCCTCAGCCAGACGATCGACTACAACGCGATCACGATTCCCAGCAGCAGCCTGACCAACGGCAAGTGGGTGGACAGCGTCCTGGAGCGGCTCTGTGCGAAGAACGACGGGCAGACGATCGGCGAGTTCTAAGCACGCGCTAGAATGCGTCGAGGTGCCTGTCCGGGTTTCTTGAACCACACCCGGAACCGTTCGGTGCTAGCCGCCGGATGCCGGGGTCACAGGAAGGGTTACGAGGATGCGGGCGCCCTTGCCGGGGCCGCTCTCGACAACCGCCTGCCCTCCGAAGAGGCGGGCCCGCTCGCGGATGCCTTGCAGGCCGAAGCGGCCCTCGTTGACCGTGGACGGGTCGAAACCGATTCCCCGGTCCTGGATCTCGATCCGTACGCAGCCGTTCCTGGCCGACAAGGCGACGCGGATCCAGTCGCTGCGGCTATGGCGGCGAGCGTTGTTGATCCCCTCCTGCACGATGCGGAAAACGGCGTTTTCGAGGGCCGCGGCCATGCGACCGCAACCCAGTTCACACTGAAACTCGATTTGCACCTCCTGGCCCAGACCTTTTCGCGAAATGAGTTCTTCGATGGCAGCCTCGACGCCGTATTCGTCCAGACTGGGCGGACGCAGGCCGTTGATCAGGCCTCGCGCCTCCCTCAAACTGTCTTCGAGCAATCTCTGGACGGTGTCGAAGGCCCGCGAGGTCTCGCTGGAAGCATTGCCGACCATCGCGCGCAATGCCTGGATCTGCATGCTTGCTCCGGCCAACTGCTGGGCCAGACCGTCGTGGATCTCATAGGCGATCAGCCGCCGCTCCGTTTCCTGCAAGTCCAGAGCATGCCGGAGGCGCTCCCGCTCCGCTTTGACGGCCTCGTGAGCCTGCTTGCGGACTTCGATCTCATCGGCCAGTTGTGCCGTGCGCTCGGCAATGAGTTCCTCCAAGCGGTCGCGGTAATCCCGCACCTCTTTCTGAATGCGACGGTGTTGAAGAAGCATCCCTATCCCCTCCATGAGTCAAGTTGATGGGTGAACGTCGGGATCGTCATGCGTGATGTCTCTGTTTCTCAATTGCGGCGTCGGCCGCGATACGCTGCTCGCGGAACGCCACAATTCGTCCGTACCAGGCCGGCGCAATCTCGTCATTGGGCAGTTCCCTTTCAGCGAGCCGGCCTTTCGGCAACCGCGCGGACGGCATATCCGGCCGAGACGCTCGCGATTTGCCATTCAAACTGTGGGAATTGCCGCAGGCCATTACCATACCAAACCAACGTTCGAATAGCAACTACCCGAAAGTGGCAGAATGCACGTGGCAATTGTCTGCACGAATCAACACGCTCTAGCCGTATCCTCGGGACGCGCGTGGCCGTTTCGGCTCACCGAACAGGCTTGGCGAAGCCCCGAACGACAAACTCACGCCTGCTCTCCCAGATTACCGGGGCCGGCCGCTTGCGTTTCGCGGTCCGATTCGCTACGTTGAAACCCGCCTCCGGGCCGAGTGGTTTGTTGGTCCCTCCTGGGATTGAACGTCAAAGTAGGAGTCATCGTCATGGATCGCCGCACACACCGTCGCGATTTTCTCAAGAGCACCGCCCTGGCCGGCGCCGGCTACTGGGTTGCCTGCCACAGTCTCCGGGCGCAAAGCACGTCGGCCAACGAAAAGCTGAACGTCGGCATCATCGGCGTCAACCATCGCGGCAGGGAAAACATGCGTTCGGTCGCCAGCGAAAACATCGTCGCACTGTGTGACATCGACGACCAGTATCTCGACGAGGCCGCCAAACAGTACCCCAAAGCCAGGCGGTTCAACGACTGGCGAACAATGCTCGACGAGCAGGGCATCGACGCCGTCGTCATCAGCACCACCGATCACACGCATGCCCCCGCCGCCATCAAGGCCATGCGGACCGGCAAACATGTCTACGTCGAGAAGCCTCTGGGCCACACGGTCGGCGAGGCCCGCCTGGTGCGCGAGACCTATCTTGGCGGCAAATTGGCCACGCAGATGGGCACCCAGATCCACGCCACCGACAACTACCGACGCGTGGTCGAACTCGTCCGGTCCGGCGCGGTCGGACCGATCCATGAAGTGCATGTCTGGTGCGGCCGCATCGGGCCCGGCGGCGGAATGCCCGAGGGCGAGGATCCCGTGCCCTCGCACCTCCACTGGGACCTCTGGATCGGCCCCGCCCCGTATCGGCCGTACAACAAGGCGTACATGCCGGGCAACCTCACATGGAACCGCTATTGGGACTTCGGCAACGGCACGATCGGCGACATGGGCAGCCACCTCATCGATCTGCCCTACTGGGCGCTCGATCTGGAATTTCCGACGAGCTGCCAGGCCCACGGCGACCCCGCCACGCCCAACCCGCACACCAATCCGCATTGGCTGATCTCCACGTGGGAGCACCCCGCCAAAGGCGACCGCCCGGCCGTGAAGCTCACCTGGTACGACGGCATCCAGCGACCCGAATCGCCGCCGGGCCACGACCTGAGCACGTGGGGCATCGGCGTGATGTTCGTCGGTGAGAAAGGAAAGATCCTGGCCGACTATGGCAAACGGATCCTCCTGCCCGAAGACCAGTACAAGGACTACAAAACGCCGGAACCGTGGATCCCGCCCTCCTTGGGCCACCATCAAGAGTGGATCCACGCCTGTAAGACCGGCGCGCCCACGCTCTGCAATTTCGACTACTCCGGCAAACTTATCGAGCACAACCTCCTGGGCAACGTGGCCTACCGCACGGGGAAGAAACTCCAGTGGGACGCCAAGAACCTTAAGGCAATCAACTGCCCGGAGGCCGAGCAATATATCCACAAGAAGTACCGCGAAGGCTGGGAAATCGGGTAGTTTCCGGACTCTGTCCGGGCGCCTTCTATCCCTTGGACTTCGCCTGGTCGCTTGGCCCGCGCTCGATGACGATCTCGCTCTGTCCGTCGAGCGCCAGAGGAACCGTCAGAACGCCCGCAGCGTCAGCGGTCAACTGCCCGGCCGCCGCGGGTCCCGCCCTGTAGCCCGCGCCGGCCTTCGTTTCGAACTCCCCGTTGCGGACGCTCATCGTTGCCTCGCCGTGGCCATGAAGGATCAGGCGGATCCGATCGGCGCTGTACTCTGCGCAGTGGACGTTCACCGGCGATGCCGCCTCCAACCGGACCGGGATGCGACGAATGACAGCCGTTTCCTCGTCCCCGAGCGGCAGTTCGGTCCGCACGCCGTCGCCGTCCACGGTCGAGAATAGTCCATGGTCCGCCACGCCGCCGCGGCCGTCGAAGAACCATACCTGGTGCAGATCGGCATCGCCCCGCCAACCGTACACGCCGGCGTTGCTTGTGACGATCCTCTCCCGGCCGAGAACACACCCCGCGTGGATCTCCTCGATCGTGATCGGGTACATGTAGGCGGGGACGGACTTGGTTCCGAGATCGCCCTCGCCGTAGTAGAAATAGAGGTTGCCGTTGGCCAGGGCTTCGCGGACGTCGCGGTACACGTGGCGCTCGGTGTGGAGCGTGCCGGATCGGCCCAGGGTGATCGGCGTGTGGGTGAGATGGATGTCCGGACCCACGCGGCATTCCTGGTCGCAGACCATTTTCTCCCGGGCGATCGTGCGGGTGAACACCGGGTAGTTGGCAATCACCGTCCCGCCGCGCTGGTTGAACTTGCGCACATAATCGGCCAGCACGTCCTGCGAGAGCAGCAGCACCGAGCCCTTTTTTCGCGTAATCGTCTTCGACTGCGGATCGATGTCGGCGCTGTGGCCATCCCACTGGTTGTAGGTATACTCGCTGCCGTAGGTCCACATGAACCCGTCCATGAACGCGCCGCGGCAGCCGATCTCGTCCACCATGACGTCCACGCTCTCAAGCAGGGCCTTGCCAAAGGAATTCTCCCGCGTCGGATAGAAGATCCACCACCGCCATCCCCGGTCGAGCCGCTCCTTGGCGAAGTAATCGCCGCCGTAATAGTAGGCATCGGAGTCGCCGTAGGTGTGCTGGCGGCCGCCGGCATCGACCAGGCGCGCATCCGGGAATTTCTCTTCCGGCTTGTCCGTGGCATAGAGGGCATGCGCGATGTGGAACATGCACCGGATCGCCGGGTCCAGCGCGGTAACCGCCGCGAACTGCTCGCGGAGTTGCCCGCGGATTTTCGGGTATTCGAGAAACTCAATTCCCTCCAGCGAGATGGCGGGGTCATCGACCACTCGCGACAGGCATGGGGCGGAAAAGTACCGCAGCCCGCGAATCTCCAGGTACTCACGGCTGGGCACCGCGCCGGTCGGGTAGAAGGCAAAGCCTCCCTCCACCGTCACACCTCCGCGGTTCTCGTCGCGGCGGACCCGATTGATGAAGTCGTAGTAGTCGCCCGCGTTGGGATAGATCGCCCACTCGAGCGTGTAGCGGGCACCTCCGTCCAAGGCAAACTCCCGCGTCAGGATTCCGGCGCGGCCGTTTTCGCAGAAGCCGTGGGCCTGGACGACATAGACGTCGTCCAGCGCGATCAGCCCGAGACCGATTCCCTCCGTCGCAATGAAGACGGTCGGGTTGATCTTGATGTCCCGCATCTCCTTGGCCGGTTCTCCAGCCAGTAGCGCGGAAATCTCCTTGCCTGCGGTGAGCACCTGGTTGCGGAGGATGATCCCCAGGGCATCCGGCGTGAGATTGGAGATCGTGTCGCGGACCAGCACGCGGTGCGGTTGGGCGTCGATCTCGCGCCGGACGCGGTAATACGGACACTCGGCGGTCACGCACCACCGGCCACCGTCCGCGGCCGTGCAGACGGGCTTCCACTGCGGGGAACTTCCGGCGTTGTCCGACCCGCCCAACACGTTCTCGCCGCCCTTGGGAAAGCTGAATCGGGATTCGATCGGAAACGTTTTTTCGCCGACGCGGAGCGTGAAACCGCCCCGGCTGTCCGGCACAACCTCCAGTGGCGGCAGCGGCGGAGGCGCGGGCAGCGCGGGCACGGTCCTCTCCCGCGGCGAAACCAGGCGGACCGCCGGGGCCGGATACTCGAACGCCGCCACCGCCCGCGCCTTCTCCGCGCTCTGGCCCAGCAGCCGGGCCCGGACCTCGTAACGCCCGGGCGGCACGGCGCTCAGATCGAAGAGGAATGCTTCCAGAGGATGGTCTATGGAAGCGGTTACGGGCCGGTTCTCGACCACGGCGTCGCCCTTTGCCAGATCGACGACGACTCGCTCCCCGTTTTCCAGCGGAAGGACGCCCGAAAAGTCCACTTCCGCCATCGCCCGCCTCTCGCGCAGATAGAGGAAGGGCGTGAGGCGGATCGTGCCGAATTGCGACACGTCGCGGCCATACGTCCGCGCAAGCCGGCGATAATCGCGGACCACCTCCTCGCTCGAAAGGGCTCGGTCAAAGATCTTGACGTCGTCGATCAGTCCGTCGAACGATTGAGAGGGTTCGCTGATCCAAAGCGTCTCCCCCAAAGGGCCCGTCCGCGGCATGCTTCCCGTTCCATCCGCTCGGCCATCCAGGTACCATTGGCATTGATCGCCGCGTTTGACGAAGACGACCTGGTGGAATTCATTGGCCGCGAGGGGTGTTTCAGACGTGGCGACGCTCACGCCCCCCTCGCGAAACCCAACACAGCGAAGGTGGCTGCTGTCTCCCTCCACGCGGATCACCACGCCATTCGTGGCGTAATCGCTCGTGGCCAGGATCCCATAGTTCGTCCGCGAGTTCTTCAGCGGCGAGGCAAGCGGCTTGACCCAAGCGACCACGGTCGCGTCGCCGGCAAGATCGAGCAACGACTTGCGGGGCACGGCCATGTAGCTCTTGCTGCCGGCGAACCGCGCCGCACCGCCGCCGGCGGTCTGTACCCATTGTCCTTCGGTCAACTGCCCGTCGTGTCCGCCTCCGGCACGATCGTGGACTGCGATGCCGGCGGCTTCGCTAAAGTCCCAGTGGGCCACCGGGCCGGCGGCGAGGGTCCTGCTCGCGGCTGCCAGGGCCACGCCCGCGGCCAGGAGGATTCGTGTCGTCTGCATGGCTGGTCCTTTGCTGTCGATGGCTTGCCGTTCCTGCTCACGGCGGTCGTTCCGACTACGCCCAACATCATGACCGGCCGGGGACCGAAATGCCAGTCCCGGGAAGGACGCCCCGCTCTTTGCCGACCGGCTGGATGGCTTTCCGGTGGAGGGATCGTCCGGTATCCTGGTGGTTGGGCGACCGGGAGCCCGGCTGCTGGTCGCCTTGGGCGCTATCCCGAGATCGCTACGAACTTCCGGCTATGGACAGGACACGCTCCGTCTTTGAGAGAATCGAGGCCCTTTTGCGCGGGCAAGGCATTGAGTTCGGCGTCTTGCGGCATGCCCCGGTGTACACGAGCCAGCAGGCGGCGGAAGTCCGGGGCACCCCGTTGTCCAGCGGTGCGAAAGCGCTCGTTTGCAAGGGCGAAAACGTCATGGTGATGTTCGTCCTTCCCGCCGATCGGAAGCTCTCCAGCCCAGCGGTACGGCGCGAACTGGGTTGGCGCAAACTGCGGTTTGCCAGCAAGGAGGAAGTGTTGGAGTTGACCGGCTTGGAGCCGGGTTCGATTCCTCCCTTCGGGAGCCTCTTCGGACTGCCGACTTATTGCGACCGCCGCCTCGGAGACAACGAGTCGATCAACTTCAATGCAGGTGACCATGCCGTCTCGATCTCCATGTCCTATGCCGACTATCTCCGCGCCGAGATTCCACACTTGGGAGATTATGCCGAATAGAAGACTGCCGACTGGTGCGGAGCAGGCAGATCCTTGTAATGCGGCGTTCCCGGGCGGAGCCCGCGAATGAGAACAGACGGACCATCGGTCCAGGGGGACTAAATCAACCGATCTCCCTCAATCTCTGACCTTGCGCTACGAAGTCTGAAAAAGGAGGATGATGAATATGACGTTTGCTGTTGTCTCTCGACGTCCAATAGGAGCCGATTGCGGGTTCAGGAATTTCCGGCAGAACCCCGACTGCCCTCACCTCCGGCCCCTATGAGCGAAGCGGGAGAGGGGAGTTGCTAAGAAACCTGCCGCGCACGTCGGATAATCTACTTCGCGACGTTTTCTCGAATCCACGTGCGGAACGACCGCACCAGGGCGTTCTCACGGACCAAACCCACTTGGCCCAAGAGACGCTGAACCTCCAACAGTGGCAATCGAGGGAAGCTGGGACTCGACGTGCGCGGCAGGTATTGCCGCTCCGGCCCGAGTTCGAAGACCTCCAGCGTCCGCCCGTCGTACCGCCACACCTCCGGCACGCCGAAGACCGCGCAAAGGGGCATCTTCTTGAACGAGTCGGTCGAAAGATCGACTTCGATCGCCAAGTCCGGCGGCGGGTCGACCGATAAATCGAGTTCCAACTTCTGCCATACCAGCGGTTCGTTCTTCACGTAATAGGAGTTGTCCGGCTCGAATCCTCGCTCGAGATCCTCGCGCCGGCATGTCATCGCGCGGCAACTCTGGATATCGATATCGAGTTCCTCCGACCATGCCTCGATCAGCCGCCCGAGCACGTGCGCGTAGTTCTCGTGGCGTTTGGTCGGCGCCATCATCTCTAACTCCCCCCGGTCGTAGGTCATGCGGATATTCCGGCTCTCGGGAACATCACGCAGCGCGAGATAGGTCGCCCACGGAACGCCGTGCAAGACCACTCGGAGCTCAATGTGAGCGTGCTCAGCGGTTGCCATGGGTCGTTGTCCTCCGATCAGTTCCGTATCCACTCGAACCAAAGCGGGCTTTTCCGTCCCAGCTAGCCGGAATTATAAACCGCGGGCACGAGCCCAGCAACCTCGCCGAGTGCGAGCTGCGCCTGGCCGTCGAGAGAGGCGTCCTGCCGGAGCCCGAAGCGGATTGACCTGCGGACGCGGAGATTGCGGCGGAAGCAAGTCTCTGCTGCCGCGTTCACACGCTGGCCGCTTCCTTGTGCTTCGTCAAGTGGATGGGGTCAGGTCCTGACGTTTCACCTTTGTGTGAAAAGTCGAATGAGAGATCGTCGGCCCTGTTGAATGGAGCAGCCGTGCCAGCGCGGACGGCCTCCAGCGGTAGATCGGCATTACCGCAGCTTCTGCTGGTCGAACGGCGTGACGTGCTTGGCCGTGACGTGCGCGGCCTTCTGCTCCGGCATGAAGCCGCGGATGCCGTTGATGCCGATCCGCTTGCCGACGTAGTACTGAAGATTGACGCCCGGCGCGGGCGTCACGTAGCACTGGACGGCCCCTTTCTCATCTTTCAATGCGTATTGCGGCGAACCCAGCGTTGCCGGCACGACCCGGGTAAGCCGGCCGACGCCGTCGAAGCGGC
>JABWBD010000340.1 GCA_013360685.1 Pirellulales bacterium
GGCGGGCTGCAATCGTGTCAGCGGCTCGACGGCGGCAGCAGGTCGATGCCGGAGCGATCGGCACGGATGCGAACGCGGAGCAATCGCAGCGACATGCTCTTCGCGTCGGCCGTTGTATGTCCGCCGGTGCCCTGATCGGCCACCAGCAACGTGCCGTCGGGCAGTTCGAACGCCTTGCCGTATCCGTAGCAGCTATCCACGAGAAAGCCGTAGTCTTTGGCGGGGGCGACCCAGGTGCGGCCGGCATCGGTGCTGAAGATCAACCGCAAACCGCCGCGGACGTAGGAACCGTGCAGGCTGACGAGCGTTCCATCGCGAAGCGCGTACAAGCTGGGAGCGTAAAGCCGCATGCCGAAGGTCACGGGCGCCGTCCAGGTGCGACCCTCGTCAAACGACCAACAGATATCTCCTTCCGGCCGCGCCATCAGCACCAACGTGCCATCCGGCAACGGCGTTGCGTTTGCCTCGTCGAGATCGTGCTCCGCCCGGATGGTCGTCCGCAGTTGCCAAGTCGCTCCGCGATCCTGGCTGGTGAAGACCGCCGCCTGCGACGGACCGCCTTCCTTCAATGTGCCACTGATCGTCAGCAGGATCGAACCGTCCTTCAGCAGCACCATCGGTCCGTCGGTCTCGTCGGCAAGAAACGGAGACGGCAGCCGGATGACCTCCCGGTCCCAGGTCTTGCCTTGGTCGAACGAGCGAATGATCGCCGTCCGGTACGCCAGGCCGGGAGACTTCACAAAATCGGCCCGGTCTCCGCCCGGGTAAGTGAACACCGAACAAACCAGAGTTCCGTCCGGCAATTCGACAAATCCCGGATGCCGGTCGTCGTCGGGCGTGTCGAGGATGGTCCACGGCTTGGTCCAGGTCTTGCCCTCATCCGTCGAGCGCATGAGCATGGCGCGGCCGCCCGTGGGCGAGGCGACATCCGCGGGCAATCCCATTTTCCGATAACTCGCAATCGTGTCCGCCGAAAAGCGAAGCGGAGTCGGCGGGGAAGCGTGCCAGTAGCCCGCGCTGAAACCGACCAGCCAGTCGCCGCTGCGTAGCCGGATGGGCGAGTTCCAGCCGACAAAACCGCCGTAGCCGGGATAAGGATCGGGCTGGTTGATCCCCGGCCCGACAATCGTCGCCCGGCAATCCTCGGGGCGCCTTTCGGATTCACCGCCTGACACGACTTTCACGACCGGACGCAGTGAATCGGCAGCCGCCGGCGAGGACGCGGCTCCGCTTGGCGGATCGGCAGCCGCCGCTCCTGGCAGACGAGCCGCCATGGCCAAGCAGAGCACAAGTCCAGTCAGGCCCTGTGGGATGGATGACCGTGTGTGGAGCATGGGGTTCTCCTTACGAACCATAGGTCCAACGTAACGGTTCGCGCCGAAGCCTTCCGGGCAAGCTGCTCGGCCTTCGAGGCAACTGGCGTTCCGCCCTTCTTTGCGCCGATTTCACATCTTCCAGGAAAGGTGGAATTTACCATCTGACGTTTACTTGTCAATAAAGTAAGGTTCTTTTCAAACTTTTCCGAAGTCCTTGTTTGAAGGGGACTTCCTGGGATTCCGTGCGAAATCTTGGGGGGAGGTACGTACATCCCCCTTGACAATACCGTGGATCTTGGTAAAGATCGGGCTGTCTGTCGAGGGCAAATCACCTCGAAAAAACCCCGAGGATCCGTGAACCGCTGCGTTCGAATAAGTGCAGAAGACAACTACCTTTCGGTATGCGTCGGCTCCGTCTTCCATGAGTCCTTTTTTGCTGGGGGAAGGTACGATGAGATCTCGACTGCGGCACGGTTTTACGCTCGTGGAGTTGTTGGTGGTCATCGCCATCATTGGGATCCTGATTGCCCTGTTGTTGCCGGCGGTGCAGGCGGCCCGCGAGGCAGCCCGGCGATCGCAGTGCACCAACAATCTCAAACAGCTCGGACTGGCAATCCACAACTATCATGACACGCACAAAGTGATCCCGCTGAACAACGTGCCCGTGGCGTCGGCTCCGGACAACAACGGATTTAGTTGGATCACCATGGCGTTGCCCTACCTCGAAGAGACCGCCCTCTACGACAAGCTCGATTTTCGGGTTTCGCTCTACAATTCCACCACCAGCACCAATCGCACCTTGGTCCAGCAGCCCATCGACACGCTGCTGTGCCCCACGGACCCGACTCCGGGCGTGCGGAATGATCTTGCGACGTGGTGGGCCTATCCCGGCCTGCAAACCTCGGACGCCAATAAGGGGCCTGCCGGCGTGACCTGCTACATGGGCTGTTCGGGCCTCACGACGCCCGCGCCCTGGGAGAGCAATCCGCCTAACGCCCTCTTCGAGCGTCAGCTCAACGGGACCTATCGCGTGTTGGCCTTTCGGGATATTCTCGACGGTCTGTCGAATGTAATGGCGGTGCTGGAGCGGTCACCCAGCTATGCGCCCTGGTGCGCTTGGTCCGCCGCCAATGGTGCGTGGGTCACCACGGACTATCGCATCAATCAGATCCGCGAGACGGTGACAGTGCCCGTCCTGCCCGTGCCCGAGATCGGCGGCGTTCGCTACGGCGCAATCAGTATGCATCCTGCGGGCATCAACGTCTGCTTTGCCGACGGCGCCGTGCATTTCTTGAGCGAGACCATGGACTATCCCACGTATGTCGACCTCGGCCACCACTCCAACGCCCTGCCGACCAGCGGATTCTCCCCATAAGACCATGGGGATTTCCGACGCGATTGGCCGAGTGGCGGAAGCTCTCCGTAGGGCTCTCGGCGTTTTCCATTCATGTGAGTCTGTTTACCAACAGGAACGAGCACCATGAAACGAATGATTCGACAGGCAGGAATCCCGGGCGCAACCTGCGTTTGCACGGCAGTGATCGCCGGCCTGGTTCTGGGGCTGACGGGCTGTGGCGGGGGCGAAGCGGTGCCCGAAACGGCTCCGGTCCGCGGAGTCGTGACGTACAAGGGAAATCCCGTCGCGGATGCGCAGGTGGCGTTTCGTCCGGAGAAGGGCAATCCGGCCACCGGCAGAACCGATGCGGAGGGGAAGTTCGTCCTCACGACCTTTAAGGCCGAAGACGGCGCCGTTCCCGGAACCCATTCGGTCACCGTGCAGGTGATGCCCGAAGGCGCCTTGCCGGGGATGGAAACGCAGTCCACGGGTGCTGCTTCGATTCCACCGAAATACGCCGATCCCGCCCAGACTCCGCTGAAGATCGACGTCAAAGGCGGGGAGCCGAACGAAGTCAAGCTGGAACTCGCGGACTGACGGTACCAGTCTCCAGAGGAAAAGGGGCATGCGCAGGAAGACCGCGTGGGTCGCTTCAGTCATCGCGGTGGCATCGGCCGTTCTCTACGTTTGGACGCAGGCAAACGGCCCCGACATCGCGAGGTTGGAGTCGCCCGGCGGGCCGGCTGCCCCAATCCGCCAGGACGCGGACCGCGGCAACGATCGCCTTGGGCCCAAGAGTGCGACGGCCCATCCGTTGCTGAGAGAGGCCGACTCGGCCATCCTGGCCGAAGGCAGCGACGAGTTTTCGTCGACGCCCGGGCTGGAAATCACGGAGATGATCCGGACCGTGGCCCGCTCCGGCAGCATCGAAGGCGAACTCGCCTCGTTGGCGGTCGACTATCCGCATGACGCGACGGTTTTTCCCCCGGAGATCGTCCCGCCCACGTTCCTTTGGCACGAACCGACCGACGAGGCCGATACCTGGCTGATCGATCTCGCCTTCGGCAGCGGGCCGGACCACATCTACGTGCTTTCGGCGGGGTGGCCGCCTCCTGCCGCCCGGATCGACCGCGAGTGCATCGCGCCGACCAATGAGGTCTACAAGCCCACGGCTTACCAGGCATCGGCCAAGAGTTGGACTCCTTGCGCGGACGCGTGGGCAAGCATCCAACGACGCTCGGCGGGGCGTGCGGCTGCTGTGACGATCGTCGGTTTTCGCAGTGCGAAACCGGCGGAAGTGCTTTCCCGCGGCCGGATCACGATCACCACTTCCCCGGACCCGGTGGGCGCGCCGATTTTCTACCGCGATGTGCCGCTGGCGCCGACGATGACGGAGAAAGGCGTGATCAAGCCGCTGGGCGACGACGTCGTGACGCGGATCGCCTGGCGGCTTCGCGACATCTCCCTGCCCGAAAGCCGGCTTCTCCTGACCGGCGTGCCCCGCTGCACGAACTGCCACTCCTTCTCCGCCGACGGCAAGACGCTGGGGATGGACCTCGACGGGCCGCAGTCCGGGAAAAGCGCCTACATCATTGCCCCCACCGCCCGGCATATGGTGATCGAAAAGGAGGACGTGATCCGTTGGGATGCTTTCCCCGGCAAACTCAAGGACCACAACACCATCGGGTTCCTCTCGCAAGTGTCGCCCGACGGGCGCTATGCCGTGACAACCGTGAACGAGGAAGTGTATGTGACCAACTTCCTGGATTTCCGGTTTCTGCAGGTCTTCTATCCGACGCGCGGCATCCTGGCGTATTACTCCCGGGAAACCGGCGAGATCAAGTCCCTTCCGGGCGCCGATGACCCGAAGTTCGTCCATTGCGACGCGGTCTGGAGTCCCGACGGCCGGTACCTCGTCTTCGCTCGCGCCGAGGCCAAGGACGCCTACCCGGAGAACGGAAAACTCGCCCAGTACGCCAACGATCCCACCGAGACGCCGATCCAGTATGACCTCTGCCGGATCCCCTTCGACGGCGGCCGGGGCGGCCGGCCGGAGCCGATCGTCGGAGCCTCGAACAACGGCATGAGCAACAGTTTTCCCAAGATATCCCCCGATGGCAAGTGGATCGTCTTCGTCCAGTGTCGCAACGGGCAGCTCATGCGCCCGGACAGCAAACTGTGGATCGTTCCCGCCGCCGGCGGTGAAGCCCGGCTGATGCGCTGCAACACGTCGCGAATGAACTCCTGGCACAGTTTTTCCCCGAATAGCCGCTGGATGGTCTTCTCTTCCAAGGTGAACACGCCCTACACCCAGATGTTTCTGACGCACATCGATGAGAACGGCAACGACAGCCCGGCGGTTCTGATACCGAACTCGACTGCGGCCAACCGGGCCGTGAATATCCCCGAGTTTGTCAACCTGCCCTACGAGGAGCTGCTTAGCATCACCATGCCGGCGGTGGACTATCGCAAATATGTCTTGCGCGGCGAGGCAATGGCCAAGAAAGGAATGCTGGACGAGGCGGTGGCCGAGTTCGACATGGCGGTGCGAATCAAACCGGACTTTCTGGAGGGCCGCGTCAACGCGGCAATCCTCCGGATCGACCAAGGAATGCTGGACGAGGCGGCGGTTCGCCTCAACAGGGTCCTGGAAATGGACCCCCAACACGCCAAGGCCCATTGCAGCTTGGGGGTCGTCCTGGGGAAACAAGGAAAGCTTGACGAAGCGATCGCGCATTTCGAGACGTCTTTGAAGCTCAAGCCCGACGATTCGGCGGCTCATGCGAATCTGGGAAGGGCCCTTCAACAAAAAGGGATGCTCGAGGAGGCAACGACGCATTTCCGGAAAGCCTTGGAGTTGCAGAGCGAAGACCCGCTTGGCCACTTCCGCCTGGCGACCGTGCTGCTCGCCCGAGGGATGCTGGAGGAGGCCGTCCAGCATCTCAGGAGAGTCCTCCAGATCGATCCCCAATTCGTGGACGCTCGTCTCATGTTGGGCAATGTGTTGGCAGCGCAGGGGCAGTTCGACGGGGCCCTTGCCCAGTTTCAGGAGACGATTGCTGCCGACCCGGACAATCTCACGGCGATCAACTGCCTGGCCCGGCTCTTGGCCGCATGTCCGAACGACAGTGTTCGCGACGGGCCTCGGGCGGTGCGGCTGATCGAATCGGCCTGCAAGGCCACCGGCTATCGCGATCCGATCTTGTTGAGCACCCTGGCAGCCGCCTATGCCGAAGTGGGCAAGTTCCCCGAGGCCATCGCAACCGCAACCCGCGCCCTGTCCCTGGTCGCCGCACGGGACAGGTCCACGGCCCACCGGATCCGTCGCGAGTTGGAAGGATACCAAAGCGGCAGGCGCTGTCGCGATTGGCCGAACCGACCGCCCAATTCTCTGTCCCGTCATCCCTCGCAATCCTTCCGCCTTGGACCGGCGTGTGTGAGAAACCAAGAAAATTTCCTGTCAGTCAGTTCGGGGCAGATGAGGACCAAGTTGCTTGACAACCTCGATGATTCCAGTCAATCTCAGAGGTGTCCCGCCACGGCCGCTCACCGCGGGGAGTTGCGGAATTGCCCAATGGCCGTGAACGGACGGCTCTCAACAGAGGGAGCTCAGAATGGTGTTTTCCCTTGAGTCGTCTTCCTGAAATCGAATCGTATTTATTTGGGGATTGTACGATGACATGGACATCTCGCTTGCGGCAGGGGTTTACCCTCGTGGAGTTGTTGGTGGTAATCGCCATCATCGGGATCCTGATCGCCTTGCTCTTGCCCGCCGTGCAGGCAGCCCGCGAGGCAGCGCGGCGCAGCCAATGCAGCAACAACCTCAAGCAGTTGGCATTGGCGACGCACAATTACCACGACAGCTACAATGTATTTCCGGTCAATGTGTATGGCGGGTACGGCGACCCGCACGGGGTTGGCGGGTACACCCAAACGTCGCGCTGCTGGAGTTTTCTCCTGCGAACCTTGCCGTACCTCGAACAAATGTCGCTCTATGAGGCCTGTAACCACAGTTTCCTGAGCATGGCGGCGAGCGGGCAGATGGCCACCGTCGTGCCCGCGTTTCTGTGCCCAAGCGATCCTGTACCCGCGCAGATTCCGGAGACCAATACCTACGTGACGGGCGGCACTCTCGTTGCGAGAACCGATTATCGCGGAGTCATCGGCGACGATTGGGATTGGGGCGTCTACGCGAATAACACCGTGCCCGGGACCGGCCAGGGCTGGCTCTCATGGCCCACCGCCGATTCGTTCATGCTCAACAACGGCATGTACTACTGCTACAGCATCCGAGTACCCCGAAAGGCAGCCAGTGTCCTCGACGGGCTCAGTAACACGCTGGCCATCGGCGAAAAGGCTTTCAATCTGAATTACGCCACGAATACTTCGCCTCCGGGGACGTACGCCTGGGCGCATACGGCCGGGGTGCTTGGCAGCGCCGCCGTCCCCATCAATTGGACGGATCATCGTTCCACCACGGCCATTGCTTGGGATCAGCGCTGCGGCTTTAACAGCCTGCACCCGGGCGGTGCCCAGTTTGGGCTGGCGGATGGCTCGGTCCGCTTCATTTCGGAGACGATCGCCCTGACGACGTATCGCGCTCTTGCCACGATCGATCGGGGGGAGTCCGTTGAAGTTCCGTAAGTCCGGTCCGGCGCATGGCGGCTGAAGTGGCAAGTTCCGTATGGGACAGGGCGCGAAGGGGTCGTATGGATCGCGGGCTCCGCGATTTCTTGGACAAGGTGTCTGATGTTCCTTCCTCATGGGAGACCAACCGCGATGGTTCGCAATTGCTCGTGCCTGTTGGGGCAGGCGACGTTCCTTGGGATGTTTCTCGGCCTGTTCCTTGTCGGCTGCGGGGGCGGCGAGAATCTCGAATTGTTGCCCGTTTCCGGGAAAGTGTCGCTCGCCGATGGCCCCCTTGCGGGCGCCGGTGTCTCGTTTCGGGCCGACGCTTCCAAGGGCAATAACACTCCGCATATTCCATCCGGAACAACCGACTCCGAGGGAAAGTACGAATTAACAACCGGCAACACGAAGGGTGCGCCGGCCGGTTGGTACAAGGTCGCGGTGACGCCGCCCACTGCGGCGCCGACGGGTGGCGAGATGCCTCAGGCCGGTCCACCTCCGTTCAACCAGAAGTACACCAGTCCGACCACGACGGATCTCAGCATCGAAGTCAAGGAGGGAGCCGCCCCGGGCGCGTACGACTTGAATCTGGCAAAATAAGCGAAACGCCCTTACTCTGCTCGCCCGTAGGCGATGCGGCACTTGACGATCCGCCGATTGAGCACGTCGACGACAAAGAGCCGGTCCTTCCAGACGGACAGGGCGGAGATCGTTCCGAACGGCAGCTCGGGGTGTGGGAATCGGCTGCCCTGGCCTTGGCAATCCAGGTTCCCGTAGCTGCCGAATTCCCCGACCAACTTCCCTGTCGCACAGTCAATCACCTGTACGCTGTGCAGGCCGGCGGCATAGAGGTAGCCTCGTCCGTCCAGCGTCTGGTGCTGCCGCGACGTAATGCAGTGGCAGGGCGCGAAGATCGCTTGGGCCTGTCCGACATAGCCGTCCCAGCGGCGGGACCACACCGGTGCGCCTCCGGCCGGCGGGAACTTCGACAGCACCAGGTAGAAGTCCCAGGGCCGGTCGGCAGGACGGTGCAAGACGTACAAGTTCCCCGCGTCGTCAACCTGGAGGCCGCGCACCGCATCCAGGTTCAGCAGGCCCTTCGTCTGCAACTTCCCGTCGGCATCGTAGACGTTCACCTGGCGGCGCACGGCGTTGTAGGCACTCACCGGGCGAGCCCGGGCATCGACCTCCGCCTTGGCGACATAGTAGATCCTGCCGTGCCGGTCCACCTCCAAGCCGTGATAGACATCGTGCCAGAAGTTGACCTGCATCGGATGATCGACGAACAAGGCATTTGTCCCGGTGGCAGCGAACGGAAGTGGCTGGCCCGCGCGGTCGAAACGCAGGATCTCGATCCCCGCCTTTCCCAGCTTCCACCGGTACACCCGGCCGTCTTTGCCGAAAATGGAGTCGATAAACAGCGGTTCCTCCGGGTAGCGGAAATGACGCTCATGATCCGGCGGCCACCAGGGCGAAGTGGCCTTCAAGCCAAGGTTGTTGAAGAACACGGGCGGCCACTTCTTGAGCACGTTTCCCGCCTGGTCGATCCGGTACACCGTTCCGTACTGTTTGAGGCGGTAGTTGGAGTCATCCTCGACGTACAGGTCGCCGGTCTGCGGATCGATATTCAGAATCGGCTGATTGCCGCTTTGACGAGGAAAGGACAGCGTCTCGCCGTTGTCCCCCCAGTCCGCTTTCAGCGACAGATCGCTGCCCGCCAGTTGCAGCAATCGTCCCGAACCGGAGCCGTTGGCGACCCATACCAGCGGCGGCGACACTCCGGCGTCCACGGCGATCTGCAC
>JABWBD010000341.1 GCA_013360685.1 Pirellulales bacterium
GCCGCCGCCGCCCACCTGGATCTCGGCGCCGCGCGAGCCTTGGTCCTCGCCTCCACCGGTCCGGTCGGGCGCCGCGTGGTGCAACTTCTCGCCGGGCGGGGCGCGGAAGTGCGCGCGGCTTCACGTAGCCGGCAACGTGCCGCCGAGGTGTGCCAGTCGGTGGCTGCTAGGCTTCCCTCGGCACGGCTCTCCGCACATGCGAGCGATTCGGCCGAAGAACTGCAGCAGGCGACCGACGGGGTCGACGTGATCGTCGCCGCTGGCGCTGCCGGCGTGGAATTGATGACCGCGAAAGTCTGGGAGAGTTGCCCGGGGCTCAAGGTGGCCATCGATCTGAATGCCGTTCCCCCGGCCGGTCTGTCCGGCATCGAACCGACCGACCGGGCGACCGGGCGCCACGGCGTTTCCTGCTATGGCGCCATCGGTGTCGGCGGCGTGAAGATGAAAATCCACAAGGCCGCCATCCGGCGGCTGTTCGAGTCGAACGACCAGGTGCTCGACGCCGAAGAGATCCTCCACATCGGGCAATCGCTGCAACGCTCCCCGTAAAACGGAATCTATTCCGTTATGGCCCCGTAAACATGGGCAGGTACTGGCCGCGCGGTTCCACGGAGCGGACTTCATTGCCGACCCAGCGGACCGTCACCGGTTGATTGCGGGCCGGAACGCTGAGCGGGATGAAGACTTGCGTGAAACGAGGCACGGGCCACGAGACCGTGAGGACCTCGCCGGCGGCAACCTCGGCGCAGACAAGGTACGCATCGGCATCCCCGCCCCAGGTAAGCTGCCCCGGTTTTCCGCCGCGGAGAAGCTGGACCTGCGGGCGGTCGGCCCACGCCGGCACACGCAGCAGGAAGGTCCCCGGCTTGCGAGCGGCCACGTCGAAGCGGCCGTCTTGGGGCCGGTAGGCCGTGACCTTCGCCGCCGGATGGTCGCGGCTGATGGCCATGTTGACGAGCACGCTGCCGTCGCGTTCTTCGACCACCGCGCGATAGGCTTCCCACAACGCGCGCATCCCTTCCGGCGGGCAGCAGCCCATCATCTGGATGCCGTTGGCGCTGAGGCCGGCCGTGCCCAGCCGCGGGTTGTTGGGATAGCCGACCCAATCGTCGAACGTCGCCTGGGCCACGAATCCGCCCTCGATGCGCCGCAACGGTTCGAGGGCCTCGCTCACCGCGGATTCGGATTTGTCCTTGTGGATCTCGCGGAAAAGACCGACGAACTGAGGAGTCAGAAAGAACTGCGAGCGGCGCAACTCGTTGCGAACGGTCCGTTCCAGATGGTCCCAGTAGTGCGGCAGACCGCTGCGCGCGAGCCAGGCGGCGAGGCTTGCCATGTCGCCCACCGCGCAGATCTCCGTGCGGTATTCCGGCTGCGGGATGAATTCCGGGTACCAGCCGAAATCGGTGCCGTTGGCCAGCACGAATTCGTACGTCTTCCGCGCGAAGTCGATATAGCGGGGTTCCTTGACCACGGCGCCCAGGTGCGCAACGCCCCAGACGGCATGCGTGTGCAGGTGCACGTGTTTCTGAAACGCCCCGGTTTGCGGGTCGATCCGCATCTCGGCCTGGTCTTTCTGGCTGCCGGCCAGGAACCCTTCGGTCACCGCCTTGGCAAACTCCAGCGACTCCGGGTCGCCGGTGCACTCCCAGTAACGCACGCACGGCTCGACGATGAAGGGGTAATTCCGGGCGTGTTCGGCGCACCAGCCTTCGCGAAGCCACTGGCCATCCTTCAGCGGAGCGATGCCGGGGTAATAGGCCCGCGGACCGTCCCAAAGCGCGATTCCTTTCAGCGCCAGGAACGTCTTGCGTGCGCGGTCCTTGGTTCGGGCGTCGCCGGTCCGCTGGAATTCTTCCGCAAGGCTCATCAACAGCTTGGCGGTGGTCCAGGAACCGGCCCACTCGCCGTCGACGGGAACGCCGACGTAGGCCACCGGGTTGATCCACGAGAGGCCGTCGTCGTGCTGGTATCCGTACACCCGCTGCTTCACGCCTAATTCGACCGGACACACCTCCGGCTCGCCGGCCATGCGGCGCATGTTGACGTATTGGGTCTGCATGCGGCTGTCGGTATCTCCCAGGGAGATCGGATCGAAACCCCATTGGTTCGAGGCGATCACGGGCACGTGCAACGGGATCCCCAGCGGGCCGAGCGACCACTTGCACTCGTAATTCCGCTTCGGGTCGGGGTTGCCGCGAAGGTAATTCAGCGCGGACTTGGCCATGGCCGACAAATCGAAATCGTCGGGCTGCGGAGTGGCCGCGGGCTCGATCACGGCGATGTCGCGAATCTCGCCGCGGAACTGCTGCGAGAGCCGATCGGCCGCGGCACTTGTCCCATTGCTGCATGCGACGAGAAAACCTGCAACGAGAAACCGCCAAACAACACTTGGATTCCACATGGTAATCGCTCCGAATGCAAGTCACCGCTGAGCGCCCGTCGGGTCTGCCGGTCGCCGTGACCGCCCGAGTCCCAAAACAGCCGCCGGACGAGGTCAGTTTCTTTCCCGCTCCGGGCAGTGTCAAGGATGGGTCGATGAAATGCCGGCCAGGTGGTGGACCGGCGAATCGGCGGCGTGCTCGGCTTCCGGCAGGCAGAGACCGGCGGGAGCAGGCACGGAGGTGCATGCCTGATTGCGAGCATTGGTATCGAGACGGAGCACCCGCTCGAAAATGCGGGTCGCAAACGGCATCAGGCCGGCGCGGATGACGGCGACCCAGAGGGGATCGATCTTTACCCACGCCACATTGTACGCAATCCGTTTCAGCCCGCCGGGCAGGCCCAACGAGCGGCGGAAGATCGAGCGGTACGTGACAAACTCGCGGCCGGCCCGTTTGTGGCCCGCCTCGAGCTGTTCGGGAGTCATCCCTCGCGGACGAAAGACGGCGTGGTCGGTGTCGTAATACGCCCAGTCGCGGTGAAGGATGCGCCCCTCCTCTTCCAGCCGAGCAAAGGCCCGCGTGCCGGGGAGCGGCGTGAGCACGTGGAATGTGGCGGTGAGGATCTTGTTGTCGACGGCGAACTGGACCGTGCGGTCGAACACGTCGGGCCCGTCGCTGTCGAACCCGAAGACGAAACTGCCGTTGATCATGATGCCGGCGTCGTGGAAGCGGCGGCAGGCGGCGGCGTAGTCGGCCGCCGCGTTGACCAGCTTGTTGTTGCCGCGCATCGCCTCCGGCGAGAGCGACTCGAAGCCGACGAAAAGGCTGCGGCAGCCCGCCTCGTACGCCTCCTCGAGGTAGCGCGGATCGCGCGCGACGTCCAGCGACCCCGCCGCCTGCCATACGATTCCGCTGCCGCGGAGCACGCGGAACAGGGCCCGGGCATGGCGCCGGTTGGCCAGCAGGTTGTCGTCGAGGAAGAAGACGAGATGGTCGTCGACCGTGGCAAGCTCCCGCTCCACTTCGGCGATCGGGCGGGGCTCATAGTAGTGCCGTCCCCAGAAACTGCTCTTGTAGCAGAAGTCGCAGGCGTGCGGGCAGCCGCGCGAGGTGACCATCGTGTGGCGGATCAAGTAGCCGCGGGGATTCATCAGGTCGCGGCGCGGAATCGGCGCCAGGGCCGCAGAGCCTTCGCACCGCCCCCGGTAGAACTTGCGGAGGCAGCCGTGCTCGAAATCGTCGAGGATCCGTCCCCAGGCCGTTTCGGCGGGGCCGAGGCAGACGGCGTCGGCGTGCTGCGCCGCCTCGTGGGGAAGGCTCGTCGGATGCAGCCCGCCGAGCACCACCTTCGCCCCGCGCTCGCGCCAACGGTCGGCCAGCTCGTACGCTCGGCCCGACGAGGAGATGTACGTCTGGATGCCCACCAGGTCCACGTCGCCTTCCACCTCGGACGACTCGATATGTTCGTCGCGGACCACGATGTCCCATTGATCGGGCGACGTGAGGCCGGCGATCGTCAGCAGGCTGAGCGGAGGGAAACGCGAGTACTTGATGAGCCGGAACCGGTAGTCGTCGAGTTGCTGGAGGGCGGGCAGGATGAGAAGGAGTCGGCGTCGCATGGCATTGCTCCTGCAAAGTGCTTTGTGATACAAAGTAGACGTCCAAAAAAAAAGAGTGCAGCGGCCGTGTTCATGACGAGTCGTTCATGGCCTGGTCTCCTCGATCGACGATCTGGCGAAGCGTTTCCAAATAGCGCTGGAAGGCTTTTCGGCCTTTGAGTGTCAGCCGCATGGTGGTGTGAGGGCGGCGTCCCTGGAATGCCTTTTCGACGACGATGTAGCCCGCCTCGTCGAGCGTTCGCGAGTGCGCGCTGAGATTGCCGTCGGTAAGCCCCAGCATTTCCTTGAGTTCGTTGAAGCTGAGCTGGGGCGAGACGGCCAGGGCCGCCACGATGGCCAGGCGCACCCGCTCATGGATGACCGCGTCGATGTCGTCGGGCTTGATGGGCTCGCTCATGGCGCCGCGATCTGCCGCTGCTTGTGGACGACGTACAGTCCAAAAACGACATGGAGAAGCCCGAAACTCAGGGCAGCCGAGACGACCCCGTAGCCCGGGAAAAACAACAGGGCGACGATGCCCATGAGGATGAAGGCAACACCGAGAACGCGTGGCGCCCGGATGGAGAAGAGGCCGGCCGTGTAGACGCCGGTGCCGTAGAGCATCATCCAGACAGGCACGATGTATTGGACCTCTTCCGGCCGCGGTTCCAGCGGGATCAGGAACTTGACCGTCAACACCATGGCCACGGCCACACTCGGCGTCAACGACAAAGCGGCGAGCCGCGCCGGCCGATCCGGAGCCACGAGCCCGAGCCTCTTGGCCGCGCGCGTGGTCAGGACCGCCTCCAGCAGCACGCCGAGGACGCCGATGGCAAACCACATCACGCAAAAGGCGGCCTGGGCGCCCAAGCTTATGCCCAGCATGTCGGCGAAGTCGAGGGAGCGAAACATGGCGTAGCTTGCGGCACAGCCGGCCAGGACCAACAGCCCCCCCGCCACCGCCGCCGTGCCGGGCAGCAGCGTGAAGAGCGTTGCCCGTTCCATGATCCGCTGGATCTCCTGCATCCGGTCGCGGGCTTCGTCAGCGTCCACGGGGCACCTCCCAATCGAAAGCTTTGCATCACAAAGTAGTTTACCACAACGAGCAGGCGTGTCAACAGGGGGCCCAGAATTTCGGCGCGCGATCGGGAGAACGGAGGGAACTCGGCCCACAATTGCCAGGACACGCATGAGAGATCTGCCGCCTCCCGGGCGTCTGTAAGGCAGGCTTCTGATGCGGTCAGCGGAAAAAACTGCCAACCGGCGGCCCGACTGGCCGGCTCAGGCGGTCGGTGCGCCGTCATGCGACTTGAGGGCGCCAACAGGGCCGCTCGCAGCGAGGATGACTCACGGTACTGGTTCAAGAGCTTGTCATCATGAACGCAGCAATCCCCACAGGCTGGCTGCCGGAAATCATGGAAATCAACTGAAGACAAACTGGTCCGCGCCGTCGCCTCGCTCTGGGATGCCAATTACGAAGGGCTTCGCTTCCTCGTCGAGTGGCGAGCGCTCGTGACCGCGCAGGAGGCTGTCCGGCCGGAGTCCCATGCCCAATAGAAAGGCCCGCCGGAATCGGATCCGGCGGGCCTTCGTTCCGTTCTTATGCAACAGTCCGACGCAGGTGTGCCGGCCTGTCGCTGCTCAGCCGATGGCGGCCGGGCTTAGCGGTCCAGGCCAACAGACAGGCCGAATCCCTCGAATCCGAGGTCGCCGTCCGCGCTGTTGGGAGTGCCGGCGTCGAGCCACAGTTGGCCTTCGTAGGTGCCGCGGAAGAACAAGCGGCCCCCACTGGCGAGTTGGGTCGTGTGCTCAAAGCCGAGTTCCAGTTCTCCGATGCCGAGCGTCGAAGCCGTGTCGTTCATCGATGCGAACTCGAAATCGTTCCAGGTATACTCGTCTTCGCGGAGGTATCCGCCAACCTCTCCGAAGAGCACTGAACCGCGGAGATTGGCCAAGACCGCGAAACCGGAGCAGCCGATTTCACGGCGCATCTCCAACGACACCGTGGGGCCGGCCCCTTCGAATTCTCGCTCCGCGTCCAATCGCTGGGTCAAGAAACCCTGCGCGTCGTGTACGGCGGCATGGTACGTGGTCTCGATGCCCGCAACCCGTAGACCGCCGCCGAACTGGATCGAAGCCGGCAGGAAGTGCATCTGCTGCGTAATTTCCAAATCGATGTAATAGGTCCTCAGCGAGTGGGCCACGAGGAGCGATTCGCCCTCGTCGCCGTCCGCCCAAATGCTGCCATAAAAGTCGGTAGCACCGACGAAGGCCGCCGCCCCGGCGTCGATGCCCGGTGTGATCTCGGTGGTGTCGCCCTCGTGGTCGAACAGCCATGTGCGGGCCCGCACCCCGAATCCGCTGGCGCCGACGTACCCTAGCCAGAATTTCGGCGTGAACTCATGGTCGTAGTGGAGCGGGTCGATCCATCCCGTCCACACGTCATTTTCCCCATCGAAGGTGTAGACCTCGATGCCGTTCTGGGTCGGGTTGTGGAAGAACGGCGAGGCAAGCACCACTCCGAACCCGCCGTACAATCCGCAGGATTGGCTGCTGAAGCAGTCGCTCAGGCATGATCCTCCGCAATCGACGTTCTCGCGCAGCGCGGCCACTTCGGCCTCGAGTTGCTTCAGACGCGCGTCGTCCGTCACCACCGCGTCGCCGGCATAGTTGCCGGCTCGAACCGCTGTGGCGGAGACCGCGACCAGCAGCGTCGCCACCACCTTCAGCCATTTCAGTTCCGTCTTCATCCTGTCAATCCCTTACCAAAAGAAACCTTGTGCTGTACCTCGGGGCAACTCTCGGCCCAGCTTGGAAAGCGGCGGAAATCGGCCTGGTTCGCTTTGCCAGGCGGCAAATCGCCGAGCAGCGCAATGTCACCCCCCTCTCAGGAATCAGAATCGGCCGCGCCCATCGACATACTCAACAATTCCGCTTCACACCGGTAGAGTCGTCCCAGATTCCCAGACGCCGCCAGATCCAAGCCTATCCAGGTTAGGCGATCGCGGAGACGATCCCGATGGGAAACGGGCGCGCTTCAAGAATGGGGACTTGGTCCGAGCCATGCAGCGATAACCACCCGGAAAAAAGGCCCGGTGGCGAGCTGCCGGCACCTCTTCGTGAACCGCGCCGGGAAAGGCCTACTTCAACCCGCCCATGAAACGGAGAAACTTCGCCTCCAGCATCGGCCAGTCGTCGCCAAACACTGCGGCGAAGTCCGCCAATCGTTCCTCGGCGGCAACCTCTTGGAAGGGAGCGTGGCTGGCGGTGCGGGCGAGGTAGTTTGCGTACTTGCGCGGCTCGGTCTCCACGAGGTAGAAAGTCAAGGCCCATGCCTCGGCGTAGGCCAAGGTTGGGCTGAGGCGAAACAGGCGATCGGAGACCACCAGGTCGCGAATCAACTCGGGCCGGTGCTTGGGCGCAAGCTGCTGGAAATGGCGCAACCGGCCGCGGTTGATTCGGTCGATCTGGTTCGTGTGAAATCGCGAGTTGCTGACGCCCGGCGCCTCGAAGAGCGTGGCAATGCCCTCAATCACCCAAACTGGTGGAGGCGTGTAGCGGCTGTGGAGGCCCGAGTTGAAAGCCGTTTGGTGTGTCGCTTCGTGGATCAGCGTCGCAAGCGTCTCCCCCCAATAATCCCCCTCTTTGAACCCACTGTTCACGTTATACAGAAGCAAACGGTTGGATTCGGACGAGTACCACCCCAAGATACTGGCGCCCACTTGGGCGCCTTGCGCGGCCGAATAATGCAGGAACTCTTGTTGGTCGCGACAGACGACCCCAACGAGCGGAAACCGGGGTTCGTTCAGCTTGAAGCCCCGGACTGAGAAGTAGTGCACGAACGAGCGATACAAATCCTCAAACCGCTGTGCCCAGAGGTCTCGCTGGCCCGCTGGGTGGGCCACGAGATAGTGGCCAGTTCCACTTACCTCATAGCCTTGTCCCAGTTCCCGCAGCAGCACAGCACGAAATTCCGACGCCGGATAGCTGCGGAAGCGGTCGGCGGACTTCCGGAATTCCTTGGCGGCATCGGGTGCAAACGTCCAGAGCCGCCCGTCGCGGGCCAACAGATGTACCTGCTGGTGGCTCCACGCCAGAGGCATACCTTCGATCGGCTGCCCGTCAAGCTTCAGTTGGACCATCCAATCACCCGCGGAATCGGCGCGTGACGAGGAGAGGCCCAGGTGGATCAATACGATGAAAGCGAATCGTATGCGCATGGGATCCATTCGACCGAGACAGAACATGGACCGCTTCGATACCAATTGGGAACCCACCAAATAGGAGGGATCACCCCTAGGCGGAGCCCGCGGGTGAATGCCTTCATTCATCCGTGGGAAGTCTACTACACGCAGAAGGCCGAGATCGCCAGCGAACGCCGATCCGGTGTGGCCGTTTGGCGCGAGGAGGTTTTGCTCGAGCTATCCAGAGCCGTCAGGATCCGTTTGGCCTCTGCAATCACCGGCTGCGGCTCGGGAACATGGCGTCGTGGCCAGAACCTCGGCGACCGCGACCATGCTGCTCCAGCCCATCGTGCAGCCATTTGGCCCACTCGGTTTCGGCGGAGCCAATGCGCGGGGCGCTCCGGTCTCGATATCGATCAAGTTGTACTGCTGCCCCGCGTCTCCGATCGCCGTTGAGTCCGGCCCCTTGACAAACGCCGGCACATCGTTCACCGGATTGACCGTGATCGTAAACGTCTCTGCCGCCGACACGTCCACGCTCAAACGGCAACACTTATCCAACGCCTGAAATCTGTGATGACTTCCGAACGACTGCCGCAGGAGAACGTCTTGGAGGCCGCAATGTCCGCCCAAACCTCTCAGCCCACGATCCCCTTGCCCAAGCACTGGAACGACCACGTCCGAGCGGCCATGCTGCATGTCATATCCCTTGCCCAGCTTGCCTGCGCGTGCACGCGCGGCTGGGCGGCCAATAGCACCAACGCGCGGATACGCCTGACGGCCGCCACCGACCGCAGTCAGCAGCACGCGGCGCTGGTGGCCGAGCGGATGCGAATCAAGGACGCCCGCATGGCGCGGCTCGCCCCGCACCAGCGGCCGCACTACACGCCC
>JABWBD010000342.1 GCA_013360685.1 Pirellulales bacterium
CATCACCACGGTGCTGACGGTCGACTTCCTGCGCCGCTATCTCAACCCGGCCGCCGACGGAAAGCGGCGGCGCGTGCGCCTCATCGCCGTGGCCATAGGCCTGCTCACGGTGGCGATTTCCTTCCTGCTGCCCTGGGGGGGCGGCAATTTCTTCGAGATGGCCACGCGCGCGCTGGATCCTTTCACGGGACCGCTGGCCGGAATGTTCGCCCTGGCCTTTTTTGACCGGCGCTCCTCGGGCCGGAGCGCCGGGATCGCCTTCGTCGCCGGCTTGGCCGTGGGTTTCTTCCTCGCCTTTGGCCACCATCCGCTGGGGATTCCGCCCTTTTCGTTCTACCTGATCGCCCCCGGGGCTATCCTGGCCACGGTCGCGACCGGGCTGGCCGTCTCGCGCTTGGTCGGCGACCGGGTTGAATGAAATCTGTTCCGGCCGCTCAAGAAACCGAGCGCACACTGCCGCCTGATCGCAAG
This sequence comes from Pirellulales bacterium, assembly GCA_013360685.1. Taxonomy (GTDB): domain Bacteria; phylum Planctomycetota; class Planctomycetia; order Pirellulales; family Thermoguttaceae; genus JABWBD01. The sequence goes on from JABWBD010000342.1 coordinate 472, forward strand.
TCGGGCAGCAGCTTCAGGAATTCATGCGACCACTGATTGAGCCGCCAATGGCGGTTGAGGATGCGCACGATCCGGTTGGCGATACTTTCCCACGGATAATAGTAGCACGTCGGCATGGGACACAGGAAATCAAGGAGCGGCCAATAGCCGGTGGAGACCACCGAAACATCCCCCGGGATGCGCAGTCTCATTTCCGCGAGGGTAGAATAGAGACCGATCGCAACCTCCAGGTCGGTGACAATGATCGCGGTCGGCTTGTGCGTTGAGGTCAGAAAGCGGCGCAGCGCCGATTCCAACACCGCCGGCCGGGCAGCCGAAGCCATCGCTCGGCCCTTAACCCCCTTACCCTCCAGCTTGGCGCACGCCTGCTGAAACGCCTGGATGCCGGCGGCGACCCCGACGGCGAAAGGGGGCAGCGTAATTAGACAGATCCGTCGGTGCCCGCGCCGGACCAGATGCTCGACCGCATGCCGCATGATAGCCTCCTGATCCACCTCGATCGCGGGAAGATCCACGTCCGCCGCCCGCGATCCGACCACCAAGCTGGGGACTCCGTTGTCCGCAACCCAGCGCTGCACCTCCGCCGGGACCGAAAAAAGCAGGTAGTGGGCCGGCCGGTGTTCCGCATCGATCCGCGTCATCGAGGTGTTCAAGTGGCGCAGGCCCTGGGGCGCCGGATCCGCTACCTGGATTCCGTAGCCATGACGGTGCAGGTGGGCCTGCAACGGCCCGAAGATGGTGGCGAGCGAAGTGAGGTCCGGTTGGATCCGCGTGTTGACCAGGATGATCACCTGCTTGGTCCGAAGCTTCCGCCGGTCGGTTCCCGCCGTCGCCAGCACTCGGGCAGGACGCCCCTTCTGCAGCTGGACAATCCCTTCGCTTTGCAGCGCGTGCAGGGCAATGCGCAGCGTGGGACGGCTGAGCTGGAATTCACGGCTGAGATGGCGTTCGGAAGGGAGCTCCGTCTTCCAGCGGCCGATGGCGATGTCCGCCCGCAGCACCTCCTTGAACTGCTCGGAAAGGTTGGCCCGCGAGAGGAGTGGCGGGTGGGGAGAATCGAACCGAACGTTCTTCATCCGTTGCGCAGCCGCAGGCTGTCGCCGGCGTCGCCCGGGCGCAAGCCCAGCCTGCCGCCGAAGCCGGGCCGGCTCTTTCCGTCGCGAAACGGCTGGGCAATCTTTTTGTCCACCTCTGGGGAGCTTGGATTGTCAGGGGATGCATCCTGAATGCGGGTCGCAATGACTCCAGCCGCCCAAGTCGTCCATCGCCGCATCATCTTCGAAGGCTCCGCCCAGCCGGGTGCCTCCCACAACCTGGCGCTGCCGAGCCTTCTCCACTGCCCGGACGGATCGGTGCTGCTCGCCTATCGAGCCGGACGTACCAAGACGTCGGCCGACGGCACCCAGAGACTCTGGCGGAGTCCCGACGCCGGGGCGACCTGGAATCCCGTGCCATTCCCCGTATCCCGGACTCCGGCCGGTCAGCCCGGCGAACTCCGCACCGCCGCCTTGAGTCGAATCGACGACGGCCGGATCGGGATGCTGCTGACATGGATCGACCATCCGGATGATGCCACGCCCATCGTGAACCCCGCGACCGAGGGCTTGTTGCCCATCCACATCGGCTGGCTCACCTCGGCTGACAACGGTTCGAGTTGGAGTCCGCTGCAGGAGGTCCATCCCGCTCCGCTGGTTCAGCCCTGCGGCAACGGCCCCGTGCTCCGTCTGCCTGACGGCAGGCTGCTGGCTGCCTTCGAATGCTACAAGGCCTTCAATGACCCGGCTCCCTGGTCGTCCCGATCGGCCGTGATCTTCTCCTCCGATGAAGGCCAGCGCTGGCAGCAACCGCTCGTCGTGGCGGCCGATCCCGGTCATCTCCGATTTTTCTGGGACCAGCATGTCCACCGCCTGAGAGACGGAAGCGTCGTCGACATTATGTGGAGCGACGATCGGCGGCACCCCGAAAAGAGCGAAATCTACCTGACTAGGTCCACGGACAGCGGGAGCACCTGGAGCCGCCCCCAGTCGACCGGGATTGCCGGCCAATTCTCGACGCTCCTCGAATTGGCCGACGGCCGCCTTGCCCTCATTTATGTCGCCCGCAGTGGCGATCCCTCGATACGACTGCGTTTCGGACGGGACGGCGGTCGGGTCTGGGATGGCGCCGATGCGCTGGTGGTCTACTCCCAGTCCACGGATGACCTGGCCGCCGTGAAGGATCGGGCTTATGGCGATCACCTGCGCAACATGGCGCAATGGTCCTTCGGCTGGCCAACCGCGATTGAACTGAGTCCGGGCCGGGTGTTCCTCAGCTATTACGTCGCCGAGAAGGATCGCTCCTCCGTGGTACTGGCCGAGCTTCACCTGTAAGCCGACGCCCCCTCTTCTTTGCTCCCGTCCCTTGGCCAGCATGAATCCGATGATTTCACTCCCGCCAGTCCTTCCGCCCATCTGCGCCTTCCGATCAACACCCATCCTGCCACTCCTTCTCCTGCCGGCTATTGCCGCCCGGCTCGGGGCCGCCGAGCCCGCATCCATCCCCGTCGGCAACAATCCGGCCCCCTATCCACGCCTCGCGAAATCCGAGTCGGGAGCCCGCAGCGCGCTTCTCAAGCAGGGTTATGCCATCGCCAACATGGACGGCACCCTTCGCCGACTCATCGCCATCGACAACGTGTGTGCCTGGCCGAATTTCACGCGCCTCCGGGCCGGCCTGCAGCCTCACCTCGATCGGGAAAGCAAAACCATCCCCGCAACGGCGGCACACTCAGCGGACGCCGCGCAAAGCTGGGACCCCACGGGCAGCGTTCCTCCCGGCGACGAAGGCCTATCAAATCTTGTGGCGTTCGGCGACATCTGCCTGACCCAAAACGGCGATCTGGCCACCGCGATGTCTACCTGCGAGTCAAACAAGGACTGTTGCGGCCGCCGGGGAACTAGGGCTTGTGCGCTTCCCCTGACCGGGCGGATTAACTTCGTCCGAAGCAAGGATGACGGGCAGTCTTGGACCGGGAAAACCTTTCTGGTGGGTGCGATCCATGGGGAGGCGGCGATTGTCCACCTCGGCAGTGGCCAATGGCTGACGGCTTGGCGCTGCTACGGCTTTCTTGACTTGGATATCCACGGATCCGACGGCGGCCGGGTCATGACCGTCTTTCATGCCAAGGGCGTGCTCGCTCACCGGCGATACCACGCGGGCATCCTGAGCATCCGCTTGGACGAGATCCGAAATTAGCCAGACCGACCGCTTCCGGCCTGTAATCCGGACCGAACTCGCGTCTTCATCCTATCACCCCCAGCCAAAGCGCACACTCTGCTTCTCCTCCCATGACCAACGCGATCCCTCATCCCCCCCGCCCCGGCAGATCCTACAAGAGCCGACTGTTCGGACTCGGTGCCTGCTGGCGCTGGATCGCCCTGCTGGCGATGCAGCCGCTGGCCGCCGCGGAGTCCATGAGGGCCCTGCGTCAGCAGGTGGCCGAGCGACCGCGGCCGCTAATTTTCAATAACGACGGGAACGAGCCGGTGTACCTGATGAAGGTTCCGACCGCCGAGGAACTCCTCCGCCACCGCACCACCAAGCTCGCCGGTTCGCATGTCGGCACTATCTTCTACTGCACTTGGGGTTCCGGCGTCGGTCTGTTTACGCACAACACCAAGGTAGCCGAGGTGTTCGACACCAAGGAGGGCTATTTCTCCACAAATCTGACCCGCGACCTGCTTGACGCGGGGATCGATCCACTGAACGTCATGATCGAGTTCGGCCGGAAGCACCGCATCGAGGTCTTCTGGTCCATGCGGATGAACGACGTCCATGACTCCAACACGAATTACGTTTGGGGCCCGCTCACGTTCAAGTCCAACCGGTTCAAGCTAAGGCACCCCGAGTATCTCTTCGGCACGGCCGAACATCCCCCTAAAATCGGCGGCTGGTCGGGCGTGGACTACGGGCAGGCCGGCGTCCGCGACTATGTCTTCCGTATAATCGAGGAAGTCTGCCAAAACTACGCCGTCGACGGCATCGAACTGGACTTCAACCGCTACCCGGTGCTTTTCAAGTCGAATGCAATGGGGCGCCAGGCGACGAATGCGGACCGCGCCGGCATGACCGACCTGCTGCGTCGGGTGCGGGTGGCCGCTGACGCCGCCGGGGCCAATCGCGGCCGGCCGATCCTGATCACGGCGCGCGTGCCGGACTCCGTGGAGTACTGCCGGGCCATTGGCCTCGACCTTGAGCACTGGCTCAGGAACGACTTGCTGGACATGATGACGATCGGCGGATACTTTCAGCTCAACCCCTGGGAATACAGCGTTGCCCTGGCGCGGAAGTACGGCGTGAAGGTCTACTCCTCGATCGATGACGCCCGCATCCGGCGCCTTCCGGCCAACCGGGCGATGCGAAACTCCGTGCTGAGCCGTCGCGGCCAGGCCATGAACCTCTGGGCTGCGGGCGTCGACGGCATCTACATGTTCAATGCCTTCGATCCGAACGACCCGCTCTGGCGCGAACTGGGCGACCCAAAGCTCCTGGCCACGCTCGATAAGGACTACTTTGCCAGCGTAAGGGGCCGCGGATACGCCGCCGTCACCTGGTATCCCAACGCAAAATTTCAGAATGTAGCCTTCCTCAATCCCGATGCCCCGCTGCCGCTGCGCGCCGGCCGGAAAACCACCGTCTCTTTCTACGTCGGCGACGATTTCACGCAGGCGCCGATCATCCCGAAAACTGTTTTGCGGCTCCAGTTCAAGAACCTGCCGGACGAGTCCACCAGCCGTTTTGTGGGCATCGAGCTCAACGGCACTCTATTGCCCGAGGGTCAGCTGGACCAGAAGCTCACGTCGTGGCTGGATCTCGACAAGTGGATCGAATTCGAAGTGAGTCCCACGCTGCTGAAGCAGGGCGAGAACATCGTGTCCGTCATCCTCAACCCCACCGGGCCGACCACGGCCCAGTGGATCGACCTGCTCCTCACGGTTCGTTTTCCCTCCGCCCAGAAATGAGGCAAGGCCCGCAGGCCATCCCCTCCTCGCCACGATGAATTCGACAAGAACGTCCGGCCTCCGACTGTCATCCCTGTTGGTCCTGCTCGCCAGTGGGCCGCTGATCGCGGTGCCGACCGTGCGGGAAACCGCCGGCAAGTTCGGGGACTGCAAGCTGCTCTCGACCCCGTCCGGCATGCGCGTGTTTGTCACGGCCGGCGGCGACCTGCACTCGAAGTCTTTCCTGGCGGACGAGCCCCTTGCCGGATTCACGCCGGCCATCAAGGCCAGCTGGCTTGCGGTCACCACGACTCCCGACCGGACGCAGTCCATCGCCCTGGTGGCCTCTTTTGCCGACCGCCGCGCCCGAGTGTACCGCATCAGTCCCGACGGCACGGCAGAGCTCGCGGCGGTGTTGGCCGGCGTCGATGAGAAACTGCGGATTGATCCCACCTTGTTGCGCCGGGGCGACCGGTATTTCGCCACGCTGACCGAGATCGACGGCATGGTGAACAACCAGTATCCGCTCAAAGGCGGCGTTTACACCGTCCGTCTTTACACTTCGCCCGACCTGATCCACTGGACAAAGGGTCCGGCGGTTCTCTCGATGCGCGCCAACCTGGAGGACGGCAGCCTCTTTGGTGACGAGGCGGCCGGCCGTCTGTATTATTTCTGCGAGAACGAGCCCTACGACAAAGGCCCCTCGAGCATCATCTTGGTCCGGTCGGACGACGAGGGCCGGACCTGGACGGAGCCGATCACGGTGTTTGAGGACGGATCCGACAATGAACCCGCCACGGCCTGGATCGAGAACGGCGAGCTGCGTTTCTTCTTTTCCTCCGACCGCCGGCAGCCGGGAAAATCCTATGACGGCGGCGACGCCTACTACGCCCGTTTCCGCCTGAGCGACTACCGGCTGCTGGGTGAGCAGCACCTCGCCGAGGCCCGCTCCGGACTTCTGCTGTACAGCGGCGCGTTGAATGGATCCGACGCCTTCCTAGTCGGCCTGCGAAATTTCTCCCGCGACTCCTCATTGGTGGAAGCCCGGGTCAGCCTTCCCGCCGCGTCAGCCTCTGGCAGGTAAGCGCGGCTGTTAGGAAACTCGATTTCAGGAGGCTCGGGCGGGGTTGGGGTTTACAGAGCAGCCGGCTGTGATACGCGAGGCCGAGCGTCTGATTGCCCGCGGAGGTGGCAATCACAACCCTCTTCTTCTGCCGCTCCGGCAGCTGCAGGAACGCATTGTGGGCGTCGCGCTCCTTGAATGAGCCGGTGCGCTTTCGGTTGTCCAACTTGCACAAGAGGAGTGCCCCGGTGATCTCGGAAAGAGAGATCGACTTCGGGCGCGGTGTAACCACCACCCCACCCGCGATGCGGCGACGCGCGGCCCAAATGGCGGCCCGACTGACAAGTTCAGAGTGAATGACAGGCTGCCAGTCTGGCGCCATACCCGCGGCGCTCAATCCCGTTGCTGATACCCGGTAACGAGCCAACGTAGCGGCCGACGTAAGGAGGCGGGCCGGGCGGCGAATCACCTTGGTCTGTCTCATTACATCGGAAGCAACGAAGCATGTGGCACTTTGCCGCGAAACAACCGCCACCCGCACGGCGGGCCGGCAGACTCACTTCACCAGCGCTTGATACGCCAGATTGGTGAACTTCTGCTGAATAGCATCCTCGTTGCCGGGGAAGTGCTGCTGGAGGAGCACCATGACAATCCGTTCGTGTGGATCGATGGTCACATAAGTCGAAGCGGCGCCGCCCCAGCCGTATGCCCCTGGGGAATACAGCCCGCGCGAGGCATCGGCCGCGTCCGCCGCGACCGACACACCGAGGCCAAAGCCCGCGGGCGCGCCGGTCGGGCGCGGACTCAGGTGGCCGATGTGATTGCGCGTCATCAACTCGACCGTCTTGCGCCCCAGCACCCGAGCCCCGTCCAGCTCACCGCCATTGAGCAGCATCTGCGCAAAGCGCGTATAGTCGTGCAGCGTCGAAACCAGTCCGCCGCCACCGCTGGAGAATGTGCCGACCAGATGGCTGAAATCGATGCCGTATGGCAGTTCCGGCTTCAGGCCGCCCTCGGGTGTCCGCCGGTAGATCGTGGCGAGCCGTGCCTTGAGCGCCTCGTTGGGCCGGAACGCGGTACCGGTCATGCCCAGCGGGCCAAAAATCCGCTCGCGCATCGCGGCTTCGAGCGACTGACCGGTCAACTTTTCCACCAGGGCCCCGAGAACGTCGGTGTTGATGCCATACGTCCAGCTCTCGCCCGGGTGATGGTGCAGCGGCAACTTGGCGATCCGGCCGACGGCGTCTTTCTTGACCACCTTCTCGATGGGGGAAAGGTTCTTGAAGCCCGCGGGTCGGTTCGAGACCTCGGCGAGGTCGGCGACGTGGCCGCCGGAGTACCCGCTGCCGCCGGAGGAGCTGCCGAAGGAGCGCCCACCCTCGGTCTCGTCCTGGAAGACCGCCTCGACCGCGCCGAACTGCACGCGCGACCCGCTCGCGAGCTGCGCCTCGGAGATGGCGCTGCCGTTCACGTAGGTGCCGTTGGTGGAGCCGAGGTCCTGGAGGATGAAGAGGCCGCCCTGGTTGTGGATCACGGCGTGCGAGCCGGACATGGAGACGTGGTCGAGGACGATGTCGTTGTCGGGGCCGCGTCCGATCGAGACCTGTTCGTAGCCGTCGAGGGCGAGCTCGATGGGTTCCTGATCCGGGACGTAGATGGTGATGGTGGCCATAGGGGTTTCGGTTTTACCACGGATTAGCGCGTTTGATCAATCAGATTGGCGAATTCTTCGAAGAAGTAGGAGGCGTCGTTCGGCCCGGGGGCGGCCTCGGGGTGGTATTGCACGGAGAAGACGGGGTGGTCGCGGTGCCGCATGCCCTCGACGGTGCCGTCGTTCAGATTGAGGTGGGTCACCTCGACGTGGCCGGGCAGGGAGTCGGCGTCGGCGGCGAAGCCGTGGTTCTGGGAGGTGATCGCGATCTTCCCGGTGCGGAGGTCCTTCACGGGATGGTTTCCGCCGCGGTGTCCGAACTTCAACTTGAAGGTCCTCCCGCCGAAGGCGTGGGCGAGCACCTGATGGCCGAGGCAGATGCCGAAGACGGGCTTCTTCCCGACGATCTGGCGGATCTCGTCGTGGATGTAGTCGAGCGCGGCCGGGTCGCCGGGGCCGTTGGAGAGGAAAATGCCGTCGGGATTCCCCGCGAGGACCTCGCTCGCGGGCGTGCGCGAGTTCACCACCTCGACCTCGAACCCGTGCCGACGGAGGCTGCGGAGGATGTTGCGCTTGATCCCGAAATCGTAGGCGACGATGCGGTATTTCGTCTCGGCCAGGGGACGGTAGTACTGTCCGCCCGACTCGACGAGCGGTTCATTCACGGAGGGATTGACGAGGGTCCATTGACGGCTCAGGACGCCGTCGGGATCCCATCGGTAACCGGTCGGCGTCGTGACTTCCTGGACGAAGTCGGAGCCCTCCATGGGGGCCGCGGCGCGCGCCATGGCGACGGCGCCGACG
>JABWBD010000343.1 GCA_013360685.1 Pirellulales bacterium
CTCTATTCCCTTGCGGATCGCAAGCAGCCGGGGGGCTCTTCGGATTTCGCATGGCCCACCGCGCTGCTTGCGTGCATTGCCATCCCCCAGCAATAATCGTGCCGAACAGGATTGGGACGCACCTCTTTGTTGACACGTTTGTTGACACGAACGAAACAAAGAAGTGCGTCCCCTGGCTGGTCGCCAACCAGCAGCCGGACGGCCGGCTCTTCACCGATCGGACCGACAAAACCCTGTACGGCCGGGTGTACGGCCACGGCATCGCAACGATCGCCTTGTGCGAGGCCGTCGGAATGATCAAGGATCCCGAGCTCCGAGCTCCGTGCTCCGGCGCAGCGCGCGGCCCGGTTCATCCTTGCCGCCCAGCACCCGGCCCAGGGAGGCTGGCGTTATGAGCCTCGCTTGGAGTCCGACACCTCGGTCTCCGGATGGCAACTGGAAGTTGGGACCCGCAAGGCCCGGTCGCCGACCGCTGGTCGCAGGCCGCCGGCCGCATCTACGTGACGACCCTGAACCTGCTCATGCTCGAGGTCTACTACCGCCACCTGCCGCTCTACCAGACACTGAGCGAGTAGCTCGGCCGGCCCAAGAACGGGAGGCCGATTACGGGGGCAAGTATCCTGACGGCGTTGGGCAGAGGAGATCCCGTCGCACGTCGGCGTCGTCCTCGATTACCGCCCGATCCGCGAGAGCCGCCTGGGCCTCTTGGGAGTCATACCGCTTCAGCGCCCATGCACATGCGCCTCGCACCAGGGGCTCGACGTCGTTCAAACCGTGGATCAGTGCCGCGGTTGCCGACGGCGCCGGCCGGTTTCCCAGCACGATCGCGGCGTTGCGAAGCAGGCCGCGCCGCCGCGGCCGCCATAGCGGCGTCGCCCGGAACCGACGCCGGAACGACTCGTCGTCCAAATAGAACAGTGCACACAGCTCCACCGGGTCCATCCCTTCGGCGGGCCGGAACGCCTCTTCAAGACTCGCCGGAGACCGCCGGTTCCAGGGACAGACCTCCTGGCAGATGTCGCATCCGAACAGCCAGTCGCCCATCGGCCGGCGCAATTCCGCGGGAATCGCCTCGCCCAGCTCGATCGTCAGATAGCTGATACAGCGCCGCGCGTCGAGCTGGTAAGGCTCGATCAGCGCGCCGGTCGGACAGGCATCCAGACACGCCCGGCACGTGCCGCAATGGCCGGCTTCCTGGGGTGGATCATAGGCCAGCGTCTCCGTGGTCAACACGGCGGCCAGGAAAAACCAACTGCCGAGCTGCCGATGGAGCAAGAGCGTGTTCTTGCCGATCCACCCTAACCCCGCGAGATGGGCAAACTCCCGCTCCAGCAGCGGCGCGGTGTCGATAACTCCACGGACCCGTGCCCCCGGCGTCAACTCGCGGTGGAAGTCGGCCAGCTCGTGGAGGCGCCGCCGGACGACCTCATGGTAGTCGGCGCCCCACGCATAGCGAGACACCCTCCCCTGGCCGGTCTGCGTGTTCGACGCCTCCCGCGTGCGGTAATTCACGGCGAGCATCAGCAGGCTGCGAACGCTCTCCAGGACGTGCCGCGGGTGTTCGTAGGCACCGGTCCGTTCGGCCAGGTAGTGCATCTGCCCGGCATGGCCGGATGCGAGCCACTGCCGAAAACGGTCCATTCCCGGCGGGGCAACGGCGGGGCAAGCACCGGCCAGCTCAAACCCCAACTGCTGGGCCTTGGCTTTCAGCTTGCGGGTGAGCGTGGCGGGTTCCACGGGGCGGGGGTTCCGGTCAGAGAAAAATCGGCTTAGAATCGAGAAGTGAACCACGCCGGTCTTCGGCAATCCATTTCATTCTACCTGGTTTGAACGAGACGTCGGAGTGAACGATGCAGCGCGCTTTGTTGTTACTGGGGGTCTTGGCAATGGCGGTCTCACTTTTCTCCGGATGCGAACCGACCCTCTCGGAGGAGGAGCTCGGGCACATCGTTTTTGAGGTTCCCAAGGTCGAACCGGCCGAGAATCCCGACGAGTTCAGCCATGAAAAGGCGGCCTCCGCAGAAGGCCAAAACGAACCGGCCGCTTCCCACGACAGCCATTCGCACAGCGGACACGATCACGCCCATTAGGTGGGAATTGAGGGAATTGGGCGGCTGGTGGTTGTAAAGGCGCCGTTTCGGATTAGCTTAGATGGATATCTGAAAGAAATGGGAAAGCTGTCCAAAACGGAGAATGAAGCATGTCCTCCGCGGCAAGAATTCTGGGCCTGTGTGTCGTCTTTTTGGCTCTTTCCGGGGCGAGCGGACTTGGCAGCGATGCCGCTTCCTTCTGCTCGCCCGCACTATGCGACGGCTATGGCTATGGCTGGTGGCCGTGGAGCCTCTATTCCCGCGAGTACATTCCGTACCACGCCCTCTATCCCCCAGTGTACTACAGTTACCCCGTGCCGCGGACCTACGGTTACAGCCCGTTTGCGTACCCGCCGGGCACGCGCACCCCGGAGGTCGCGCCGCCCGCGCCGCTGACGGTTCCCAATCCTTATGTTGCTCCGAAGCCGGAACCAAAGCCGGCATCACATCGCGTGACCCGTTCGCCGCTTCGCATCCAGAACCCGTTTGTTGCCCAGTCGGAGCGGCCGGCCGCAGCGGAGCCGGATGCATTGACGGCCCACGAGGGATCTCGCGCGCAGGTTGTCTATCCGGCGCGCTTGCAGTAGTCATGCCTGTTTCTTGATCGCGTTCGCCGCCCATCGGCGATCACGCCGAGGCGGCGAGGCACTTGCGCATGTACGCGATGCTCTCGCGCGCGAGCCGCTCGGGACCCGGTGTGTAGTCGAAGACCTCCACGGAAACCCAACCGCGATAGCCGACCTCGCGGAGAGCTTTGAAGATCGGCACGAAGTCGAGCTCGCCGAAGCCGGGCCCCTTCAGGTTGGGATCGTTGGCGTGGAAATGGACCATCCAGTCCTTCCATTTCCGAATCAGGTCCGGAATCGGCTCGGATTCCGACGACATGGCCTTGCAGTCGAGATGCAACTTGCAGTGAGGCGAGTCGACCATCTTGGCAAGTTCGACCCCCTCGGCCGCCGTGAGGAGGAAATTCGTTTCCTTGCTCGTCAGCGGCTCCAACGCCAAAGTGGTCCCAGCCTTTTCCATCTCGGGCATCGCCGCCCGGAATACCTCCGCCGCGTACTTCATTCCTTCCACGCGGCTTACGCCGGGCAAGAGATTGCGTTGTTTCGGAGAGCCGAAAATGATCAGGTTGCCGCCGAGATCGCCGCAGAAACGAGTCAGTTCGTTGAGATAGCCGACCGTCTTCCGACGGACTTCCGGGTCGGGGCTTGTCACGTGGAAGCCTTCGGTCTTGGCCAGGACCCAGTGGAGTCCCAGGACCGACAGTCCGTTGCGTTCGGCAAGCCGTCGGATTTCCGTCCGTTTCGCGGCCGGGATATCGGTAACGTCGTTGGCGATCGTGAACGGCGCGATCTCCAGGCCCGTGTAGCCGCACTCGGCGGCAAGGGCGAATGCTTTGTCGAAAGGCCAGTCCTGGAACGTTTCGTTGCAGATGGCGAACTTCATGCCGGCCGGTTCGGCGGCCCCGGCACGCGAGACGAACGAAGAGGTTGCCCCAATCGCGGCGCCGGCAGCGGCGTATTTCAGGAAGTCGCGGCGGGTGGAACGGTCCATGGGCTTGCTCCTTTGGCGGCTTGGTCGAACGTCGAGCGCCCGCCACGCCATCTCCGGCAGGTCGGGCCAATCCACCCGCTATTCTAATCGCTCCTGGAAGACTTTCCATCACAACACTCCTCGAAGGGACACGAGCCTTCACCCGCTCGGGGGCACGTCGGTGCATGGTATCGCGAAGCTCGTTTTTCTTTTCGGCCTTGTTGTCCCTATGGAGTTCTAATTCAACTCCCCTCTCCCGGTTCGGGAGAGGGGCAGGGAGTGAGGGCGTTTCTCAGTCTCATTTTCTCCCCTGTGGAGGCGATTAAACCACCCGTTGACGAGTAGCGATGGACGTATTTGGTGCTTTCTCTGGTATGAGCTGATCTTCGTTAATTGATGCTCATCCGGAGACCTCTCCTCGGTTGGGCTGGATGACTTCGACGCACGAAAAAGCCTCGCGCCGAACCTCAGAGAGGAAGAAAGACAACCTGATCCTTTCATTCTTCAAGTTCGCTATCGGACCAAATGAGCACAAGACTCTCGATCGTGAGTGCAATGGGAGATGTCTGCTGGATCATCAGCAGACCGGGGAATGATCTGCCGCCAGACAATCGCGCATAAGCTGCCGCTGGCATCGTGTTCACGTCATGGGATTCCACCAGCAATGCGCTTGCTTCCGCATATTCGAGGATGCGTTCGTCCGGTTCCTCGTTCAATCCGAGGTTGCGAACTCGCTAAAACTCAATCGCAGGCTCCTGACGCAGAACCCCACTGACGATGTGTTCGTTCAAATCGTGGTCCGCCAGGAAGCGTGGTCGACTCATTGAGCAGCCGCTTTCGTTCTCGCAGCCAGATTCCGTAGCCGCCGCACTACCGGGCTCTCCGCCTTGGCTGCCTTCTCGCGGCTCTCTTTCCAAACCGCACTCTGAGACTCAAGGTACGCGTCAACTTGCTCCTGATTCGCCAGGTAGTACGTGATCGCGCCGTAGACCTCTTCAAGCGAAACGGACGGATATTCCTGCTGAATGGTCTCGGCAGAGTGTCCTTGCCGGAACGCCGCGACGATCGAATCGAGCGTGACACGCGTCTGGCCCACTCGCATCGCGCCGTGTTCGTCCATGCGAACATAGGGTCTTGTGGTTTGCATTGGTCGTCAATACCTCGATCTTGCGACAGCCGCCACGCCGCCGTCGTTGCTTCTTGGCCTCCCTTTGTCATTATACCACCCCGTTTCAGAGAGCCAAGTCAGGCCGCAAGATTGCGAGGAGCTAATCCACGCTAATCCCGATCCTCGGCCAAGCTGGATCAGCTTGGATCAGTGCCGATTAGTACCAGGCGTCTTGTCCAGCCTCCAGACGTCGTGGATCGGCGTGCTTCCCGGATGACTTCCGGCCACCATCCAAAGGTGGCCGTCGTGGACAAAGACGGTTCCTGCGTGGCGGGTCGGCCAAGGCGTGTTCGGCAGTTCGGTCCACGTCACACCGTCCGACGAGTACCAGACGTCGTTGCGATTGCGTTCGGGCGTGCTGAAGTTGCACCCTGCCAGGACCCACATCTTGTCGTCGAAAACGGCCACGCTGTGATACTGCCTTGGCGCCCACGGAGCAACGGCATCCTTGCGCCACTGCACTCCGTCCTCGGAACTCCAGACTTCGTTGTAGAACAGCCGTGTGGGATTGGCGGGTGTATCGTATGTGCCCCCACCCAGCAGCCACATTCGTCCGTTGAATTCCACGGAACCCTGGATCATGCCGCGCGGTGACCAGGGAGCGTGGGCGGTGACTTGCGTCCAGTTCACGCCGTCGGTGCTGCTCCACACGTCGTTATAGAACGCCTCGGGAACCCCGGGCACGAACTGTGGCACGGTTTGGCCGCCCATCACCCATATCTTGCCGGCATGCACCATCGTCACGTGCAGATTGCGCTGGCCCCAAGGCGCATTGGCAGTCGCTTGCTGCCAGGCGACACCATCCGTGGAACTCCAGACGTCGTTTTGGTAATGCTTCAGGAGCGGGTCGCCCCCGACGATCCACATCCGGTCATTGTGGACCACATATCCGCCGCAATGGCGCCCTTCCCAGATGCCGGCAGACCTGAGTGTGTTGGGCCTGACCTGGGTCCATTGCAGCCCGTCCGCCGAATGCCACACGTCGTTGTAGCCCACGTGGCGCGGTCCCCCCTCGGGATCGTCGCCCCAGCCGCCCAGCAACCACATCTTGCCACGGTACGTCGCAGCTCCCGCACCATCACGTTCGTTGAAGGCTGCGGCTTTCGTCACCTCGGTCCACTTGTACTCGGCCGCGGCAACGGAAAGAGAAACCAGCCAGAACGTCAAAGTCAGAATTCGGAAAGAACCTCGCATCCGAGTAACCTCCCTTGGCATCCGTTGTTCAAAGGAACAGCACCATTACGTCGCTGACGGTTTAGCTCCCGCGCTTGGTGTTCTGGGGCGCGGGCGGCGGCGCCAGGAGTTTGGGGATCGTCTGTTCGGGCAACTTCGAAAGGCTGTCCGGCAAGCAACGGGCGTGCAGCCGAATCGGATCCGCGGCAAAAACGACCTGCCCGTGGACCACGCCGCTGGCCGGATCGCGGACGAACCTGGCGGGCTGGCCCTGGACCTTCACGTCTCGGATGGTTCGGTCCGGGTCGGCCAGAACCACAAGATCCTCGAGGCCGGGCGGCCCGTGCAGTTCGCAGGTCAGCTCGCCTCCCGCAGGATTCCATTGTTCCGCAATTCGCTTCCCGCCCCAAAGGTGATAGGGACCGCGCTCGGGGACCGGGCGAAGGGAGAACAGCCGCAGTCCGTCGGATGGCACCGTCAATTCGGCCACTCCGCCGCCAACTCCGGCCCCGTCGTGCAGTTGCAGGCTGCGCTGGTCGACGTCGTACAGCGCGTACCGCGCCTCGGGCCGCAGGCCAAGTTGTTCTGATGCCTCCAGCCGCAAAGTTGTGACCTGGGACTGCCGAGCCATGTTGGCCAGGGCTATCAGCCAGTCGCCCCACACACGGTTCCGATAGACCGTCGCGTAGGTCTGCGGGGCAGTGGTGACGAAGCGGTGTTTCGACGTCGCGAAGTAATAGGGATCTGACTCATACATTCCGAAATAGAACTGCGCGAGGTTGTAATTCTGCACGAACCAGCGCTCATCCGACGTAACGCCGGCCGCATAGGGGAACTTCTCGGGCCAGAGGCGCCAGCAGATGTAGCTGTATTGTCCGCCGCCGGTGAGCAGGTCGTAGTTGTACGCCACCCGCGCGGCGCACCGCGAGCCTTCCGTATCGCCCGGGAAAATGCAGCCCTGGGCCGGAATGCTCTGGAGCGAGCCGAAGTGGTCCCAATAACGATCCAGCGTGGCAAAGCCATAGCCCTCGCCGTAAAGATGGACGTCGAAATCGACGATCACGGGCAGAAACGTGGCTTTCGTGCAGTGCTCGACCAGCACCGCGTGCGGACAACGTTGCCGGAACAACTGGCGGCGCCGCCAGTTCACGTCGTGCAGTTCGATCAGGCAGTCGTAGACCGGGCGCGGATGGCCGTGCTCCTTCCAGAGCCGGCAATTGGCGTAGGCCAGGTTGTCGTCCACATACTGGCCGTCGACCTGGTACCTGTCGAACATCCGTGTCCAAGTGGCCTGCCGGTAGTCGGCCAGGCCGTTGGGGGACGCCAGACAGGTGGCGGCCAGATCGCAGTAGGGGTCCATCGTCGCGCAGTAGCGCCCACCGTAGTTGAAACCTTGCCAGAGCGGCCATTTGCCGCCGTCCCGGAGTTCGACCACGCCCGGAGCAACGCCGTACATCAAATCGGCGTTCTCGGTCCAGAGGAAGAGCATTCCTGCCTCATGCACTCTGTCGATTACGCGCGGCAACTGGTCGGCCGGCGGGCGCGGCTCGCCCGGCGTTCCCAGCCGGTGCATCTGGAAGAGCGTGAAACCCAGCCGGGCTACTTCCAGGATCTCTTCGTCGGTTGGGTAAGGATGCTTCGCGTCGCCGATCCACACGAACATCCTCATGTCGCGCCAGCGAGGATGCGGGAGCCGATTGGGGGCGACGCTCAGACCCACGCGAAACGTGCAGCCGTCGTCGGCCTTCAGCAGAAACGGCTCATCACCCGGCCCGAGGGCGACGATCTTCTGCACCAGGTCCAGGCGGACGCCATCGGCCTGCGCCTCATGCACCTGGATTGTCGCCGCTTCCGGCTTGTCGTCCTTCAGGTTCAGCCCGCCGCCGTCGGTGAAGATCGCCAAAGCGGCTTCCTCGCTAAAGACCTGCAAGCAGGAGGTCCGGCCGGCGAAGGTCGCGATTTGGCCCGCCGCCGGCAACGCCTTCGGTCCGGCTTCCGCGCCGTGCTCGCTCCGTGTTTTGTGCATGCAGTGCCGGAATCGGCCCCGCGCCCCCACGCGGAACTCGATCCCCTGGCGCACCGCGAGGGCCTGCCGGGGCTGAAGCGTGATCTCGGCCACCACCACGCCGTCGTTGTAGACGGTGGTCGTCAGGCGATAGGGCAGTTCGGGCCGGCCGGCGGTGCCGCTGCGCATCACGCCTTCCGTCTGGAGCACAACCTGCTCCTTACCCTGCCTGACAATTTGCGTCTTCCCGGACGCGCTCGCGGCGGCCAGCCGGTACTCATCGACCACGATATCCATCGGGCCGACAAGCTCGACAACCGCTCGCTCCTGGCGGCAGGCGATCAGGGATCCGACGATCCCGCTTGACTTTGGCAGGCCGTAGGTGAACGTCGGCCCCTCGACGACCACTTCCTTGTCGCTTTCCCTGGTGCTGAGGTCTTCCGGAGGCAGGGGCTCACGCAGCACGGAGTAGACTGTCTTGCTCCGTGGACTTGCCTCGCCGGCCAGGCCCAGCCCGGCCAACCCGCCGAGCGATGCCGTCAAGAGACACAAGCCATGCACTACAATCGCACGTCGCATGAGTCCTTCCTTCTGTAAACAGAGTGCAAGCTCCGATCAAGGTCTCTACGTGCCGTTGTCGCCGCGTCGATCCCCTGGAGATCGTAGCCCGGTTCGTCGGGCGCACAACGGACTTGGTCCCACGGTGGCTTGAATCACCTCGCCCCACCGCGGTAGGCTGACGAGCGTGAGTGTTGTCGACGGACGGGGCCATGTCAAGCGCCCGCCGGCCATGGCATCCCGGTTCCGGCGCCGCGCAACCTTGGCCGGCCTTTGTTGGGCCCACGCCAAATGGCCTGACTTGCCCCCGTCCTGCAATTCAGAGAGTTCAATAACGTCCGCTTGGCCCGCGAAGCAACGGGCGCGATAATCCAGTCACTCCGTCCGCGCCTCGAATCCCGACCCTGACCCCCCAAACCCTC
>JABWBD010000344.1 GCA_013360685.1 Pirellulales bacterium
GATTCGGGACCAGCTTGCGGTCGCGCAGGTCGACGACCAGGTCGAGATGCTCGAGGGGAATTTGCCCGATCAAGGCGGGCACGTGGTCCGGGACCTCAATCACATCCATCGTGCAGGATCGCCCCAGGATGGTCAGACGCACGGCCTCGTACACGGCCGCCTCGCCGATGCCGAACTTGATAAGACGAGCACCCAGCCAAGGTCGGAGCAGGTTCCTTTTCACCAGAATGCCCCCTCCGAAGTAGCGGCTCGTGCGCGAAGCAGCTCTTGTCAGCCCGCCAATAGCCAGTCAAAATAACGGTTTTGTCCGTGCGACCGATTTCGACGTCTCTGTTGCTTGGAAACACACTACAGGACCGACTCCATGCCTAACTGTGTTTTGGCCTACTCCGGCGGACTGGATACCTCGGTGATCTTGGGCTGGCTGATGGAAGAGGGGTACGATGTGCACGCTGTGTACGTCGATCTCGGCCAGCCGTGCGAAGACCGCGAAGCGATCCTCCAGAAGGCCCGCGACATCGGGGCCAAGTCGGCCCGGATCGTCGATGCCCAGGAAGAACTCTGCCGCGATTTCGCCTTCCCAGTGTTGCAGTGGCAGGCAAAATACGAGGGGATGTACCTGCTGGGAACGTCGATCGCCCGTCCGCTGATTTCCAAGAAATGCCTGCAAGTTGCCCGCGAAGTCGGCGCCGACGCCTACGCTCACGGGGCCACGGGCAAGGGCAACGACCAGTGCCGCTTCCAGTTGGCGGCCGAGGCCCTCGATCCGAAGATCCGGGTGATCGCGCCCTGGCGGATCGAGAGATTCCGCAAGCAGTTCCCCGGCCGCAGCGAGATGATTGCCTATTGCCAGGCGAAGAAGATCCCCGTCAAAGCCTCGGTTTCCAAGCCCTACAGTTCGGACGAGAACTGTCTGCACATCAGCTACGAGGCGGGCAAACTTGAGGACCTCACGGTCAACGGCGTGGAACTGGTGGAGTTCGGGATGACCGTTTCGCCCCAGAAAGCCCCCGACAAGATCGAGGAACTGACGATCGGTTTCGAGGCCGGCGTACCGGTGGAACTCAACGGCAAGAAACTCGGCGCCTTCCCGATGGTCGCGGAGCTCAACGAGATCGGCGGCCGCAACGGCGTGGGGCGGGTCGACATGGTTGAAAACCGCTTCGTGGGCATGAAGAGTCGCGGCGTGTACGAAGCGCCGGGCATGACGATTCTCTACTTCGCCCACCGCTTGCTGGAGCAGATCACGCTCGATCGCGACCTGGTGCACCTCCGCGACCGGCTCGCGCCGGAAGTGGCCGAAATGGTCTATTACGGTTTCTGGTACCACGCGAAAATGGATGCCCTCATGGCCTTCAACCGCGAGGCCCAGAAGCCGGTTAACGGCGAAGTGGAGTTGCAGCTCTACAAGGGCAATATCTTCGTCGGCGGCCGCACCAGCCCGAATAGCCTCTACGACGAGGCGATCGCCACGATGGAAGGCGGCGGCGACTACAATCAGACCGATGCCGAAGGCTTCCTGCGGATCCAGGGGCTGCCCGGCCGCGTTCAGTCGCGGGTCAGCCCGCGGGCCTATTGAAGCAGACGGCCATCCTGCTTTTCGTGAGCTATGCTTTCCTGGGGGTGTAGGGGCGTTCGGAAAGTGCCCCGCGGCATCCAGGCAGATCACTGCAATCCGGGAAAGGCCGATGTTCGCGACCGCAGAAGGCGTCGTGTTCCAGTTTCGCTGCTCGAGGTGTTATTCGGCGCTGGCGGCAACATCCGACCGGGTCGGGCATCCCTACGTTTGCCCGGCTTGTGGCGACGACCGGCAGGTCGTTCCCGAGGCGACGGACGCCCGCATCGCCGCCGCGCAGGCGAGCCAGGCATGGGAAGTCGGCCGGCAGAGTCCCTGCGCCGCCGGCCCGCGTGCGGAAGGCTCCGGATCCCCAGGCGGTGAGATTGCAGCGACGTACCGGCAGTTCCGGGACGAGTTCGGGATCACGGCATCGCCCCTGGTCCGGCTCGTTGCCAAGATCGTCGACAATGTCTGCCTGGCGGCGGCTGCGGCAGCCGGGGTGATCGCAGCGGTCCTGTTTGCGCCTTCCCCGCCCATCCATTCGTACCAGCCGCCGGATCCCGTGGCTACGGTAATCTTCCTCGCCGTCGCGGCATTGCCCACCCTGGCACTCTTGATCGGTCAATGGGCCTGGACGGCCAATGAAGGAAAGACGATCGGCAAGAAGCTTTTGGGGATTCGCGTTGCGAACCAACGAGGCGAGGGGACTCCCGGTTTCGTCTCGGGTGTGCTCTTGCGTTCGTGGATCAACTTCGTGCTCGGGAGCGTGGTCCCCTTCTACTCGGCTGCCGACGTCGCGTTCATCTTTCGCGACAACCGTTGCTTGCACGACCGTCTGGCGGGGACCATCGTTCTCGAAGGGAACGTGCTGCGCGGTGCGTCGTCGATCCGGCAAGGCTCTTGCCGGGAGAACTTGACAGCCGAGGCCAGATCGGTTTAAGGTGAGGTCAGCCCAGCCGTAGGAAGACCGAGGACGGCGCGCATGCGCATCTCTCCTCCATCACGGATGGATCGAGTAACACGCTCCTTTTGGTCGAAGTCGCCAATTCAGGCATTCACTGGGCCGAACCACGCGACCTGCGCATGGAACAGATGCCGATGCAGGTTAATCCTCGTACCGGTCGAGGGATTTCCAGCAAACATCCCGGCTGTGTCGTGGTATCATTCGCCGACGGCCATCAGCAGACCCTGTCCGACACGATCACGCCGGAAACGCTCCGAGCCCTGTTGACCATCTCCGGCCGGGAGGAAGTCGATCCCGTCGCGTACTAGCGCCAGGCGGCAATTGCGGCCCAATGTCGCCGGCTAACGTCCCTGCAACCGACTCGCGGGCGACCGAAGTTGGAGAGTTGAGGGGTGCAGCAAGCAAGTCATGAACAGAAAAGCTTCAAGGCCCACGGATGGCAGCGCCGCACCACGGATGTTCTCGACTTCATCCGTGGTGCGGCGCTGCCATCCGTGGGCCCGCTGAACTGGTCTTCACGTCGGCTGTTTCGCGCGCCTTGATTCTTCGGATTGCCGCGTCTAGACTGACGCGATTGCGGGCGGCGCCGTTCGACCTGCTAACGCGCACCACCTCTCCTTGGAGTCCCTCGCATGGATCGTCTCGCGAATTGCTTCTTTGCCGTGTTCATTTGCCTGGCAAGTTTCTCGGGATTGTTTGCATCCGCGGCGGAGTCGGGATTTTCGCCCGAAAGAGTTCCGGCGGCCGGCGAACTGATCCGCAAACTTGCGCCGGCCCATCCGCGGCTGCTGATCGACCAGGACGGCTTTGAACGCCTCGCCGGGCAGATCCAGTCCGACGCGACGCTCCGCACGTGGGACAAAGCCGTACGGAAAGAGGCCGACGCGTTGGTCTCGGCGCCGCTGCCCCGCCACGTCCTGCCCGACGGCAAACGCCTGTTGAGCACCAGCCGAACGGTGCTCGATCGCGTTTACACGCTGGCGATGGCCTACCGGCTCCACGGAGATCAAAACCATGCCGACCGGCTTTTCAAAGAGCTGGAGACCGTGGCCGCTTTCCCCGATTTCAACCCCAAGCACTTTCTCGACACGGCCGAAATGACCCACGCCCTGGCCATCGCCTACGATTGGCTCTACGATACCTGGACCGAATCGCAGCGGGCCACGATCCGCCGGGCGATGGTCGAAATGGGACTGCGGCCGAGCCTGGAGATCTACCGCAAAGGGCGGTGGTGGTCGCGGGCCACGCACAACTGGAACCAGGTGTGCAACGGCGGCATGACGCTCGGCGCGCTGGCGGTCGGCGATGAGGAGCCCGCATTGGCCGGCGAGATCCTCCGCAGCGCAATCCTCAGCGTCCCGTTGGCCATGGAAAGCTACGGTCCTGACGGCGCCTGGGGAGAAGGGCCGGGCTACTGGGGCTACGCCACCGGGTACAACGTGGTCATGCTGGCCGCGCTCGAGTCCGCTCTTGGGACCGACTTCGGGCTGTCCCGGATCCCCGGATTCTCCCAGACCGGTCTGTTTCCGATCTACACCACCGGGCCGAGCGGCCGAACCTTCAACTTCGCCGACAGCGGCGACCGGCTCAGCCGGATGGAGGCACTCCTCTGGCTGGCCGAACGTTTCGAGCAGCCGGTGCTGCGGTGGTTCGCTGTCCATCGCGGCAAGCCTTCGGCCGCGGCGATGGTTTGGTATCGCCCCGGAGTCGAAGACCCGGCCGCCGCGAGCCTGCCGCTGGACAAGTCCTGGAGAAACGTGGAAGTGGCCACGCTTCGCAGCAACTGGACGGATGAGGCAACTTACGTGGGCATCCAGGCCGGCTCGAACCAGGTCAACCACAATCACCTGGATCTCGGTTCTTTCGTGCTCGACGCAGTCGGCCAGCGATGGGCGGTCGACCTGGGCGGCGACAACTACAACCTGCCCGGATACTTCGGCGACAAGCGTTACACCTACTATCGCTTGCGAGCCGAAGGGCACAACACGCTCGTGCTCCATCCGGCGGAAGGGCCGGATCAGGATCCCAAGGCGGCCGCGCGAATCGCCCGCTTTGTCTCCGAACCGAGCCGGGCCTTCGCCGTGGCCGACCTGACGCCTGCCTACGCCAAACATGCCGACCGGGTCGAGCGGGGCATCGCCTTGCTCGACCGCCGCCGGGTGCTTCTGCAAGACGAGGTCGAGGCCCGGCAGCCGGTCGACCTGTGGTGGTTCATGCACACCGCCGCCGCGGTGCAGATCGGCGCGGACGGGCGCGGCGCAGTGCTCGAACAGGAGGGCAAGCGTCTCTCGGTGCGGCTCTTAGCGCCGGCGGACGCCCGCTTCGAGGTCCGGCCGGCGGAGCCGTTGCCCTCCTCGCCCAATCCGGATGGGCAGCGGAACAACCGGGAGTATCGCAAACTCGCGGTCCACCTGCCGGAAACGAAGAGCCTGCGGCTGGCCGTGCTCTTCCAACCCGGGGATGATGCCGCGGATGTGCCGGTTCGTCCGTTGGCGGAGTGGTAAGTTGCCCTGCGTCCACTCGAGTCAGGCGCGTGACATAATGAAGACTCTTGAATCGGGAGAACGCGCCATGCAAAAAGAACTTCGCCATCCCGGCCTGATGGCTGTGCTCGTGCTCCTCGGCGGTTCGTGTGTCTGTCTGGTCGCTGAAGAACCTCCGGACCGGTCTCCCCGTGTCGAGAAGACCGTCTTCGGTCACTTGCCGGACGGCAGCCAGGTCGATCTCTACACCCTTGCCAACTTCCAAGGGCTGGAGGCTCGCGTGATCACCTGCGGCGCAACGCTCGTCGGCGTGCGAGCGCCCGATCGGCACGGAAACGCGGACGACATCACGCTGCACCTTGAGACCCTCGATGAGTACCTCCGCGGCCACCCGCTCCTGGGATCCGTGGTCGGGCGTTTTGCGAATCGCATCGCGGGAGCGAGGTTCACGATCGACGGCATCGAGTACCGACTGGAGGCGAATGCCGGTAAGAACCACATCCATGGCGGCGGCAAAAAGACCGGCTTCCAGTGGCAACTCTGGCACGCGGAGCCGCTCCGCCAGACGGATTCCGCCGGGGTGACGTTGAGCCTGGTCAGCCCGGACGGGCAGGCGGGTTATCCCGGCACGCTCCGGGCCACCGTGGTTTACCGGGTCACCGAGCGCAACGAGTTGGTGATCCAGTACGAGGCGACGTCCGACAAGCCGACGCACGTCAACCTCACCAACCATGCCTACTGGAACCTGGCGGGGGCCGGCAGCGGCGAGATCGAGATGCGGAAACACGTACTCCTGCTGAACGCCGACCATTACCTTCCTGCCGACGAGGCCAAGGTCCCGACCGGCGAAATCCGCGCGGTCCGCGGCACGCCGATGGATTTCACCACCTCGACGCCCATCGGTTCGCGGATCGACCAGGTGGACCGGGGCGACTACGACCACTGCTACGTGCTCCACGGCGACGCGGGCAAGAAACTCGCGCTGGCGGCCAGCGTGGTCCATTCGGGCAGCGGCCGAACGATGGAGGTCTACACGACGCAGCCGGGCGTACAACTCTACACGGGCAACCGCGGCGGTTTCTGCCTGGAGACGCAGCACTTCCCGAACTCGCCCAATGAATCGAAGTTTCCCTCAACCCTCTTGCGTCCCGGCGAGAATTACCGGGAAACGACGGTCCACCGATTCGGCGTACAGCGATGACCGTGGGCCAACTCACCCGAACAGCGCGAGGTGGATCCTCGCGCGATGTGAGCAGGCCGTTCCTTGTAAAGGTGCTAAGAACAACTCCGTGGTTTTGTCGCCTCGCTCCGCGAAAGGGTGTTCTTTCGCGGAGCGAAGAGGCGACATTGTTCGTGGACGAGTCCTAAAGGATGCTACCCCCTCGTGGTGGTAGATGCGTGCGATTCCGTCCCCATGGGAAGCCCCTCTGGCGAGTCCCGTGTGTCTTCAATCGGTTTCCTGTTTCTGAATTTCGGGGGGTATGCGCAGAATGATTGACTTCGCTTCGAGCTCTGGGTAGACTAGTCGCGGCTTGTCATGGATGATCTGCCATTCTCAAGGGTGACTTTGCTGGGTTGTCCGGGCGCTGTTTCCACCTGTTCCGGTCTGGTTCAACGTCCGGCGAGTTTGATTTCTGATTTCTGGGGTTTCCATGTCTCTTTTCTATTCCCATCTCTCATGAAAGGGTGTGGTCATGGAGTGCAGAAAACGCACTGGTTTTACGTTGGTGGAGTTGTTGGTGGTGATCGCCATCATCGGTATTTTGATTGCTCTGTTGCTGCCCGCCGTCCAAGCGGCGCGCGAGGCGGCCCGACGGTCGCAGTGTTCGAACAACATGAAGCAGCTTGGTCTGGCACTGCACAATTACCATGACGCGCACAAGGTATTTCCGTCTTCCGTCTTTTCCGCGGGGAACTGCGCGTACGG
This sequence comes from Pirellulales bacterium, assembly GCA_013360685.1. Classification (GTDB taxonomy): domain Bacteria; phylum Planctomycetota; class Planctomycetia; order Pirellulales; family Thermoguttaceae; genus JABWBD01. The sequence goes on from JABWBD010000344.1 coordinate 6,933, forward strand.
GAATCCCGCCGACCCGCTGACTCTGAACACGAGCGGGTTTGTGGTGCTGCTGCCGTATCTCGAGCAGCAGGCGATCTACGATAAATGGAATTTCAGGATTTGCGCGTCGCAAAACAGGTCTTACGGGCCGGGAGGTCCGCCGGCGGGAGACCCCGTTGCGGCCGGACATGCCGATCTGCTCCGGACAGTGCTTGCGGTCTTCACGTGTCCTTCGCAGGCGCAGACCCTTTCCGAACCGTCGAACGGGACGATCTATACGGACATTGTGGCAGGCCGCTATGGCTACAAGACGAATTATGAGTTCGTGGTTCACGCGGCTCCCTGGCGGCACACCTACTGCAATTATTGGCGCAATGATCCTATGACGGAGCGCCGCATGTTCGAGGACAACAGCAGTTGCCGGATTGCCGATGTGAAAGACGGCACGAGCAATACGGTTGCCTTCGGCGAGACGAGATGGGACATGTTCAACGGCTGGGGGCATTGTTGGGGCTATCGCGGCTGGCTGATGATGGGCGTCGACCCGGGTTTCGGGATCAATGTGTTTTATTACAGCCCTACTTATCCCAATACGCGGCCCAATCTGGCCAGTTGGGGATACTCGGGGAGCTACCATCCGGGAGGATGCCATTGGACGCTGGCGGACGGATCGGTCCGGTTTATCAGTGAGACCACGAATTTGACAACGCTGACCCGACTGGCCTCGATGGCGGATGGAAATCCGCTGGCAGACTTCTAATTGACTTCTGGGAAGCGAGGGGATCGGTCCAAGTTTTCGGACGGCCTCTTTGGCGGCGAACCGCGCTGGCCGGCCGAACCGTGGACCGGTCTCCGACCGCTCCATAAGCGGTTGACTCCGGCACGAAAGATCCGCATACACGACGAGCCAACATGTGCGACGGGCCGGAACTTCCCTCGCGCCGGGGTTACCTGCAAATTCGCTTCAGCCTCAAGGGCGAATCGGAAGCTCTTGGGAATGTGCTGCCAGGCAGAGGCAGAGAACGAGGACCAATGAGGTTTCGCTCCTACAACTTTGGAGGATGACAGATGGATACGCGGTTGACCTTGGGATACCTGCTGATCGCAGTGATGGCCGTGGGATGCACGAAGGCTGGGCCGGAGTTTTCGGACAAACTGGTTCCGGCGGCCGGCGTGGTGACATTGGATGGCAAACCGTTGGCGGGCGCCGACATTTCGCTTACACCTACGTCCGACGGCGGCCAGCGGGCATTCGCCGTGTCTGACGCCGAAGGTCGATTTCAGTTGACGACGGTGCCGGCTGGTGAAAATGTCGACCTCGAGAAGATGAAAGGCGCCTTGCCGGGCAGTTACCGGGTTTCGATCACCAAACTCCAAATGCCGGACGGCTCCGCGCCGCCGCCAGGTGCAGCCCCAATGACGTCGGGCGCCGTCAACGCGCTGCCTCAGCAATATGCCACGGGCCAAGCGCTCAGTGCAACGGTTCCGGCACAGGGGGGAGAACTAAAGTTCGAGTTGAAGAGCCAGTAAGGCAAGGGGGCAGGATCGCCGCTACAGAGCGATCCTTTGCTGAGGTGAGGGCAGGCAGAGCCTGCAAGATCGTGCGTGCCCCGGCGGAGCGTGGGCACGAGGATCCGGAGCCTACGTCAGGCACCGAGCATCTGTTCGATGCTGGAGCGGGCAGCGTTGATGGCGTCGGGTAGTTTCTCCGCGTCCTTGCCGTCGGCTTGCGCCATGTCGGGCCGGCCGCCACCGCCGCCTTCGACCAACTTGGCTGCCGCCCGGACCCACTGGATGGCATCCAGGCCCTTTTGCGTCAAGTCGCGGCTGAGGCCGGCGATGAGGAGCACCCGGCTCTCGTTCTGGCGATTGGCCAGCAAAGCGATTACCCACAACTTGTATAAAGTCACGCCTGCGTGGTACGGCCATTCATGGCCGTTTTTCCGCCGCAGGCGGTGGAGGCCCGCCGTTTACGGCGGGCCGCGTAGGGCAACCGCACGTCGC
>JABWBD010000345.1 GCA_013360685.1 Pirellulales bacterium
TGCTAAAGCACGGGCCTCGACCGCCTTCGGCGGAACAAGGGGCGTAAACGCCCCTGCCATTCCGCTCTCCAATCGAATGCCAAGTTGTGGGTAATGACACGGGCATTAGGCCAGGCCTCGTCTTCACAACGCTGAACCAACTAGCACCAAACGGTTTTCCTCGCTGTTGGCGTTCACTCTCGGCTGTCACGAATGCCCGCGGCTTGTCCGCGGGATAGTTACGTTCTCTGCTACCTACGCGACGGTCGCCGCCATCCACCTTGGTTACCCCCGCGGCGGCAAAGCCGCCGCGGGGGAAACCAAGGGGCAGGCAAGATTCAGGTTTCTGTAGCGGGAAACGTGAGCCTCCCGCGGACAAGCCGCGGGCATCCCCCATCAAACCGCGCCGTGTCAAAACGAACCCTTTCAGTCGAAAAAACCGTTTGGTGCTTGCTCCCATTCCTGGCAGGTCCGATCGGACACTCGGGTCGCATCAGCGCGCGCCGGTCGTTTTCTCCACCACCACCATGCCGTCATCGGGCACCTCGATCCGGATGGGTCCGCCGCCGACAACGGTTTGTTCCGCAATCGCCGCGAGCTTGCCCGTCTTGTCGTAACCGTATAGTCTGACCTTTCCGCTCGCCTCCGGCCAATCGAACGAGCGGCCGGTGATCGTGGCAATCCGCTCGCGTCCGACGACGAAACCGGGACCGATCTCGACCACCGTGATTGGGTAGAGCTTGCTCACGAAATTGTCGCTGCCTTCCAGGAGCAGGTTGACGGGCATGGGGGAGTAGATCGAGCCGTACTGGAGGCATTTTCGGACCGCGGCAAACACGCCGGAGGTGGACTGCTCGTCGCCCATGTTGCCCAAGACCAGCGGCACCGCCGAGAGGTGCCCCTGGCCGAACCAGCCCGGACCGTTGCCCCCTTCGATGAAGCGGTGGTGCGGAGCGCTGTTGATGCCGCGGAGGCACGAACCGCCGTTGGCGAGGAAGAATTTTTCTCGCGAGCGGCAAAACTCGATCATCGACTTCTGGCACTCTTGGGTAACCATGCCGCCGTCGGCCTTCTGCCGCAGCACGTTGCCCTTGTCGTCCAGATCGGCCGAGTAACCGTCCCAGCGGCTGTAGTCGTAGCGGCTGTACGCGCGCGACATGAAGGCCCAGGAGAACTCGTCGGAGTACATGCCGTCCGCGCCGCACTGGTCCATGGCGCGTGCGGCGCTGGCCAGATACGCCTGCATCTGCCGCGAGCCCGGCCGTGGAACGTAGTAAAGCACGCCCCAGTCCGCTTGCGTCGCGCCGGCGAGCCACGATCGGCTGTAGCCGCCGTCCTCGAAGGTCTTGCCGGCGGGTGTCTTGACGGCATCGGCGGCGATCGGCCAGAGGTGTTCCAGCGGTTTGTAGACGCATTCCATGGCCGGGTGGGTCATGTGGAACACCCGGATGCCCGGGACAGCCTCGCGGAGTTGGGCGGTGGTCGTCTTGACGGTTTCCCAATAAGACTCGCGATGCTTGAACGAAAGAAAGGCATCGACGTCGAGATCGGGGCAATTGCCGGTAGTGCGAGGCGCGGCATCGGGCAGCTTCGGGTACAGGCCGGCGGCGACGACGCGCGAGTCGGGCTCCAGCCGCTGCCAAGGGCCGATCACGACCGACACCGGACCCAGGCGCCCCAGCGAGGCCTTCATCTGCTCGACCGGCTCGGAGATGCCGGGCTTGCGCGCGAAGCCCCAGAACATGGGACGATCCATAGTCGTGGCGTTGGCGCCCCAGCGCCGGCGGACGGAGTTGATAAACGCCCAGTAGCCGCCCTGCGGGACCGGCGTGATGGTCATTTCCAGGTCGAGGCTCTTGCCCGGGGCGAGCGCCAGGCAGTTGGTGTACACCTCAGCGCCGTCGCCGGCGGCGCGCTGCGAGTGCAAGAGGCGCCACCAGTCGCTCTCGATGGTGATTCCGTAGCCGGTCTGCCGGCCGGACGCCGGTTCGAGGAAGAGGGTCGGATTCGCGGCCGTGCTGGCAACCGCGACCTGGTCGGACGAGCCCGCCAGGGTAGCGCGCGAGGCAGCATCGCGGAGGAAAAGACCGTGGCGGAGCGGAACTCCCGCCGTCGCGTCGCCGCGGTTGGTCCATGTCTCTTTCCAGACCACCAGCCCGTCGCGGATTTCCAGCGTCCGAGTCAATTCCAGCAGGGGCCAGCGGGCCTGAAGGCGAAAGCCCTGCGGACCCGATGGTTCGCCTGCGAGTTTCACTCCGTCTGCCGCCGGGGGTCCATCGTCGGCGATCAATACAGCGGGCGTGTCGGGCGACATTCCCAAGGCGGTCTCGATGAGCAAGTCCGGTCCGCCGACCGCCGTAACCGCAAAGCCGCCCCGTCTTCCCTGCGCCACTTGGACTCCGCCGCTGGACGTACGGGCTTCCAACGGACTGCGCTTGGGAACTCGGCTCGGCGGTTGCGGCAGGTTGGAGCGGCCCAGGTAGCCGACTCGCAGGTCCTGGACGATGAGCTGCCCGAGGCCGCCGGCCATCGGCCCGCGAAAATGGTTGACCAGTTCCAGCGTATTGCCGTCCACGCCGCGGAGCATATCGGTCACGTCGAGATCGAAGGTCGCTCCCAACTGGTCGGCGGTCATCCGATCGGCCTGGCCGGCGTCGGCGGCATAGAGAATCATGAGCTTGTCGCCGCTGAAGACGCTGAAGTCGAGCTTTCCGCCGAGCAGGTGCAGCCCCGGGGCGCGGCCGATGAGCCGCTCGCCGCCGGCGGCGGTAGATCGTTCCAGGGCGACGCCATTGATGAGGATGCCGGCGTTCAGATTGCATCCCGCCGGTCCGGCCGCCTTGACGTAGGCGCGCAGACTGAGCACGGTCGCTTTTCCCGGTTTCTGGGCCAGCGGCGGCAGGTGCAACGTCGCGGACTGGCCAAGGCCGATGCTCTGCGGTTTCAGTTCGATCGCGGACTCCAGCGCCGGGCGCTCCGCGGCCAGCCCCGGCGAGCCGAGGAGCATCCACAAGAGCGGCGAGAGCAGACACCAGGTGCTTGGTTTCACGGCAGCATTCCTCCAGGATTGCGTTGTGCAACGTCGCGGCGGGGCCGGAGACCGCTTCGGGCGGACCAGCGGATTACCCCAGCCCAAGGTAACAGGGGAAGACGCGACCGGCAATAACTCCTTCCTTTGGTTGACGCGCCATCGGCCGGCGGCGTATCATGGGTCCGGCTGGCCGGACCGAGGTGAAAAGGAGCTGGAACATGTACCGAATACTGCGAGATCAGGATATCGAAGTGCTGGGCCGGGGCGTGCTCGAAGTGCTCGAGCGCGTCGGGTTCCACGTGGAAAACCGGGAGCTTCTGTCGGCGCTGGAGCGCGGCGGCGCCGAGGTGGATTTCCAGGAGCATCGCGCCCGGTTTCCGAAAGCGATGACCCGGGAGTTCGTCGATGCCGTGCGCGCGGAAGACAAGCGGCCGTGGGCGGCGCGAATCGCCGGGATGGGGGAAAACGTCAAAACGGTCTATTCCGGCTGGGTGCCTTACGAGCGAACTGGGGAACTTGCGGCGCCCTATGCCCCGCACCTCTTCCATCAGCTTGCCACGTTCTATTACGACGACGAGCGCCAGGAGAAGCGCAAGGGCAACCGGGAGGACTACATCCACCTGATCAAGTTCGGCGACATGCTGCACCCGCAGGCAGGCAGCGGGCACTCGCTCAATCTGACGGAAGCGGCGCCCGCGATCGAGCCGCTGGAGGCCGCGATGTGCCAACTCGAATACTCGCACCATCCGCGCGGCGTCTACGTGCAGGACGTGCGGCAGATCGAATTCCTGCAGGAAATCGAGGAGATTTTCGGGATCGACGACCCTTATTGGCACTGGGTGGCCAACATCTGCACGACGTCGCCGCTGAAGCTCGACAAATTGGCGGCGGAGCGATTTGTCCACATGCTGAAGACCGGCCTGTATCCGGCCAAGTTGGCCGCCATGCCCGTCAGCGGCGTGAACATGCCGGTGACCACGGGCGGCAGCGCCGTGATCGTGGCGGCCGAATTCCTGGCGATGTGGATGGCGGCGAGGGCGATTGCACCGGATGTGCCGTTGGCCGGCCTTGTGATCAGCGCCACGCTGGACATGCACGGCGGGCAGGTGGCCTTCGGGGCCTACGACGCCCTCGGGCGCCGCATTGCCACTGCCGAGTTCCTGCGCGAGTGGACCGGCATCGAGGTCAGCCCATCGATCGGCGAATGGACCAGTGCCTGCCGGACGGGCATGTTCGCCGCGCTGGAGAAGGCTTACGCTGCCATGACGGTGGCGGCGTTCACTGGCTACCATCCGGAAATCGGCCTGGGGCATCTCGAGTCGGGACTGACGCTCAGTCCGGTGCAGCTTTTGATCGAGCGCGAGCTGACCGACGGTCTGCGATTCCTGGAGCATCCGAACATCGACGAAGCCAGCCTCGGATTGGAGGCTATCGCGGAGATCGGGTTCGGCTTCGACCGGAACTTCTTGCAGGAAGATCATACGGCGAGGCATTTCCGGCAGGCATCGTGGCTGCCGGCGTTTTTCGGCCGCAACGGCTGGACGCCCGAGGAAGACCAGCGGATCAAGGAGAAATCGCTGCGGAAAGTGAAGGAGCTGGTGGCCGCGTATCGAAAGCCGGCAGGCCGGGAGGAGCCGCTTGCCAAGGCCCGGGCCGTGGTGGAGCGGGCGCGGCGGGAACTTGGGGCGGGATAGAGAGCATGGAGCACGGAGCATGGAGCACGGAGCATGGAGCACGGAGTTGGGAGCATGGAGTTGGGAGCATGGAGTTGGGAGTTGGGAGTTGGGAGTTGGGAGAGCCGGGACTCCACAGCGAAACGACTGAACCGGGCGGAGACGACAGAGATGGCGGAAAGTCGAGAGCCGAGAGCCAGACAAGGGCCCGGATGAGAGAGCTGAAAAACGAGTTCGCGCTTTCGAAGGCCGCAGTACTTGCTTGGCTCTCGACACTGGACTCGAGCTTCTCGATTTGGCGGACATCGTCGCGGTTTTCCAATTCTTCCTCGTCCATGCAACGCCCCGGAGTTGGTGTTGCATGAGTTACGGCGAGACGCGAGGGCGCAAGTGGTTGGGTGCGAACAGGTTGGGTGCGGATGACGTGACGTAAGTGGATCCACTCTTTTGGATTGAGTGTTGCATCGGACGGGTGAAGGCCGAGGGATGAAGGGATGAGGGATGAGGCGCGGCGCGCGGTTTGGCGCCGGGCAAGCAACGCATTGCGGCTGGTGTTGCAGAGGAGTTCGGCGAGGTCGGGAGACCTGCGCCGAGCGCGAGGGATGAGAGATGAGGGATGGGAGGGCACGGGGGAATCGTGCTGGACGGCGGGAATTTTGCAACAAGGTTCGTCGGTGGTGCAAAATTTCGGGCGAGAGGTCTCGCCGTAACTTCGCTTTGCGCCAAAGGTTGGGGCTTCGGGAATTTCCGTAAGTTGGCACCGTTCGATGGCGGGGTGTTGCATAATTGGCTCGAAGACCCTGGGGCGGGCAGAGATTGGTGGAGATAGGCAACTGGGGAGCCCATGGTTTGTTCTCGCGTGGTTTGGATTGCACCTGGCGGTTTCCTCTTGGCGTTTTGGAATCTCGCGCGGCTCCGGCAGGCTTACAAGTCTATGAACGTATGTATACCATAAGAGGTGGCCCAATTTCAACGAAATTCTTGGGGCGGGAGGCGAGATTTCGGAAAAATTTCGGAGAAAGCCGTCGAGAGAATCAATGCCCCGAGGAAGGGAGTGCCAATCTCGGCTGATCGGGGCCAAGGAGCCGGCAGTTGGATCGGCAAGGTCGGGTTTGCTTTCCACCGCAGCGGTCGCACGGGACTGTGCCAAATACTGCAGTTGCCACGGGTTTGCCGGAGTGAGTCTGACCTTGGAAGCCCGGTGAAACAAGGGTGTGAAAGGAAGAGTCCGAGCAAGGTCGCACGGTGCGCGCGCTGACGGTCTGGACTATCCGGCGGCCGACACGGTAGGAAGGCCGCAATCTGGAATTCGAACCGGACTTCAAACGAACCGACCGGCGACCGTCATATCGGCAAGCCATACGCGAGCAGTGCGACAAGCTCGTCTTGGTGCGTCCTTGGCGTTGACTGCTCGGCATCGGCCTGGTCACCGCCCATTATCCCGTAGAAAAGATCCGCCGCGCGGATGCTCGCCAGGTCCTTGGCGGCGAAGTTCCACGCGCCCTGCAATGTCTGCGCAGCGGTTGCGTCACCGGGAAACGCCGGCAGCGGGGCCGAATGGATGTCCGCGGCCGACAATGCCTGTCCGCTGGGAGTGACCATCAAGGACCAACTCTGCAGGACACCAGCGTCCTTACGAGAATCGTCGGTAATTTCGAGATACCAGGACCCTCGGCCCGCCTTGCCGACGAGCGCGGAGAGGCCCCCCTCGGGGCGGTAGGCGGCCGAAAACGGCGGAGTCCCAGACGTAATGAGCGTAGCTGCCTCATCGTCGAAAGTAGTGTTGATGAAGTTGTCGCCCGTGCCGCCCACATCGGTGAACAGCTCAACGCGCGTTCCGTCGGGGGCGATCACGAAGACATCGAGATCCTCGTCCTTGGTATGCGTGATGGAAAGCTGCACGTTCACATCAGCGACGGCGAAAGAATCAAGAATCCCCAAATGCGAGGTGACGGTCCCGCGGTCCGGAATCGACTTCGGGACGTCCGCGCTCACGTAGAGGCCAAAGGGGTCGTCGTCGACGATCGTTGCCTGCCCCTTGCCGTCGACGATGGTGATCCCACGTGACGGATTCGAGAGACGGACGGAAAAAGTCTCGCCGCTGACAAGGCCGTCGCCGCTTTCCCGGATTGCATCGTCGAGAATCGGCACTGCAATCGGCTTACTTGTCTCCTGCGGGGCGAACGTCACGCTTCCGCTGGTCGCTGTATAATCCTGGCCCGCCTTCGCCGTCCATTCGACCGTCGCGTAGGAAACCGTAACAGGCTGGTTCGAGGGTTGCGAGAGCGAGACCGTAAAGACCGCCACCTGGCCGTTGCCTTCCCTGACGCTCACGTCATCGATCGAGAGCGCTGGAATGGGCGCGCCGAAGGTCGCATCGAGCGAGCCGTTGTCGTTGTACCGGGCCAGTGCCACAAAATCCCGAGCGTCGTTGCTCACCCAGCCGGTCGCCACAATCTTCTCTTGGCCGTCAACCGGCTGGATCAGTACGGACCGCGCCAGCGACGAATTCCCCACCGATGTGACGACCATGCCATTCTGGCCGAAAGTCGTGTCCGCGCTGCCGTCCGCGTTCAGTCGTGCCACGGCGATCTGTCCGGGCGCCGGGTAGGTGTAGGCTTCCCCGGCGGCAACAATCCTGCCAAAGCCGTCCATGGCCACCCCGAACGCGCGCTGATCCTCGTAGCCGAAGTTGATCAGCGTGAGACCGTTCGTGCCAAAGGTGGCGTCGAGTACACCCTGGGCGCTATAGCGAGCGACCGCGAGATAGGCGCCGAGGAAATGCTGTCCTGCTGATTGCGCCGTTTCGCCTGCTACGATGATCCTACCGTCAGGGAGGATCGCCATGGACGAGGGAATATCGTCGCTCAGGATGCCTGGGCTGCTGAAGTCGGTGAAAACCATGCCGTCCTGGCCGAAGGTCGTGTCCAAGGTGCCGTCCAGGTTAAAGCGGACCAAGGCGAAATCTTCGCTGTCAGCCAACCTGACTTGCCCGAGTGCAAGAATCTTCCCCTGATGCATGGCGACCGCGTACGCTCGACTGGTGCTCGCTCCCAACGGCAGTTCCACGATGCCATCTCCGCCAAAACTCGTATCGAGCATGCCGGCGGGCGTGTAGCGAGCCAATCGGAATTTCTCTCCGTTAGCATTGCCGATGCCTGCGGCGACCAGATTATCGAACGGGTCGATTGCGAGACCGCGCACAATGTCTCGCCCTCCCATGTCGGCTATCACCATTCCGTCCTGGCTGAATTGGGGGTCACGGCTTCCGTCCGAGCGATATCGAACCAGGGCGGAATCCTGCTGCCATACTCCCAACAGCTTTCGGTAGGCATACCCCCCCGCCGTGATTCGACCGTCGGGGTGACCGACTGCCGCGACAGCCACGTCTTTCTGTGTGCTCACGGCGGTTGTCACGATACCCGCATTTCCGAACGTCGGATCGAGCATGCCGTCGGCGCCATAGCGGAAGACAGCGAAATTGTCCGCGTTGGTTCCGGTCGACGAATCGCCGGCGACCACGATCTTCCCATCAGACTGAAGGAAGCTGGCGAAACCACGATCCGTGGTACCGTCCGCCACGGAAGTCAGCACGACACCCAAGGGGAGGCCGGAAAGAAGCGTCCGGTCTTCCAGACGTTCGACCAACGCGCGGCGCGAGGCGGTTGCCTTCCGGCCCAGCCGCCGCTCACGCCGCATCCCAAGCAAACGGCGCCTCACCGACGATCGAATTGGCGTAAACCACATGAGAGGATCTCCTTCTGCAAACCGGTCTGCGGACGCATAGTGAAGGGCATCGCCCCGGACTCGCAGGCCAATCGTCCGGGGGATGTCGTCCGGGCAAGCGAGGTCTGGCGACCTCTGCCTCGCTTGTTGTTCTCGTGCCACATCCTTGTTTTCCACGTCGCGCCGCACCGGGTGAGCCAGCGACTTTTCCGTGTGACGGCGCCTACCCGGGAATCCTGCCTCGCTGATTCAGTTGTTGATTGCTGGAATCGCGTCCTCCCTCGAAGTGCCTCCAACCGGGTTCAATTTCCAGTCATCCGGCAACGACCCCGGGCAGAGCGGCTCGGAAAGATCGGCGAAACAACGATCGCAATCGGCCATCTCCTGCGAAGCGGCGGTCTTTTCCAGGACACCCCGGCCGCGCGCCGGTACGGCGTCCGCAACGGCCGCTGCCGGCTCCCGGCTGCCCGCGGCGCGGCGGAG
>JABWBD010000346.1 GCA_013360685.1 Pirellulales bacterium
GAACAGGCCTCGCTGCCGGCCATCCGCGTCGCCGGCCACCGGGCCTGCCGCGGCCTTGAGCCAGGGGAGATTGAGGTTCACGCCTTGCGGAACCTTGGGCTCGTCCGGCGTGCCGAACAGCTCCAGCAACGTCCCGGCGATCGCTTCCGTCTGGGCGAGACTGATCTCGCCGGGGTTCCGCCCTTCCAGGTTCAGGCGGAACTCGGGCGGCTGGTAGGCACAGCCGGTCAGCCAAAAGGCAATTGTGATCAGAGACAACCACCCACCAAGTTGCCGAGGAGGACGATGAGGCAACGCAAGGGGGTCGGGTGTCTTTTCCCAGGTCGGCGCACGGAAGCCTGCAATGGGAAAAGACGTCCGCCGCCGGCGTGGAAAAAGACACCCGACCCCTTTACTGCGGAAAAACGCCCGTGCGACCTGAGGGCGACGCACGGGCGGAATCCTTGCCGTCCGAATGCAGTCCAAGGGAATATCAGCAGTCAATCGATTCTCTCGGTTCTTGGGTCATTTCTCGAACATCTTCGGGGGCAGCTTGACGGCGCCCAGGTCGTTGACGCCGGGCTTGATTTCCATCTCGAAGCGGCCCTTCTTCCAATCGGGCGTGTCGAGATAGCCGACTCGCTCCTGCCAGGCCTGGAACTCGAGCTTCTTGCCCACCGGGAGCTTGGGAATTCTAAACGTGCCGTCCATCGCCGAAATGGCCACGTAGGGATTGTCCCGAGGCAGGATGTAGGCGCTCTCCCAGGGATGGTAGTTGCAGGCAATCGGCACCGGGATGCTCTGGGCGCGGCGGAATTTCCATGTGGCGTTGGCCGCGACGGCCAGCACGATGTTTGCCGGCGTGTCGCCCAGCGGCGAAAAGGCGACGTTCTGCGCCACAGGGTCCGAATTGACGATATAGAACTCTTGCTTGTCGGTCCAGATCGCCATCGCGTGCGGTTTGAAGATGCAGTCGCGATTGTCGAGCGTCACCCGCTTTTCGACCGATTCGGCGAGTTCCGGACAGACGTCGACGCGTCGGTCGCGGACATAGACATAGACGTTGGCCAGCCCGTTGTCGTCGCCGACCATGAGCGATTCGTCGCGGATGTCGAACTTGCCGCAGCACTCGATATCTTTGTCGACCTTGAGCTTCTTGCGCTCCGGGGCCGTGCCATCGTAGACAAAACGACCGACGAGGTCGCCCCAGTTGTCGGCCGCGGCGGCGCGGAGGATGGCGGGAGCGTGGAAGCCGGCCGCGAACCCGCCGGCTGCGGCCGCCGTGCCGGCCAGGAACTGACGTCGATTGATTCGGTTGGTCATGGAGCCCTCGGGGATGGGGAATGGAGTGATGGAGTAATGGGGTACTGGAATGATGGAATGTTGGGGTGTTGCGCTGCCAGCTCTTTCCTCCATCACTCCAGTATTCCATCATTCCATCACCCCATTCTTCCCGGCGCGGCGGCGGAGATACCAGTCATAGTTTAACAACAACTCGCGGACGGCGTCGAGTTGCTCAAGACTCGTGCCTTGAAAAAGGTCTTGGCCCATCGGTGGACCCTCCGGGGGGAAATTGACGGGCATGCCCGTGTAGGGCAGGACCGATTTGGGATTGGCCAACCAGCGGCGCAGGTACTCGGGCCGGATCCGGCGGCCGACGCGCTCCAGGTCGGGCGCGAGGACCGTCTGCACGTCGCCGCCGGGACCGGAATCGCCGATCAAGTGGCACTTGGCGCAGTACGTGGTCCGGTCGGTCATCAGCCGCATCGCCTTGTCGAGCCGCTGAAGATCACCGGCAGTGGGCTGCGCAGTCTTGGCAGCGGAGGCCGTGTAGGGGAACTCGACTCGCGAGACGGCCGCGAAGTAATCGACCAGTTTGCCGGCCTCGTCCGGCGAGAGGTTGTACTTGGGCATCCGCAGGACTGCGGCCGGCCGGACCGGCTCAGGGTTGAGCAGGTAACCGTAGAGCCAGGAAGGCTCGACGACCGCGCCTTCGTGGACCAGCGGAGGCGGAACCCATCCCCATGCTTCGAGCTCCGTGGCGCTGGAACCGCTCGTGCGGGCTTGTTCGAGTACGAACGGATACAAGAGCCGGGCGAACGCTCCGCCGCGCGGCGGGCGTTTTTCGGCGATTTGCGGTCCGGAGATCATCACGTCCGCGCCGCCCACCGGCCAGACGTGCCCGTTGATCACGGCGGGTTCCCAGAGCGTGAAGAAAGAGAGCGGATTGCCGTCGTCGTCTTCGTCCTCCAGCAGAGTTCCTTCCTCATCCACGCGCGGCATGCCGACGACCTCGGCATGGCCGCGGCCTCGGCGGTCGGTGCGGAGCGACCGGGCGCGTTGTTCCGCGGTGACGTGCGGCTTGATGAAATCGAATTCCGGAATGGCGGCCGGGGCCTTGAATTCGCCCGGGTCATAGTCGAATTCCCATCGCTCCATCTCGAGCGTGTGGCACTCGGCGCAACCGAACTTGTCGAGGACCTTGCGGCCCTCGACGATTGCGCGGCCGCGGCGATCGGGCCGGTAGACGTACTTTTCGGCAGGCGGATCGGCGACCAGGCCGAGGATGAACGTGGCGATCGCCTCGCGCTGGGGACCGGTGAGCGTGAAGCGGCCCATGGTGAGCTGTTCGTTGTACGGCTTGTAGGCCGTGGTCTTGTAGTCGAAGCTGCGAGGGGCGCGGAGCTTTTGCCAGAGGAAGCCCTCGCGACGCTGATTGCGGACGGCTTCGAGATAGAAGGCGTCGTCGGTCTGCGTCGAAGGGGTCGGGGGTCTTTTTCCGTGTCGGGCAAAAGAGTCGAGAGCTAAGAGTCGAGAGTCGAGAGCCATACCGTCTGTCTCCCGACTCTCGACTCTCGACCCTTCGCTATCTGCGGCCGACACGGAAAAAGACTCCCGACCCCGTGGATGTTCCAGGAAGCGGTGGACCTGGTTGAAGGCCAGGAGCGACTCCTGTTTGCGGCCCCAGTCGGACAGCGCCGGACCGATCGGCTGCGCGTCTTCAAAGCCGGGGATGTCGTGACAGCCGAAGCAACCCCGCTTGCGGATCGTCCGCCGGCCGACGTAACGGAGTTTCTTGTCGAGAGTGATCGGAGCGATGAGTTCCCGCAGGTCGCCCTGGATCTCGGCGGACTGCCGCTGCGGAATTCCGTCCTTGAGATACTGCTGAGCGATCGCGGTCGTGAAGACCTTGCCCAGGTACATCCGTGCCAGTTCGTCCAGATCCCGCTCGACCAGCGGCGGCGGGTCGGCCGGCCGCCACCCGTCCGATTCCAAGAGATAGGCGGCGATGTCGGCGGCCGGGTCGATCATGCGAGGCTTCTTGGTTTCGGCCGCCGCAGACTCTTTCTCGTTGGGGCCTTCGGCTTCGGGATCCTCCGTGAGTGGAATCGGCGCCAGATTGGCGTTGGGCATGAGCGTCCGCGGGGAGTGGCGGACCGGGTCGCGGATCCAACTGACCAGCCAACGGCGACCGAACTCGGTACGGATCTTGGAACCGAGATTGGTCAGGTCCGGGCCCTGCACCGAGGTTGCCAGGGGGAAATCCCCATGCGGATGGCATGCCGCGCAGCCCTTGGTAAAGAAGAGTTCCTTGCCTCGCTCGGCCGACGGCGTCTCGGTGACATCCGGCGGCGATTCCAGCGGCGAGACCGGTTGGCTCGCGAAGAGCAGGTACTCGGCGACGGCGCGAATCTCGACGGCCTCGAAACGTTTGGCGTCCTCCAGGCTATTGCCTTCGAGATGCTCGTGCATTCCGAAGAAGTGCGGCATGCGGGTATTCGCGCGGAAGCCGGACGGATTGGCGATCCAGCTTTCGAGGAAGGCGGCGTCCAGCTTGCCTGCCGTGCCGCGGAGACTGGGGCCGACTTTGCGCATCGTGCCGGGGTGAGGAGGCTCGGCGGCAAGGAGCGTTGCCAGAGCAAGCACGTCGGGTTGGGACGTTGACCCGGATGTCGCCGATTGGAGGTCGCGGGCGAGTGTGGCACGTTGCTCCGCGACGTGGGGTTCACCTCGCGGAACGACGCGCCGCCCGGGGAGTACCGATTCCGCCAGCTCACGTCTTGCGGCGGCGACGTCGGGATGGTCGATGACCTGGCGGGCCAGCCGCTCTTGGGCGTCATTCAGTTTGGCCATTGCCGACAATTGGAGCGCGGCTTCGTGGTAGTTCGGCTCCAACCGGATATCGGGCCCGACCCGCTCGCCGGACTCCAGAATTCCTTTGATCTCGTGGCATCCGAAGCAGCCGTTGCGGCGGACGAGATGATAGCCTTCCAGGAGTTTCGGGGCGGGCGGGTCGGGGAACCGCTCGGTGGGCTCAAGCTCGGTCGCGTCGTGGTGGCACCGCAGGCAACTGCTCTGGGCAAACCGCGATGCGCGCATTGGGAAGTCCCAGTGGCGGTTCCACAACCATCCATGGTCGTCTTGCCAGCGGCGCTGGTCGACGGGCAGGTTAGGCGCGTGCGAGGCGAACTTGAACTGCGTGGCGCTGCCCTGCCCTTCGTGGCAGACCGTGCAGCCGAATTCGGCCAGCGGGTGCGGGCTGAGCGAACCGACGAACAGATCGAGCCGTGGATGGGCGCAGTAGGGCTTCGGCAGGCCGCGGCGGATCTTGAGTTCGATGGGCGGAGGAGCCTGATCGTCGTCGGCCTCTTGCTCCTCGCCGGGAAGGGCGGACGGCGCGGCGAGTTCGACGAGCCGCGCATGGGCCTGTTCTCGGCCGGCGATCGGCTGTCCGTTGATCTTGAGAACGACATCGCCCACGGACAAGAGGGCGTCGGCTGCGGCAGAGTGCGGCAGGACAAGACCGACCGTCGGGGCGCGGGGGTCGAGGATTCCACGGGGCGCCAATGAGAGCCCGTAGAGTTGTTCGAGGGACCGCTCCGCCGGTTCGCCCGTTCTTCTCCTGTCTCCCTGGTTCTCGCCACGATCGCCATCCTCCCGTGCGGAAGGCCTGGCCAGCTTGACGGTAAGATCCTGCTGCGGAGGGCAAGCCGGCTCCGAAGGGCGCCCCGGCTGTGTCTTGTCCATGCCGAGATGGCAAGTGGTGCAGCGGTCGAACCGGGCCACGTCGCGGAAGTTGTAGTCGATGGTCAGTTCCGGCAGCCAGACCTGGTCCACCGACAGCGGGCTGCCGAAGGCGTCAATAAGCGGCAAACGCAGAAATTCCTTGCCCCAACTCACGGTCTGTTGCCGGAGCGCATGCCGCATCCTTTCCCTCTCGGCGCGGAACTCCGCGAGCGACTCGGCGGCCTTGTCTTCCTCGCCGGTCAATTGGCTGAGGATGTCTGCGAGCGCGCCGTTGTGCAACTCGGCCGCCTGCCGGAGAGCGGTCAATCGGGCAACGTCTTGCCTGATTGCAGCCGCCTGCTGCTCCAGCGAGTCCAGCCTGGCCTGCGGCAGCCCCTGGCCGACGGCCGCCTCGTAGCCGCTGCGGGCCTCGTCGAAATCGGCCCGGCGAAACCGCAAATCTCGGTCGGCGTTGTCGAGACGAAGTCCGGCCGCCTCGACGAAGCCGCGGAGTTGTTCGACGAGTTCTCGCCGGTTGGCTGCGGTGGGATCGCCGGCCAGTTTCCGATAGGCCCCCTCAAGCTGCGAGAGATCGGGCGGCTGCGCGCCTCTGCGTTTCGCCTCGCGCGCGAGCTCGTCACGAAAGCGGTCGATCAAGGCGCGGTCGAGCACCGCGGCGCGTGCCTTGGCCAATCCTTCTTCCAGCTCCTTTTCGCGGGCAGCGGACCGGTCGCTTTCGTCCTGCCGGAGTTGGGCCTCCGTCAGCCACGGTTCGACCCGGTCCCGGAACGTCCGCTGGTAGACCTTCCACTCCCGACGGTGATCGACGGCCAACATCCAGACCGTCGCTCCCAGCAGCGCCGCCGACGAGAGGGCGAACACCACGTGAAGACGCTTGATGTTGTAGAAGGTGTCGTCAGGGGAAGGCATGCGGTCGTTAGAAGTTCAGGAAATACTCGGGGATGCTGAGGATGTAGCTGAGGTTCAGGGTCCAGCGGAGGATCATTTTGATCGGCAGCATGAACATCATGAGGAGCAAGAGGCTCATGACCACGTAGCGCCCCACGCCCATGCGCCGGCGGAAATCGCGGAGGAGCGTGCGGCCAAGGACGAATGGCAGGACAACGAAATAGGCGCCGAGGACGACGAGTCCCGCGATCTCGCGCCGGGCGATCGACGCCAATTCACGGAAGACGCCGGCCCCGCTGGGCGTCTGCGGCAAGCCGCGGTCCAGGCAGATCACCCAGAAGTATTCGGAAAGCTTGATATTGTTCAGCGCCAATACTTTGTGCGGGTCCTGGGGTTCGTAGGGCCCGAAAAAATTCCAGTTCGGTCCACGAAAAAAGGTGCCAATGAGGATCAAGAGTATCCAAAGCTGCAGGAAGCCGAATTGAAAGACCAGGTAGGCGAAACGGCGCTGCCGGATGGTGTAGTATCCGCTGCCTTGCGGGTTGAAGTCGAGGTACGGGATGGCCATGAGGCCGACGATGATCAGCGCGGGAAGGATCACGCCCGCGATGGCAGGATCGAAGAAGACCAGCATCTCCTGGAGGCCCAGGAAGTACCAGGGGGCCTTGGAGGGGTTGGGCGTGAAGGCCGGGTTAGCCGGCTCTTCCAGGGGGGCATTGAGGAAAATGGACCAGATCAGCAGGAACGTAAACAGCGCCAGGCAGCCCACCAGTTCGATGCGCAGCAGATAGGGCCACACGTGCAGGCGCTTGGCCCAACTCTTGTGGTAGGGCTCCCACTTGCGGTGGTGCTTGGCGGCCAGGGCCGGGTTGGCTTCGAGGCGCTTGATGATGCGGTCGTTGCGGAACGCCTGGCGGAAAGAAAGCCAGGTGAAGAACACGACCATCACGATCAGGATGGGGAGCGGGACGTTGTCCGGCTTGGAGAACTGTAACCAGAAGTGTTCCATGACTTAGTGTCTCGTCGCGCCTGTCTCAAGTCCCGCGTCCGCAGCCAGCTTCCTGCGCGCGCCACGAGACACGGGACTCGTGACGCCTGATTGCCGCTACTTGCCTTCGTACACTTCGGCGTTCTCCGCGTGCACGAGCTTGACCATGGTCTGCTTGGGCTTGGCCTGCTCAACATCCGAGCGCAGCTTGAAGGGCGCCGGGCCCGAGATGTTGCCGTCCTTGCGGATACGCCAGAAGTGCACAATCAGGAAGATGGAGAGCACGATGGGAATGCCTATGCAGTGCCAGATGTAGGCACGAAGCAGCGCGTTGCTGTCTACGATGGAGCCGCCCAGCAGGGCAAAGCGCACGTCGTTGAAGGCCGTGGCGCCGATCTGCGGACCCAGGGGCCCTTCATGGCCTACCACGGGCGTGGCGCGCGCCATGTTGGTGCCCACGGTGACGGCCCACATGCCCAGCTGGTCGTCCGGCAGGAGGTAGCCGGTGAAGGAGAGCAGCAGGGTAAACTTGAGCAGGATCACGCCCACGCACCAGTTGAACTCGCGGGGCGGCTTGTAGCTGCCGGTCATGAACACGCGCAACATGTGCATCCAGACGAAGATCACCATCAGGTGCGCTGCCCAGCGGTGCATGTTGCGCAGGATCTTGCCAAAGGGCACCTCGTTGGCGAGGTACATGATGTCGTTGAAAGCGTCAGCCTTGGTGGGGCGGTAGTAGAACATCAGCCAGACGCCGGTGATCGTAAGAATGATGAACAGCCAGAACGTGAGGCCGCCCATACCCCAGGTGTAGTTGTAGCGGACGGCATCGCGGTTGATGGTCGGAGGGTGCAGGTGCAGAAACACGTTGCCCACGACGGCGAGCGTGCGGTTGCGCGGGCTCTGGTCAAGCTTGTGGCGGATGATCGACTTGAAGACGACGTTGTCCTTGGGATCGATCTTGGGCAGGGGCGGCAGGAATCCGCGCCGCACCTTGGGCGTGCCGCCCTCCGCTTGGGACTTGGTCTTTTCTGCCTGTGCCTGATCTTCTGGGCTCATGATTTCTCTCGTGCATCCCGTTTCGTGTTCGTGCCAAGCATTCTGCCCGCCGCGATGTACCTTGCTCCGCAACGCGAAGCATGCCGCACGGCTGACTACAACGCGATGTAGGCGTCGCCCTGTGGACCGCCCTGCGTCCACTCGCCGTTCTCCTTGCGGTAGGTCCTGCCCTTGTCCACGACGACCTGGCCGTCGGAGGGATCGATGGACACGTCACAATGCTCCATGGGGCGGGGGGCCGGGCCCTCAAAGTTCACGCCATCAACGTAATAGCCTGAGCCGTGGCAGGGACACTTGAACTTCTGGTCCGCCTCCTTCCAGTTCGGCGTGCAGCCGAGGTGCGTGCACAGCAGCAGGCCCACGTAGAGCTTGCTGGGTTCGCGCACGACCCAGATGCGGTACTTTGTCTGCCAGCGCGTGTCCACTTTGCCGACCATATACTCGTCGACGGTCCCGATCTTGAAGCGCGTCGGGGGCTCGAACAGCACGTTCTTGCTGCCGATGCTGAAATAGGGTCCATTGCGCGTGAACCCCACCTGGAAGCCGCCGGGAAAGAAGAACGCGGCCACGGCGCCGGAGATCAACGCAATGCCGCCATAGGTGCCGGCCTGCACAAAGCGCCTGCGCGAAATCTCGCCGGCGGTGAACTTCTTTTCAAACGTGCGCGCCGGGGCCACAGTGGCCTTGTAGGGCAGCAGATTGGCCTTGGCTTCGGGCTTGGGGCGCACCGAGCCGGGTTGCTTGGCATTGGTGACGGCCGCCTTGACGTTGCCCGCCGTCGCGCCGGCCGCCGCCGCGCCCTTGGTGCGGGAAGCAGGGTCGATGCCTTTGACGCGGTCGGCGTCGTCGTGGGTCATGCGCGGGATATAGGGCTGCTTGGGCATCTCACCGCTGACGCGCTTGGCGAAGTCATGGCCCCATTTCCGGCAGAAGTTGAGG
>JABWBD010000347.1 GCA_013360685.1 Pirellulales bacterium
AGTCGGCGTCAAGAACAAACGCCTTACCGCTGGTTGGGATGAAGCTTACCTCGAAAAAGTCCTTCTCGGAAAATGACTTATGGTGCAATCGCCCTGCCCTCACCCCCAGCCCCTCTCTCGAAGCGGGAGAAGGGAGTTGAGTGAGGGCCTCTGTAGCATGATGGAATGCTGGAATCATGGAATGATGGACCACGCGCATCACTCCATCACTCTCATTACCCCACCATTCCACCACCCCATTGCCCCGTTCACTTTCCGGATGGGGCTTCCGGCTTCTTCTGGACCCGCTTCTGCTGGAGCAGCCACTCGTAGAGTTCGGGGTTGTTGTAGGTTTCCGTCCAGGAGTCATGTCCCGCTTCGGGATAGGCCGTGAGTTTCGCAGAGCCGCCGTGCTTCTTGATCGCTTCGACCATCTTCTCCGACCGTTCCAAGGGCACCACGGAGTCCTTGGCTCCATGGAACGCCCAGACCGGCACGCGGGCGAATTCTCTCGTCCAGTAAGCCTCTCCCCCGCCGCAAACCGGCACGAGCGCGGCGAAGCGTTCGGGCGTGTAGGCCGCCACAGCCCAGGTGCCAAAGCCGCCCATGCTCAGGCCCGTCACGCAGATCCGGTCCTGGTCGATCCGGTACGTCTCCACGATCTCGTCCAGCAGCGCCGTCAGCTCGTGCGGTTGCCACCAGCGGCCTTTCGGACACTGCGGCGAAACGACGACGAAGGGGAACTCCTTGCCTGCCGCGATCAACTTGGGAGGACCGTGCACTTTGACCAGTTCGAGGTCGTTGCCGCGTTCCCCGGCCCCGTGGAGGAAGAGCAGAAGCGGCCATGACTTCTGTTGTTCGTAGCCGGCGGGCAGATACAACAAGTAGTCCAGCGCGACCCGGACACTTCGGTCCAGCTTGCAGGGCTTCTGGCCGCCGGGACTGGTCTGCTGCGAAGTCTGCGCGCTCTCAGGCTTGACGGTTCCCGGATCGGCGACGGTTTTTTCGACAACCTTGACGGGGTCTTTCCCCTCGCCTGCTGCTGTTTCACCCGCCGCAAATTGGGCCAAAGCAAAAAGGGCGGCCAGTCCAAGACCCAGACTCGTTGCCAAGACCGAGCTTGCTTTTTTGTACGTCATGTTTGTGTCCCCAGCGTGAAGGTGTCTGCGCCCCTTGACGGGACAAGAGTGGGGAGCGGCCCCACAAACGCTTGTGCTCCCGTCCAATCGGAACCGCTCTTGCTTGCGGCGTCTGGCCCCGTTTTCATGGTCGAAACGCGCCCATTGTATCGGATGTCTCCGGGGCATGACAGTCCGGAGGGCAGCCGGACAAGGCATCGGCGATTGTATCTTTGGCTCCTCCCTGTCAGAATGGATTGGCGGGCGCAGGCTCCGGAGCGCCTCGGACCGTCCTCAGAAAGAGGCGGATCGCCCGTCGACCATGAACGTTTCCGTTGTCTTGAATTGGAGGAGGTGTGGCGATGAACAACGCGTATGACGAGGGCTTCCAGGCATTTCGACAGGGATTGGTGCTGGCGGACAATCCTTACCAGGGAGAAAACGAGAAAAAACGGCAATGGGATGCCGGCTGGGAGGACGCCAAGATCGAAACGGACCTCAAGAAGCGGTCCATCTGCGCGGACAAACCGTGAAAGGCCCTAACAGAACTCCGACTGCCCTCGCCCCCTGCCGCTATGGGCGAAGCGGGAGAGGGGAGTTGAGTTAGGGCCTCTAAGGCCGGTGCGGAGGAGGAATCAGGCGAGATGCCGACCACGCCCGGCTGAAGGTGGTTGGGCGACTGCCGGAGAAAGACCATGAGCGGTGACGACGGTTTCAAGGTTGTTCGGCCGCCTTGGGCGGAAAATGCCGCCGAGCGACGAAGGATCACGCCCACGGGTTTGTGGCGCGTGCGGGTTTTCGTCTTGATGGCGGCGGTCTTGCTGGCCGCTGTGGCGAGTGCCGAGGAGGGCGCCGCGAAGGCATCTGACGGCACACATTCTGGCAAAGAACCTCTCGGCGCCGAGACGCAAAGCGTCTGCCTCTCCCGTTCCCACGCAAAGCATGGGAACGATGGCAATTCCCACGCAAAGCGTGGGAACGATGCCGACGGAACGGCTGACCGCGAGGGTTTTCAGGTGCACGGCGTCGAGTCGCCGTATCAGGCGGGACGGACTGAGATCAGGGTCTTGCGGCCCGACCGGCTCGAAGAGGGCCGGCGCTATCCGGTTGTGTACGTCCTGCCGGTCGAGGCGGGCAATGAGGCCAGATTCGGCAACGGTCTCGTGGAGGTCAAACGCCAAGATCTCCACAACAAGCACCGTGCCGTCTTCGTCGCTCCGACGTTCTCGCACCTGCCCTGGTACGCCGATCATCCGACCGATCCCGAAATCCGGCAGGAGACTTATCTTCTCCGGATCGTTGTCCCCTTGGTCGAGAAGCAGTATCCCGTCCAGGCGAATACCGACGGGCGGCTGCTTCTGGGGTTCAGCAAGTCGGGTTGGGGCGCGATGGGCTTGTTGCTGCGCCACCCCGATGTTTTCGGCAGGGCCGCTGCCTGGGATGCTCCCCTGATGAAAAACAAGCCCGACCAGTTCGGGATGGAAGGCATCTTTGCGACGCAGGAAAACTTCGAGAAATACCAGGTCACGAAGCTGCTCCAGGGCCGTGCCGTCGAATTGCAGGGTCCCAACCGGCTGGTCCTTACGGGATACGGCAACTTCCGTGAGCACCACCAGCAGGCCCACGACCTGATGATGAGACTCGGCGTGGCTCACGAGTACCGCGACGGCCCCGCGAGAAAGCACGATTGGCACAGCGGTTGGGTGGAAGAGGCCGTCGGCCTGCTGTTGCACCCTTGATCGGACGTTCGCCGGGATGCCGCAGCGGCATCACGCCGGGTGGTCGCAAATGCAGCTTCGGTTTCCGGGTTGCCAGGACCGACCTTGCCGGATCACCTCCGGGAGAATAGACTGATGTAGTGGATATTACCCAGATCACCTTGTGTATCGCGAAGTCTCCAGATGGCCGAAGAAACCGTTTCAGTCATGATGGAAGAGGCAGTAGACCCTGTGGAACTGGCCGAAGCACGAGCGCAACGCGAGCGGTTTGACCGTAATTCCGCCTGGTTGCAGGCCCATGCTTCGGAGGTTTACGCAAAGCACCGTGGAAAGTGCATTTGCGTTGCCGGCGAGGAGTTGTTTGTGGCCGATACGGCCAGAGAGGCCATCGCGCGCGCCAAGGCAGCGCACCCGGACGACATTGGCCGATTTGTACATTATATTCCAAAGGAGAAGGTGCCTCGGATCTATGCGCATTGACGGTGAGTGGTACGAGTGCGATGATTGCGGTAATCGTCGATCGCCCCGGCAAAGCTGTGTCTCTTGTCGGCCAACAGCATCGGTATGTCATCGAAAAACGCTGATGCGTCAGTCTCAAGGATGTGCAAGGATCGGTACGTTGAACGACATGGCTTCGAATGGGCCGCTCGCTTGAGCTTAGGACGACGTGGTTCATACTCGTAGAGCGCAGAGCTATTAGCCAAAAGGTCGCGAGAACTGGGCCTTCCCTCGGCAGTCCGGCTGGGTAGTTGACGAAGCAGAGCCACTCCACTATAGTTAACTGGTCATATAAGCATACCACAACCGCCGGCCGGACAGGGAAAACCGTGGCTACTGTCGAACTCCAGGCCATTGCCCGCCGCGAAACGATGGTCGACGCCATCGCCAACGCGCTCATCCGCTACATCGCTGAGAACGGGCTAGAGGGCGGCGATCGGCTGCCATCGGAGCGGGAGTTGGTCGAGATGATCGGCGCCAGCCGGTTGCCCCTCCGCGAGGCCCTCTCGGTGCTCAAGGGGCTGGGGATTATCGAGGCCCGGCACGGCAAGGGCATTTTTGTCAAACAGCTCGACCCGGCCGCGGTCTTCGGCATGTTGTCGCCGCTCTTGAAGATCCAGGCTGGGATCGACGTGCGGCACCTGTTCGAGGCCCGGCTGCCGCTGGAGATGGAAATCGCGGCATTGGCGGCCGAGCACCGGACGGAGGAACACCTGGCCATGTTGGACGGCGAGCTGGAGGCCATGCGCGCGGCACTTCGGCAGCGCCCGGAGTACGTCACGCACGACAGGGCCTTTCACCAAACGCTGGCCCGCGCGACCGCCAACCCCGTCTTCGATGTCTTCATGGCATCGCTCACCGATCTCTTGGCGGAGCTGCACGAGCGGTATCGCGACAGGATCGAGTTCCGCCAGGAAGCGGTGCGCGAACATGAAGAGATCCTCGACGCCGTGCGCCGGCGCGACGCCGAAGCGGCTCGTAGGACAATCCGGCTGCACCTGGCGAATTCGTTGAAGCGGATGTGAGGCAGGAGAGACTTCCGAAACCTCGACGGAGGAATGGCGATGGCGCCGGCTTCGACCGAACCGAGATGGCAGATCCTGCAAACGCTGTCGGTCTGGGTCCTGCTGCTTGCTCCGGTGGCGAACCAGGCAGCCGCGGAGCCCGCCCTTCCGGATGCGCCGATCTACCGTCGGGCTGATTCACTCCAGCAGACGCTGCTCTTGACGCGGTCCCGCTACGAAACCTGGCGCACGCAACAGCCCGAGGCGAGACAGGCCGCGGTTTTCGGCGCGTGGCTGGCAAGCCTGCCTCTGCCGGCGGCCGAAGCCGAAGCGATTGTCCGCCCGGCCGAAGGCTTCGACCCGGGCGCAAAGCAGCCCAACGGCCAGCCGATCTGGTCGCCTCGCGTGGACCTGGTCGACGGCAAGGCCGTGAACTTCGTCAGCGGAGCGGGAAACATGGCCGTCTACCTGGCCCGCACCGTTCGTGCCGGCCAGCCGGTGCGATTGACGGTCGGTATCGGCGGCGGCGATCGCATGGAGGTCTGGCTCAACCGGCGCAAGGTCGCGTCGGAGGACACGCACCTGGTCACCGGCCGCTACGGATGCGCCCATCATGTCGACGGCACTCGTGTCGACCAGGCGCTGGTGGAACTCGATCTCGATGCGGGAGAAAACACACTGCTGGTCCGGTTGGTTCCCGGCAGTGAACCCTCGTTCTACTTCTCGCCGTCCCCTGGTGCAATACCGTGGCTCTGGCAAAAGGTCCGCGGAGATTTCCCTGCCGGACAGAATCCGCTCTTGGAGCTTGTCCACGCGGACTGGTTCGCCGAGGAAGGCTGGTTCGCCGCACGCTCGAGCGCGCTGGAGGAGCAATCCATCGAGCGGCTCACCGGCGAGTGCGGCCACGACGAGAAAACCATCCGAGCGGCATTGGAAGATCTGAAGCAAGAGGCGGCTGGGCGGGAAGATCGCCGCTGGCTGGACCTCTGCGTACGAGCGTCGATCCTGGCGTCGCTCCGCCGCGATCTCGGCCGATTGCGGGCGGCGGTCAGCGAACTGGGCCAATCCTATCCGGGCGACTATCCGGCCGCCGAGTTGCTCGGCCGGTTGGACGATTACGACGTGAAGCTGTCGAAGCAGGCCGCCGCGGGGCTCGATCCGGCCGACGAGGCCACACAGCTCTTGATGGCCGAAATCCCCCGCATGCGGCGCGACATGCTCGTCGATCGCAGTCCGCTGCTCCGCGATGCCGAACTCCTCTTCGTCAAACGCCACACCTACGACAGCAAGCACTACTACGACGATTTCCAGCACATCAGCCGCTGGGGCGGCAACCTCTGCGTGCTGTCGCCGGCCGACGGCAGCGTGCGGCAGCTCGCTCCGGAACTCACCGGCGGCGTCTTCGACCGCTACGATCTCTCGTTCGACGCCAAGCGGATCCTCTTCGGCTACCGCCGCCCCAAGCCGGAGGGTTTTCGCATCTGGGAAATCGGCACCGACGGCTCCGGTCTGCGGCAGGTGACCTTTCCGCCCGACGACGAAGACGAGCGGATCGCCAGGTACGGCCGGACGAGCTACGGCGATTCCTTCTACGCTTCCGTGGGCTATCACTTCTGGACGGACGACGTCCATCCCTGCTACCTCCCCGACGGCGCCATTTGCTTCGCTTCGACGCGGTGCGAGCACGGAGTGCTGTGCACGCCGCTGCACTATCTGGCCTGCACCAACCTGTTTCGCATGGAGGCCGACGGCCGCCCGCGGCCGATCTCCCGTGGCGCGCTGAGCGAGTTCACGCCGACCATGATGGAGGACGGCCGGCTCCTCTACAATCGCTGGGAATATGTCTACAAAGGAATCGCCGCCGTCCAGCCGCTGTGGGCGATGCGTCCGGACGGATCCGGCAGCGAGGAATTCTATGGCGACAACGTCGCCAACCCGGGCGTGTTGTGGCAGGCCCGCCAGGTGCCCGGCCATCCGCGCCTGGCGGTCTGCATCGGTTGCGGTCATGAGCCGTTGGGGATCGGCCACGTCTTGCTCCTGGACCTGAATCGCAACAAGCGCACGGCGGACCCGATGATCAGCCTCACGCCCAACGTGAAGACGCAAGGCATCCGCGGGCTTTATCAGCTCCGCAACGGCGTCTGGCGCGAAGACGTCTACGGCCCGTTCTACGCGGATCCTTATCCCTTGTCGGACAAGTTTTTCCTCGTTTCGTGCAATCCGGAGGGGCGCTACAACGACCCGGCCGCCTACGGGATCCACTTGCTCGATGTCTTCGGCAATCGTGTGGCGATCTACCACGACCCGGAGATCTCCTGCTGGCAGCCGATGCCCCTGCGGCCCCGCAAAACGCCGCCCGTACTGCCCGCCGTCAGTGCCCCGCCAGGCGAAGCCGTTGCGCTGCAATCCCAAGACTCCGCTGGCCAGCTTGCGGGAGAGAAGCGGGGGGTGAGGGCTGCCGGCCCCAAGGATTCTCCCACCGCCACAGTCTTCCTCAGCGACATTTATCGCGGCCTGGAAGGCGTCTCGCGCGGCACGGTCAAGTATCTTCGCGTCATGGAGCAGATCCCCAAGCCCTGGGCGGCCGAGGTCGATCCGCTCCGCGGCGAAGACCGCGGCGCGGACGGGTTCGGCGGGCACATCGCCGTCAGCCACAACGCCCATATCTGGGTTGCCGTATTGCGCGGGATCGTACCGGTCGAAGAGGATGGCTCGGCCTGTTTCGAGGCGCCCGCGGGTCGAAACCTGTTCTTCCAGGCGCTCGACCAGGATTTCATGGAAGTGCAGCGGATGCGGACATTCGTCAGCTTCGAGCCGGGCGAGAGCCGCTCCTGCATCGGCTGCCACGAGCGTCGCACCCAGGCACCCCAGTCGCGTCCGGCGATGGCCCTCAACGGGACACCCTCGCCCCTGGCCGCCCAGCCCGGTGAGACCGCGCCGCGGCCCTTGGACTATCCGACCGACGTTCAGCCGATCTTCGACCGCCACTGCGTAAGCTGCCACAACGGCAAGCAACCCGGCGCGGATCAGGTCGCGAGCGAACCGAAAGCCAAGAGCGAAAACCCGCAGCCCCGAGCCGTGCCTGAAAGCGCGGAGCCGGACCTGCGGGGCGATCTGACCGAGTTTTTCAGCCGTTCCTACGAAAGCATCTTTCGGGCCGGCCTGGTCGACGCGATTCGCGAATGGGCCGGCGCCGACTATTCGATGCAGAATGCCGAGGCCGTCCCGCCCTACTCCCACGGCTCCCACCGCAGCAAACTGGTCGCCGTGCTCAAGGCCGGCCACTACGACGTGAAGCTCTCTCGGGAAGAATGGATCAAGCTGGCGACGTGGATTGACTGCGGTGCGCCCTACTACGGATCCTATTTTGGCCGCCGCAACCTCATCTACCGCGGCCAGCCCGATTTCCGCCCCGTGCCCACGCTGGAATCCGCCTGTGGGATCCCGCCGGTTTTTCCGGAACTGAAGCCGTGCGAACCTTTGCCTGTGGAGCTTCTCGCATGGTGGCCGCTCGACGTTGCGGACAACGCCACAACCCCCGACGTCTCCGGCAACGGCCACGATGGCGAGGTCGTAAGCGCCCGGTGGGAACCCGACGGCGAGCCGGCCCGCGCATTGGCTCTTGACGGGAAGGCCTGGGTTTGCGCCGGCGGGTTGGGAGAGCAGGAAGCAATCTCGGTTTCGGTCTGGGTCAAGCCGGGCCGCTTACCCAACCGCTGGAATCCGGTGCTGTTCAGCGACAGCAGCCAGCGAGGAGCCTTCCACTTCAGCTTGTTGGAGGACGGAATCCCCAACGTGGCCATCCACCATGACGCACCGCAATGGGCCCACCGCCACGCGACGACGGCCCTGGCGGTCGGCCAATGGCATCACGTGGTCGTTGCCTGCGATCCTCGCCACGGCGGCAGCATCCGTTTCTATCGCGACGGCAAGTTGGATTCGCGCCAGGCCCTCGGCCTGGACGTTGCCCTCGATCTAAAGGCATTTCGTCTCGGCGCATGGAAGGGCTGGGAGAAGGATCCGCAGGCCGGTTTCCATGGCCACCTGGATGAAGTGCACATCTACCGCGGCACCCTGACCGATCAACAGGTTGCCGACCTGTTCGCTGCCGGCAGAACAACCGCAGCCGTGCCCCGCTCGAAGCAATAATTGGGAGGTTCTCATGGACCGCATCAGGAACTCAAGACAACATCTGCGACATCATAAACATCGTTACGACGCTTTGCGTCGTCACGCACGTCTTGGACGCTTTGCGCCCCTGAGACAAACCGGTTGTTTTGGCAAAGCCTCTCTGGCTGCCAAGACGCGAAGCGTCTTTCCCTTGTGTTCCCACGCGAAGCGTGGGAACGATGGCAGCGACGGCAACCATCGTTACGACGCTTTGCGTCGTCACGCACGTCTTGGACGCTTCGCGTCCCTGAGGCAAACCGGTTGTTTTGGCAAAGCCTCTCTGGCTGCCAAGACGCGAAGCGTCTTTCCCTTGCGTTCCCACGCGAAGCGTGGGAACGAT
>JABWBD010000348.1 GCA_013360685.1 Pirellulales bacterium
GCTGCCGAAAGACCGGCGCGCGTTTCTCTACCAACAGATCAAGGCCGCGGACACGAAGATCGAACCGTGGAGTTCGTGGAACCAGGATCGCTGGATCACCTATGCCGGCCCTGTAGCGGACGTGAATGCCTTCGCGGCAAAACTCGACCTCGGGGTGAGCCGAGTCAACGGCGAGAAGCGAGTCGTGTTGGTCACGATGGACCCGGCCAAGGTGCCGACGACGCCGGCGGCGGAAGTCACCGATCCGAACGACCCCAATTAGTCTCCTTCCGCTCCGCTTCGACGGTGATTCGCCCCGGCTCAAGCGTCAATTCACGTTCGCCGATGCGGGCCCGGACCGGTTGGGCATTCAGGTTCATGAGCAGCTTGACCGTCCGGCCGTTGCTTTGCCAGACGGTGCAGCGGATGTCCTGGCCGTTGTCCTCCAGGTCGAGCAATCGCGGCAGCCCCGCAACTGCCCGAGCGCGGTTGGCCGCGGCCGGCCACGCCGCCGCGAGCGGTTCGAGACATCGCTCGGTCTCTTGCCAGCGAGGCGGGTCGCCGGCCTGCACGACTTCGACTCCCATCTTCGCGGCATCGCGGAGCCTGGCGACCGTCTGCGAGTGGACGACCAGGCAAGGCGGGATCACGACGTGCGAGTAGACCGCCTTTCCAAGCCGGAGCCGACCGTCCGCCAGGTCCGCGCGCCACAGGTCGGCTTCGTCGATCAAGTGAATCCCAACCTGCCGGTCAAGACACGCGCGGACCAGTTCCACGGTTTCATTGCGCAGGGGCCAGTCTCCGGTAAAATTCTCCCCCGCGCGTGTTTCCATCGGCATGGCCATGAAACTCCGGATCGGCCAGAGGACCGCAACCGGGGCAATCTGGGTCGCGTCGCGCACCCATGCCTGCAACCCGGCCATTTCACGCCCCAGCTCGACCATGCCCTGCCAGCGAGAGCTGCGCGGGCCGAAGTCGGGCGGGGCCTCGATCCGCCGCAGCCCCTCTTGGCTGTTGTACGCGCAATGGATCACGTGCGTGGTCACGCCCATCATCAGTTGCCACCGCAGGATCCTCGCCGCCTCGTCCACCGTGAACTCCAGCCCGCTGCACGCCAGGGATTCGCTCAAAACGCCCGGCCGGTCCAACTGCTGGGCCGCCGACACCGCGCTGAGCACGCCGAGATGGATCAACGGGTGATTGCGGTCGCCGACGCGGGGAATGATCAAGTCGAACCCCGGCACGGTGAAGTACGGGAAGCAGGGGAAGAGATTGCTGACGCACTGGCTCTGCTGGACCAGGTCGTCCTCGGGACTGATGTGGCCCACCAGCGCAAGCCGATGCGAGCGGCACCATTGGCTTACCGGCTCCATCCAGGCTTCGCGGAACCGGTCCAGGCACCACTGCCGCACGTGCAGTCGCGTGAGCATCGATTCCGAATCGTCCGATCGCGAGAAAAGCTGCCACAGCCGGGGTGTCAGATCGTAGCCGTACCGCGCACGGAACGAGTCGAACATGTCGCGGGTCCACGGCCAGCCGAAGCCGTACTTGGGCTCGTCGAGGAAGATCGCCTGGACCTGCTTGCCCAGGCGATCGCCGAGCGCCGCCCGGTAGCGCTCGTGGGTCCGCTGGAGAAATTGCCGGGTAGCCTCGGGGTTGAGCCGGTCGACGTCCGTGTCCCAGTGCTCGGCCTCCGTCGGCTGGGCGACAAACGCGCACAGCTTGAATCCGTCCGGAATCGCCGGCACTTCCACGGCGTATTCGGGTTCGCGGGTCCACGAACGTGGGCAAGAGACCTTGGGCGTGGCCGGATAGTAGTAGCGGCTGTCCCACGGGTTAAGTTCGACCCACTTGCGGCGGACCAGGCCGACCTGGGCGGTCAAGTCCCGCGCCTCGCGTGTTGCCTCGTGGACCAGTCCGCACCACAGGAGCGTGCCGCCCGGGAAACAGTAGAGGTTCTGGTTTTCTGCATCCCGCGCCGGCTCGAAGCGGCGGATCGTCATCGCGCGGTATTCGGGATATTCCATCGTGATCCGCCCGCCGGCGTTTCCGCTGGGGAACGGATCCTCGTCATAGAGCCAGACATCGAGCCCTTTCTCCGCGCAGCGGTCGACGGTGCGGCGGATGAACTCGAACCAGGCTTCGCCGCCGTACGGCTTCAGGAGGCCCGCCCGTGGATGCAGGCACACGGCCGACACGCCCCCCTCGGCAAACGCACGGGCCATCTGCTCCATCGTTTCGTCGCTGCACGGGTCGTTGAGCGCCCAGAAGTAGATCAACCCGGGCTTATGGAAGAGCCGGTCCGCCGAAACGGCGTTTGCAGGCCCAAGCAAGAGAACCGTGGCGAAGAGGCACGCAACCTTTGTTCCAATGCGATTCCTGCTGCTGATCGGATCCAACGAAACTACCTCCTTCCAGTCATGAAGAGGCCCTACCAGAACCTCGGACAAAGCAGAAACCCTGAACAAGAGGCAACAGAGACAACGGAGAAAACCTCTCCGTTTCCTCTGTTAGCTCCTGTTCACATCTTATGCTGGACGCTCTAAGGAATTTCTGGGGGTCGGACTGTTCTCCGCCCTGCCTTTTCCCTTTCTTCCTCACCCTTGACCGCCTCCGGACATTTCGCCTCCCCAACCGCCGTCAACCTTACCCGCGATACTGCACATGCACTTCCAGCTTCTCCAAGGCCGCCTGGCCCGCGGCCTGCTTGTCCCGGCCGGCGAGGCGGAGTTGCACGAGGTTCTCCCCTTGCCGGCACGCCCGCGGAGCCACCGCGAAATCCAGACGCAAGAGCCGCTGGCTGGGATTCACCGTGTACTGTCCGGTTCCGCCCGACGCGGGCTGCGCCGCGGGTGAAAAGATCTGCGCGTCCTTCCAGTGAGGATCGCTCTCCAAGACCGGAAGGGAAACGCCGTTCAGCGCTGCTTCCACGGCCTCGTCGTCGTTCGCCCCAAACCAGACCGTCCGCAACAGTACCTTCCGGACCCGGTCGGCGTGCTTCGGCAGATCGTCGCTGATCCGAAGCCGCAGCGTGCCGGGCGGGCCGCCCCGGGAGAGATTGACCGGAAGCGGCGCATCGTCATTGCGATTGAAGTACCCTTCGGCCCACGGATAGCCGCCGCGGCGCTCGACGGCAAAGACCTTGTCTTTGAACTGCAGTGTTTCGGCGCTGCCGATCTCCTGGTACGCCTGTTCGTGCGAGTGGGGGCCGGGAAGGTAATCGTCCTCGAACTTGCGTTGGATCTCGGGCGGGGCGTTCGACCAGTTGAACGTGCACACGCTGTCGGCCCCTTGCTGCCACCAGTTGGCAAACACGCCCCGCAATACCTCGATCGGCGCGAAGCGGTAGCCGTCGGTCGTATGGTGGTCGTCAAAGCATGGCTGAAGCCGGATGGCCCGGCCCGCCGTGAGGCGTCGGAACGCCCCCAGGTCCACTTCCATCGACCGCGAGCCGAGCGTGAAGATGTCGACCAGGTTCTCCGCGGCCCAGACTTCGACGTCGAAGCCGTCCGTGCGGCAGCCTTGCAGGTTCTGCGGGACTTTGGCCGCCAGCAAGAAAGGCCGCCCGCGCTTGCCCTCCACTTCCAAGAGCATTCGACGGACGTTCCGCACCAGGTCGGTCACGTGGTGGCGCAGCTCCCATTGACGCCCCAGCGGCAGGCAGGGGACATGCCGGGCAAAGTCGAGTTGGATGCCGTCGAAATCGTAGCGCTCGGCGACCTCGCGGAGCGATTCGACCGTGATTTGCCGCACCGCCGAGTTGCTGAAATCCCACAGGCCGTGCGGCCACCAGCACTTGAGCGCCCAGTCGGGATGGGCTTGCTTCAACGGGTCCGGCGGGTCCTTCCACGCCGCCCCCGTTCCATCGCGGCCCAGATCGACTTCGCTCACCCGGTGGTGCCAGAAGCACTCCAGGTTTCGCCGCCTGGTTTCCTCCACCAAACGCCCCACCAGCTCGATGCCCTGGTCCCGCCACTTCTTGAATCCCTTGTGGTTTTCGAAGGAGTTCAAGAGCTTGCTGGGATAGACCACGTTGCCCAGCCGGCCGAGGTCCCACCAAAGGGCGTCGATTTGCGTTCCCGGCTGGTCGGCATAGCTGAACCGGTACTTAATCCACCGGTCGATGTCCAGTCCCATCTGGCCGTGACAATCGTACTGGACGACGATCCGCCTCCGGCGGCCAACCGCGCTGCGATGTTCCGGGGAGAGTTGCACCTCGCGATCGTCGCTGGAGGTGCCCGGCGCGCGGCCCGCCAAGACTCCGCCGCAGCCCGCAATCATAGCCGTCAAGAAACTCCGTCGCGGCAGCGTTCGCCATGATTTCTTCACGAAATGCCTCCTCGTATCAAGGTGCAACAGGGTCCGTTGGCAGCATCGGCCGACGCCCGAGGCACGGTCCCGTCGAGTGCGGATCCTTCTTTTTCATCAGCCCAGCGCTGAGCTCCTGGTTGGCTGCTTCCGCCGGCACTATACTCAAAGGCTACACGGAGAAACCCCTTGCCGGACCCAATCCAATCACAACGACGTTCGATCCGCTATGAAGGCCGCGTCCAAGGCGTGGGGTTCCGTTACACGACCGTTGGGATCGCTTGCCGCTTCCGGGTGGAAGGATTCGTTCGGAATTTGCCGGATGGCCGGGTCTTATTGGTTGCCGAGGGTGAGCCGGCTGAGTTGGACCGTTTTCTCGCCGCGGTTGAGGGAGCGATGGGGCGATACGTCCGCAACAAGGCCGTGGAGACCCTCCCTGCGACGGGTGAGTTCTGCGGCTTCGGGATCCACCACTGACCCCCTCGGTTCTTTGATAGCTTCCCTGGCGAACCAATCTCGAGCTCCCTGCGTAGCGAGGCGTAGCTGCTCGGTGCGGCCGTCGGCCGCAAGTAAAGCAAGATAAGGGATTCGTGGACCTCACGCAAATCCTGATTCTTTGCGGTGCAGTAGGGTAAGGGTTCACCGTCGGCCGTCGCTCGGGACATGCCCTGTCAACGACCTGTTGACGGCTGGACGCAACACGCACGGGCGACTTCGAGGGGAAAGGTATGGGTTCATTCGCAAGTGACTTGGTTCTATTGGGTGCGATTTCAACCTGGCTGAAACCGCTTTGGGTTGTGGCGGCAGGGGCGGCAGGCGTCATCGCGGCATTGCTGGTTGTGGCACTGGCCCTCCGACTACTTGCGCCTAAGGTGGCCGCCATCGCTCGCACGACGGCCAAAGAGGCACTTGGCCAGCCGCTGTTCTACGTCCTTTTGGTCATTGGCGTCGTCGCCCTGCTCATCTTCCCCTTCGTGCCTTATAACACGTTCGGCGAGGACGTGAAGATGGTCAAGGCCGAGGGGCTTACTCTGATCAAGGTGCTGGCCATCGTTTTGGCGTTGTGGACGGCCAGCATCTCCATTTCCGAGGAGATCGAAGGCAAAACCGCGTTGACCCTGCTCTCCAAGCCGATCGGACGGCGGCAACTGCTTCTGGGAAAATTCCTGGGCATTCTCGTACCGGTAGTCGTCGTTTTCGTGATCCTTGGATCTCTCTTCCTGGGGAGCATCTCTTTCAAGACCGTTTACGACGCACGCGAGAACTCCCAAGCCGAACCCACCTCAGCGCAATGCCTGGAGGAAATGGTCCAGATTACGCCCGGCCTGGCCCTCGCTTTCCTGGAGGCCGTGGTGCTGACGTCGGTGAGCGTGGCGATTTCGACCCGGCTGCCGATGCTGGCAAATCTGATGATCTGCGCCTCGATCTACGTGCTGGGCCACCTGGTGCCGCTGCTGGTCAACTCCGCGGTAGGCCGTTTCGAGATCGTCGGCTTCGTGGGACGGCTGCTCTCCGCAGTGCTGCCCGTGTTGGACCACTTCAGCATCGAAACGGCCATCTCGACGGGACAGGCGGTACCGGGCGAATACCTCGCCTGGGCGACCGTCTACGCGCTGCTCTACAGCGCGGTCGCGCTGCTGGTCGGACTATTGATGTTCGAAGACCGCGACCTGGCGTGAGTTGAAGCCACGGAAGCCCGGCGAGCGCCGCTGGTCGGCGCCGGCCGGGCTTCCGCGTTTTCTTGCCCAATCAGCACCAGACAGTCTGGCTATTGCGCACCGTTGTTCTTGTGGTTCCGGCGCTCGAGGTCGCGAATCTTCTCCACGCGGCGAGCATGGCGGCCGCCCTCGAACTGGGTGTTCAGCCAGATCTCGATCATCCGGTCCACGAGACGCTCGCCGAGAATGTCGGCGGAAAGGCAGAGCACGTTGAGATCGTTGTGCCGGCGGCTGATCTCGGCGGTCAAGTCGTCGTGGCAGGCTGCGGCGCGGACGCCGGGAAACTTGTTCGCCACGATCGACATGCCCAGGCCGGTTCCGCAAATCAGGATCCCCCGCTCCGCCTGGCCGTCACTCACCATGCGAGCGACTTGGGCGGCGACGTCCGGATAATCGACGCTGCCTTGTTCGTTGGTCCCCAAATCGACCGCGTCCTGACCAAGCGCCCGCAACAGGTCGAGAATCTTTGCCCGCATCGCGACGCCCCGGTGGTCGCTTCCGACCGCGATTCGCATCGTCCACTTGCTCCCTGGCGGCTTCTCGGCGCCGGCCGCCCCGGCCTGTTCCCGCGCCCTGTTGCTCAGCCGACCCGCGGGAAATGCGTGCCTGCAGGCATCTGTTCCTCACTCGAACGCCCTGCGTGAACACCGGCCGTTCCGCTGGTCTCTCTTTCCCCCAAAAGAACCATCGGCCCACGTGGCCGCCGCTGGCAGCGTGGACCCACTTCGGCGGAAAACCCCAAAAGCAAGTATCAGTTTAGCCGTCCCGGCGAGTCTGTGCAACGTACCGCCTCGGAAAGCATTGAGAGCCAGTCGCCGACGTCGGCCTCGCGGCGCACAAGCGCCCTGTGCCGTTTCCAGGTCAAGAACGTGGGCAGCCTGAGCCGGTGAGAGTTCGTGGCACACAGCGGGGCTGCCGGTCTCTTTTCCGGCGGTTACCAAGCCTCATGGGCGCCGCATCGCCCAGTCTTCGTCGGACGGTGGAAACAGGGCGATGTACTTGACGCCCTGTCGCGGCCCGGCCATCCAGTCCGCCACCGCGTCGCGCCATTTCGCGTAATGGGCGGTCTGTTTATGCGCGTTCATACCCGCCTCGTCTTGGTATACTTCGTAGAGCAGGAAACGGTCGGGATCATCGGCCTGTTGGAGCACGTCGAAGCGGAGATTGCCCGGCTCCTGGACCGTGCAAGCGGCGTTTTCCAGAGAAGCCTTGAGGAAGTCTTCGCGGTGCTCCGGTTTGACACGAACGTGAACGCATACCACGTACATGGCTGTCTCCCTGGATCGGATCCGTTCGAGGCAGTTCACTTGTCACGCGAATCGCGTGCCAATGCTAGGGAATGGAATATTGCTCCTGCGGTTGCATGGTGACGCGGACCCGGACCGGCATGCCCGCGCCGGCGGCACACTCGAACTTCGCTTCGTGCTTGCCAGCCGGCATTTCCCAGGCAATGGGAGCCGGCGCACGCTCGGGTTCCGCCAGTCCCGTCCCGTAGCGGTTGAGCGATTCGCCCGGCCAGAGCACCAGGTATTGCCCTGCCTTGAGCGCCCCTTTCCACGCGAACCGCTTGCCGCCGAACTCGACCACGGGATCGGTGATCTGGCGGTCGTCGATCGCCGAGAGGGCCTTCACGTCGTCGATCCCGCACGAGACTTTCTTTTTCCCGGGCAGGCTGTTGTAGTAGAAACTCATCGCGCGGACCTGCCGATAGTCGATCGGGTCCTTCTCCGGCCGGGCGAGCTGCTGGTATCGCCAGCCGGTAAAGTCGTTCTGGACGTAATAGTCCGTGGCCCCCTTGCCGTCGACGAATTGCAGCTTCAACGCGCCGCCGCCGCCGTCGCCGCGGAGCCACAAACCAATCGCTTTGTGCGCGGAGATGTCCAGCGGCGGTTGAAAAGCCTTGGTGACCACCGACCAGCCGCCCACGGAGTCCAACGAGCTTTCCGCGGTGTACACGCCGCAGCGGCCGCCCACGCGCGGATCCTCGGCGGTCGACTCAAACCACTGTTGCACGCCCGGCAGCACGGCTCCTGACTCGCCGGGCCCGATTCGGTAGACACCCTTCTCGTTCGGGTCGCGCGTGTACGGGGCCAAATCATCGAAGGTCTCCAGCACCACCGCTTGCGGCGAGTCGTAGGATGGGCCGGGACCGAGCCACGGGCCCGCCTGCGCATGGATCTGGATTCCGATCCGCGACGGCCCCGGCTTGACCTCGACGGGCCAGACGTTGGCCTGGCCATCCAAGGCGGTCACCTCGTGCCACGGGTCGTAAATCACTCGCTGGAAGACTTGCCCCTTTTCGGTTTCCAACAACCGGTACTCGCGGCGATGGTCGAGCAGCCTTGCCCGCGCCTCCGGTTCCTTCTGACCGCCGAGGATCGGGTCGATCCGCAGCCGCGTTTTCATTTCCGCGGGCACGCGGCCCGAAAGCCGCAGTTTCTCGTACCTCGCGATGAGATCCAGGATCTCGCCCGTGAACGGATGCGCCGCGGCGGCCGCCGGCGACACTTGGAACGACATCGAGGAGTCGTAGCCGATGGTCGCCCCGAGAACATACTCGTACATGTCGAGCGTGGCGCTGGCGTCGTAGCCGTAGTACCAGCCGATGTCCAATGGCATGCCGTTGCGCGCCAGATAGACGAAAGCCGGCGAACGCTCATCGAGGTAGCCCTTCAGGTCGCCGTGGCCGTCGGCCGAGGCGCTGCGGGCCAACATGTGCCAGGAGTAATGGCTCGTGCTGCTTGCCTGCAACAGCAGGTCCTTGTTTTCGAGCTTGTCGTAAAATGCCTTGTGGAGCTTCGCGTT
>JABWBD010000349.1 GCA_013360685.1 Pirellulales bacterium
GCGGGTCTTCTCGGTGTTGATCCCGGGCTATCGCTGGGGGATGTGCTGTTGGGTGGGGCGAACTGGCAAGACGTGGTTCGGCGGGCGCCGACACCCCGGCTCAGTCTCTTGCCCGGCGGCAGTTTGCTCGCCGCGGACCCGCAGACGCTCCGGGGCATGAGGTTGGCTCGTCTGGTCGATCAGTGGCAAGAGCGGTATCAACTCGTGCTTCTCAACGCGGCCCCGGGGGCGAATCCGTATCTCGCCGGCCTTGCGGGCCGATTGGACGGAGCCTATCTGGTCGTGCACCTCCAGCGGACCTCATACCGGGCAGCCACTCAGGCCGCCGCCCGCCTCCGCAGGTATGGACTGCAAGTCCTCGGTTGCATCCTGACCGCCATCGATGGCTAGCAATCCGGCCCGCCAACCAGTGCCGTCCCCAACCCGTCTGGCTCTCGACCCTCAGCTCTCGACTCCCCAGCGTCTTATCCGGCCGTTTCGCGTGCCACCACCACGATCTGCGCTCCCCGTTGCGGTCGTGCGGCATACAGCGCCAGCACGTCGGGCGTTTCGATCGGCTCGCTCAGCCGGCGGCACCAGCCCAGCAGCCGGCGGAGATACGGTTCGTTCTCCAGATCCCAATGCACATCGGTCGCGGCACGAAACCGGATGCGGGCCAGCACCGCGGCGGAAACACCCCACAGCGTCCCGGACCGCGTGATGAAGTAGAGGCGATTGAGCCGGAACCCAGTGGCCGGATCGCGGCGGAAACGGCGAAACGAGCGGCGTGCGAACACGAAGGGCTCGCCTTCCTCTTCGTGCACGGACTGGCGATCGAAATGCCCCGAGGGAAACCGACCCGTCCGGTACCACTCCGCACAATACCCGCCTTCATCGCCGCTCAGCCAAGCCAGGTTTTCCTGCCGTTGGCGGAACCCGCGGGCCAGATCGTTGATGTTCCGCTTCACTTCCACCATGGCCAGCACGTCGACGATTCCGCCCCTTTTCTCCGGCTGGCGGACCACCAACTGGTCCAGTTCCGTCCGCGCGGCCCCCAGGGTAACCCCGCTGAGCACGCGAAGCGGCAGGTTTTCGCGGCGCTCTCCGCTCCCGATCAGGGTGGGCACGATGTGGCTCTCCACTACCGCTCGCGCCAGCCGCTCGAAGGCCTTTCCGGCCTGTCCGTACCGGCGTCCTTGTTCCTTCTGAAGCTCTCCCAGGCGGGCTTCCTCCCGATCGATGCCGATTGCCGAGCGGGCCTCCTGGAGCCCGGCGTCGATCCGCAGCCGCTCCTGGCGGTGCGGGCTGAGCTCAACCAAGGAAGCGTGTTCGCGCTCGAGCGACTGCCGCCTCGTCGCAAAAGCTTCGAGCTTTTCGATCAGACTCTGCCGGCGCCGAGGCACTGCCGCCTCCAGTGCCGCGGTCAGTCCGGCGATAGCCTTGCCGACGTCCGCCAGCTCTTGTTCCAGGCGGACGCAGCGGGGATACCGCGGCGACGCTTCCTCCGCGGCAATCGCACGGCGATGTTCCTCTTCGATCGCCGCCAATTCCGGATGCGCTCGGCGGATGTCGCGGATCCGCGTCCGCCGGAGGAAGACGGGATCAGATTGCCATTGCTCCAGGTGCTTGCCCAGCCAGGACCGAAAGCCCGCGAGGTCGAGTCGCCGCAGATCAAACGTCTCCTCGTGGACCAGCCGCCGGAGTTCCGCGCTGCCGGTCAGGACCGGCTGCTTCGCATTTTCCGGCCTCGCTGCATCGCCGGGCGAATTGCCTGGCCGCACAGCCTCGGGATCCTCGTTC
Source organism: Pirellulales bacterium (assembly GCA_013360685.1). GTDB lineage: Bacteria > Planctomycetota > Planctomycetia > Pirellulales > Thermoguttaceae > JABWBD01. Next base: position 1,780 of record JABWBD010000349.1, read on the forward strand.
ACGACTCTCCCCAGTCCCAGGCTTCGCGCTTCGTCCAGGTCATCATCGTCTCCTGCCAGTCCGCATCGGTGAATAACCGCACGAAACTGCTTTGCCGCCCGCGTCAGGGCAATCTCCCGCGCGCCTCCAGCGCCTGGGCGACCGTCTTCACGGCCACGAGCATGGCGGCGTCGCGCATCGAGATTTTGCGGTCCTCGGAGAGATTGCGCACCTGGTGGAATTTTTCCGTCATCCGCTGCTGCAACCGGCCGCGGACTTCCGACTCGGTCATTTGCTCCTGCTGCGTCTCCTGTGTGTATTCGAGATAGGAGACGAACACGCCGCCTGCATTGCAGAGGATGTCCGGGATGACCAGGATGCCGCGATCGGCAAGGATCTCGTCAGCCTCCGGGGTGGTCGGGCCGTTGGCCCCTTCCGCGATCAGGCGCGTGGAGATCTGCGGGGCGTTCTCACGCGTGATCTGGCTTTCGGCCGCGGCCGGCACGAGCACATCACAGGGCATCTCCAGCAGTTTGCCGGCGTCGATCGCCGAGGCTTCGGAAAAGCCTTTCACGGTGCCGGTCTTGGCTGCGTGCGCCTCCAGTGCGGCCAGGTCCAGGCCGCGCTCGTTGTAGACTGCCCCGTAAAGGTCGCCGATGCCCAGCACCCGGACGCCGCGCTCCGTAAGCGCCCTGGCCGTGACCGAGCCGACGTTTCCGAATCCCTGCACGATGGCCGTTGCCCCTTCGACCTTTCGGCCCTGGTGCGTCAATGCCTCCACGACGCAGGCGGCCACTCCGCGCCCGGTCGCCTCGCGCCGGCCGGGAATCCCCCCCAGGATGACCGGCTTTCCCGTGACGTAGCAGCCCTGGGTGGTTGCGTTGCCGACCGACCAGCTCAGGGCGTCCTTGATGTAGCCCATGTCGCGCTCGTTCGTGCCCATATCGGGAGCGGGCACATAGACCAAGGGGCTGATATGGCGGACGGCATTGCGAGCGAAGTTCCGCACGAGCGTTTCCTTGTCGTACGGGCTGAGTCTCTCCGCGTCGGCGACGATTCCGCTCTTGCCGCCGCCGAAGGGAACCCCGATCAACGCGCATTTCCACGTCATTTCCATCGCCAGGCCGGTGATGTCGTCAAGAGTCACGTTCGGACGCATGCGGATGCCGCCCTTGGAAGTCCCCAGCGCAATGCTGTGTCGCACGACAAACGCCCGGAAAATATGGACCTTGTCGTCGTGGAACTGCGGGGTGAGCGAGATTTCGATGCGCTCCTTGGGACGCCGCATCTTGTCCAGGAGCAGCCGATCCACTTCGCCCTCGAGCATCTTGGCGGTGCGGTCGTAATTGAAAAGCGCGTTTTCCAGGATAGTAGGTGTGGACATAAGGTGGTCCTTCGGTTGTCGTGGATGCCGGCAATGCCGGGCCTCTCTCAGGAATGTCTACTCTACCGATGTTGTATCAGAGCTGGGGCTTGCTGTCGACATCCAGTGGGCAGGCCGCGGTCAGTACCGCAAGACCCTCCGCAGGACCCAGGCTCCCCAGGCGACCAGGATTACGTTGCCCAGCCAAACGGAAAACGGCGGCAGAGCTCCGCGCTTCGCGCCGTCCACTCCGTAAGTGAGGAGAGGATAGTAGACCAGCAGGATGGGCAGGAAACAGATGAAGAACGTGGTCAGCACGTCGGAGTTTCGGAGTCGGATCGCCATCGGCGCACCGACCAGCACGAAGCAAAGGCAACTGAAACCGTTCGCCCATCGCCTCCACGGCTCGGTCTGGAGCCGGAAAAGCCCGCTTTGGATATACGCCAGCGTTTCGCGTTTGTGCTTCCATTCGGGGCTGGTCAAGGCGTCGAAATCGCCGGTGACGATCTGATAGGCTGCCGTGGCCGCCATTTCCTGTTCGAGAATCTCGATCGATTTCTTCTGGTTCTCCAGCCGGTCTCCGATCGCGGTCAAAGGCAGATCCGACGGCGACAACTCCGCGTCGCTGCGCGCCCGGCTGGCGGCATCCAGCGGGATCGGCTGCTCGAACGTGCCCGGGTTCTGCATCCTCACGTTGCCCCCATAGTCGACCGTGAAGTTGCGAAAGATGATCGTCAGGGCGTTTTCGGTGCGGTCCGAACGGAGTTCCGCCTCCTCGGCGCGGAACATTACCGGCGGCGAATCCGGGTTTGCCTGGAACGTGATGACGGGCGAAATCAACGTGCGGTCGCGGACGGCCTTCACCGTGATCGAAAACCGGTTGGTCGCGTACGACCTCTGCGTTCGCAGCATCCCATAGGCGACCGATTCCACCGCCTCGATCACAACCCGGCGGATCCCGGCCTTGCCCCACGACACGGCCACGTCGTTGAGCCATACGGCCACCAGGCTGAGAACCACGGCAAGCGCGAGCACCGGCCAGAGGATGACCATCGGACTGATCCCCATCGCCTTGATCGCCATGACCTCGTTGCTGCCCGACATCCGGCCGTAGACCATGCATGCCGTGAACAAGAGTGTCCCCGGCAGTGTGAACCGCAGTGCGTCGGGCAGGATATACGGCACCAACCGCACGATCTGTTCCGGGCCGAGACCCTGATTGGCGGCTTCGCGGACGATCCCGATGATGATCAGGAAGCCCGTCATCGCGGCCAGCGCAATGAGGAAGATCTTCAGCAGTTCGGCAAGGACGTAGCGCGAGACGATTCCCATAGGGCAACTAGTGTCGCCGGTTCGGTGGGGACGGTCAACGTCAATGTGGAGCAACGATCCAGCCTGAAAGGGGTCGAGCGGCTTTTCCACCTTCGTCGGCGAGAACTTCGACGACTGTCGGGTCTCACACGCCGAAGGTGGAGGAAGCCACCCAACCCCCTCGCGCTACCACCCCGCGCCGCCTCCAGTATCAATTCGGTTACCAGGCCGACGTCCGGAAAGCATGGCATACTTCAACAGACAACCTTGGACATGCTGTCCGAACATGGCGAATCTGACCCCAATCATCCTGGATGACCTCGGCTACCTAGCCGAGAAAGCCGCCTCTTGGGACCGTCTTTGGCAGCGCAGCGAGGTCGGTCTTCCGACGGCCCGAGCGGACCTGGTGCGGCACTGGGTCGGTCATTTCGCTCCAAGTTCTTTATTCCGGGCAGTTTGCGTCGAGGAGAACGGCGAGCTCCGGGCCGCGTTGCCACTTGTCGGCCGCCGGATCAAGAAGGCCCTCTCCGCCGGTGATGTGACTTGGAACTGCTGGTCCCCCAATGGGGAGATTCTTCTTGAGGCGTCCTCTGAACCGCAACGGCTCTTGGATCTCATCACCTCGGCAGCGAAATCCCTCCCTTGGTCGGTGTTGTGGCTGGAGACAGTTCCCTATCAAACCACCCGCTGGAAGTGTCTGTTCCGTTGCTTGGCCGAGTCCGGTTGCCCGGTCGATTTCCGCCATCGGTACGACATCGGGCAGGTCGAAATCCAGGGATCGTTCGAGGATTATCTGGCCGGACGTTCCAGACAACTCGTCCGGACTCTCCGCAAGGACTATCGCAGGTTGGAACGTAGTGGGGCGGTCGAATTGAGGATCGATGCGCCTCCGGATGCGGCCGGACTCGAGCCGCGGCTCCGCGAGGCCTTTGAGATCGAGCAAAGGGGCTGGAAAGGCCGGGCAGGAGGGGCCGTGCTAAGCAACCCCGGGATTTTCGATTTCTATCTCCAGCAGGCCCGTATTCTGGCCGCCTGGAATCAACTCCTCACGGCTTTCCTGTTGCACCGCGGCAAGCCGGTCGCTTTTGAGATCGGCTGGACTGCCAAAGGGGTCTACCACTCGTACAAGGTCGGCTACGACGAGGAGTACCGGCAGTTTAGTCCCGGCAACCTCTTGCGGATGCTCCTGATCGAGCACTTCCATACGGAACCGGGCTGGCGGCTGGTCGATTTCCAGGGACCGATGACCGACGCGCTGGCGGCCTGGTCGACGCGGAGCTACCCGATCGCTCGGGTAGCGGTTGGGCTGGGGCCGCTGCGGGGCCGCGTGGCACTGGCGGGCGTTCGGCTTGGAGCGGCATTTCGCCGCTTGCCGGCGCTAACGCGCCTTGCCTCACCGCCGTTGGGTCGTCCCGCTGATGTAGACCTCGCCCTCGCCTAGCCGCAGGCTCTCGATCCGTACCACCCGGTCGTCCTGATCGCGAGGCGGCGCAGTGGAGATCAGGGCGACCGGATCGCCCTCGGCCTGCTGCCACTGGAGGCGAAGGTGCATCTGCCGCGAGGCATCGCTGACGCTGTCGAGGATCTGCCCTAGCGGTAGCGGCAACGCGCCAAGGCGGACGCTGCGGACCCGCACCGCGATCACGTTTGGCTCCGGCATATAGGGCTCGACCGTCAGCGACAGCACGCCGCTGAGATCGTCGCGGTCGATGCGGCACGCAAGAGTCAACTGCTGAGGACGGATTGCGACGCGGGGGTCAACGACTCCCGCGGGAATCGCGCCCGGATGGTTGTTGACCAGGTCGACCGCCAGCCAGCCATTGATCTCTTCGGCCGTAAAGAGGGCCTGCCACCGGCCTTCGCGCTCGACGTCGCTCACCAGGTCGCTGGTCTTCTGGAGCATTGCGTTGCTGGCCTTTGCTTGGGCGGCCGGATCGGCCACGAGGGCCTTCCGGTAGAATTCCGGAACTTGCCGCGACGCCCGATAGAGCATCCATCCGCCGATAGCGATTACCACCACGACCAGGCCGAGAATCGCTCCGGCAATCCAGATCCATTTACGCACGAGTCACCCTGCCCGTCACTCGAACCTGAGAAGCGCGTAGTTCTTCTTCCCGGACCGCAGCACCAGGACCGTTTCGCTTGCCAGGTCGGACGGCCCGAGGTTCGTCTCGACGATTGCCACCCGGCGGTTGTTGACATAAGCTCCGCCCTGCGTGATCGTGCGGCGGGCCTCGCCTTTGCTCTTGGCGAGCCCCGCTTCCACCAATGCGTCGATGAGGGAAAGCCCGTTGCCGCTGAGCCGGTCGCGCGGGAGGGCTTTGCTCGGCACGTCGGCAAAGATCTCGCGCAATTGGGAATCGCTCAGTTCATGGATCTCCGCGCCGAAGAAAACCTCGGTTGCTCGCTGCGCCGTGCTCAAGCCTTCCGCTCCGTGGACCAGCCGGGTAAGCTCGTCGGCAAGCCGCCGCTGGGCCTCGCGCCGGCCCGGGTCGGCCATGTGACGGACGACCAGCGACTCGATGTCCTCGCGCCCCAGATCGGTGAAAAACCGCAGGCACTTGTCGACATCGGCGTCCTCCAGGTTGATCCAGTATTGGTAGAACTGGTATGGGCTGGTCTTGTCGGCCGCAAGCCAGACCGCGCCCGACTCGGTCTTGCCCATCTTCGTGCCGTCGCTCTTGGTCAAAAGCGGGATCGTCAGGCCGTAGAGTTGGACGGACCGCAGCCGCCGCGCCAGGTCGATGCCGGCCGTAATGTTGCCCCACTGGTCGCTCCCGCCGGCCTGGAGCTCGCAGCCATGCGCGTCGTAGAGCTGGACGAAGTCATACGCCTGGAGGAGCATGTAACTGAACTCGGTGTAGCTCAGCCCGCTGTCCGTCCGCTCCAGCCGGCTGCGGACCGAGTCTTTGGCGAGCATGACGTTCACGGGAAAGTGCTTGCCGACGTCGCGCAAGAAGCCGAGATAGCTGAATTTGCCCATCCAGTCGTAGTTGTTGACCAACAGGGCGGATATCTCACCGCGGTCGAAATCGAGGAACCGTTTCATCTGCCGGGCCATCCCCTCGACGTTGGCCCGCAGCGTCTCCTCGGAAAGCAGCTTCCGTTCTTCGCTCTTGCCGCTGGGATCGCCGATCATTCCGGTGGCGCCGCCCACCAGGGCGATCGGCCGGTGCCCTGCCTGCTGGAACCGCCGGAGGGTCATCAGTGCCAACAGATGGCCGACGTGGAGGCTGTCGGCCGTGGGATCGAAACCGACGTAGAGCGTCCGCGGCTTCTCCATCAGCCAATCGGCCATGCGTTCGTCGGTCGTCTGGTTGATCAGCCCCCGCCAGGTCAGTTCAGAGAGGATGTCGTGCATGGTGGATGGTCGTGCCTCACTTCCACATGTCGTCGTCGGCAAAGGGATGCAATGGGCCGAGGTTCTTCGGCTTGGGGAGGGCTTTGAGGGCCTGTTCGGCCAGCCGCAAGTCTTCCTTCGTGGTGATCTTCAGATTGATGGACGAGCCGGGGACCACCGTCACTTTCTTGCCCAACCGTTCCACGAGTTGTGCCTCGTCCGTCGGCTGGAGATTCCCTCGCTTGGCGTACGCTTCCAGCAAGAGGTCGCGCCGGAACACCTGCGGCGTCTGGGCCTCCCAGAGCCCGCTGCGGGAAACCGTCTCCTCGATCACGTTGTCGGGGCCGACGCGCTTGAGCGTTCCGGCGACCGGAACGCCGAAGATTGCCGCCCCGCTCCGCTGGGCGGCCTCGAACACCTTGTCCACCCAGGCGTCGGTGATGCACGGACGGGCCGCGTCGTGGACGCAGATGAAATCAACGTCCGGTTTCACCCGTGCCAGGGCGTTCTGCACGGAGTCGGCGCGCTCCGCGCCTCCCAGGACCACCTCGATCCCCAGGATGGCGACATTGGAGGCGAACTTGAAGTTAAACTGTTCACGGTCGTCGGGCGAGATGACCAGAATCGTCTGGGCGACGTCGTTGCGGTTGATGAATCGTTCGGCAGAATGGATCCACACGGCCCGATTCGCCAGCGGCGCGAACGGCTTCTTGTAGTTCTTGTCGTGGAAGCGACTGCTGCGGCCGGCGGCCGGCAGGATCACGGCAAACTTGGCCACGGCTGGTCTCCTGAGTTCAGTAAACAACACCTCAAATACTCGATTGTCCCATTTCCTGGGGGGGTGTCAAGACGGGAGGTGCGCGACTGCCTTGGGATAATGCCATCGGGGTGTCAGAGAATCCAATAGTCAAGCTCGGAAAACCGGCGTGGTTCAGATGCGGGTGACAACTGGTAGGTCCCGCTTGCCGAGCTTGTCATTACCCACAACTTGGCATTCGATTGGAGAGCGGAATCGCAGGGG
>JABWBD010000350.1 GCA_013360685.1 Pirellulales bacterium
AGACCTGACCAAACTCAGTGTGACGAAGCTGCTGGATCGAACACTGTCCGCGAATGGCTGGGAACAGGAACAAGCCCGCCGCGTCCTGAAAACCCGCGAGGCAACCAAAACGTTGGCGGAAACGAAGAAGTGGCTGCCTAAACAAACCAACCCGCACGCGAAACTGGAAGCGATGTGGCTGCACGAGGCGTTTGGGAAGCCCGATGCGGCATTGACCGCGCAACTGGCATCCGCATCGGACGAGCAATCGCGGGCGGCGGCGGCCAGGCAACTTTCAAAGTGAAATGCCTATGAGATTCTTTCGCATCACTTCGGACACAAAGTGGAAGCTAGCAAACGATTGTGAGGCTTGGACGAAATCCGAAAACGATTCTGAATGTGTCCTACCACCTATCGGTTGCGCGACTTGCGGCAGCAAGACTCGCGATACGCGGAATCCAGGATATGCATACCCAGCAATGCGACCCGACAAATTTCCACAGCGCTTGCGAAAGCAACTTGGTTACGGTGAGGTAAATCTCAAAGACTGGAAGGTACTACGGAAGGAAGTGATCGCTTGGCTGCCCTATCCGGTTCCTATTGCCCCTTGCGCTTTGTTTGGACCGGGACTGCTGGAAGTCTTCGGGAAATTCGCGGACTGTTATTTCGGTGATGGTCGCCTATGGCTGTCGAAGTTGGCTGTTGAGAGACTGAAGAACGCAGGTGCCGACGGCCTGTTCCCCGTGCCTGCCAAGATCAGGGCAAGACGCAAATTGCCGGATGAATACTTCGAACTGCAAATAGAACACTCGGCACAATTGCATGGGAGCCTGGATCGAACCGAGATCGAAGCGGATTTGCAGGCCGTGGATGCCCTCTACGATGATTTGAGACACCAAGGAGCGGCTGACGGCGCAACAGCATGAGCGAAGTACGCCTTTACATGGACGAGGATGCCGGTGAGAGCGCCGTCGTACAAGGACTTCGCGCTCGCGGCATCGACGTCCTCACCACGATCGAGGCGAATCAGTGTGGGGCAACCGATCGCGAACAACTCGCTTTTGCCGCGCGGCAGGGGCGAGCCATTTACACCTTCAACGTCGGAGACTTCGCTCGCTTGCACCGCGAGTATCTCCGGCAAAGCATCGATCATTGCGGCATCCTCGTCATACCCGATCAGCGCTACTCCGTTGGACAAAAGGTTCGGCGACTGGCTGGATTCATCCGTAGTGTCACCGCCGAAGGAATGGCAAACCGGATGGAATACTTGTAGCCGCCGAAAGGCCGGGCAGTGGTCGGTCCAGCCGAACACTGCCGAGAACGACGTGCGGATTTCCCGGCGGGATGGTCGGATCCCGCTTGCCCCCGGCGCGCTTCCGCGGCAGAATATCCGTTTGAATCACTTTGGCGGTCCGCGGCGGTGCATCCAGGTGACCCGTAGGAAGCGAGGCAACGATGTACGGTCCAACAAGAATGTTGGTTTCTTTGGCGGTGCTGATCGTGGCATCGGCCTTGGGTGGGATGGCGGGATGCGCGAGCAAGGCGATTCCGGCCGCTCCTCCGCCGGCGGTCGTCGTCGTCAGCACGCCCTTGCGGCAGGAGGTCACGGACCACGAAGATTTCACGGGGCGGACCGACGCCGCCCAGTCGGTCGATCTGCGTGCACGCGTCAGTGGATACCTGGCAAAGATCCACTTTCGGGCCGGCGACGAGGTGAAGCAGGGAGACCTGCTTTTCGAGATCGATTCTCGCCAATACCAGGCCGCACTGGACCGCGCCCAGGCCGAGGTCGACGGCTACGACGCGCGCGTGAAGCGGGCGGAGGCCGATTTCCGCAGGGCCGAGAAGCTTCTGCCCAGCAACACCATCACGCGCGAAGAATACGACAAGATCGTGGCCGACCGCGGAGAAGCCGCGGCGGGCCTGGCCTCCGCCAAAGCCAAAGTCGAACAAGCCCGCCTGGATCTCGGCTTCACGCGCGTGACGGCCCCCATCTCCGGCCGTATCGGCCGAAACCTGATCGACGAGGGCAACCTGGTCAGCGCCGACAGCACGCTCTTGGCCAACCTCGTCTCCGTCGATCCGGTCTTCGTCTACTTCAATATCGATGAACGCACCGTCCTTCGCCTGAAGCGAATGGCCCAGGAGGGCAGAGCGGAGGTTCGCCGCGGTCCGGACGTGCCGGTGCTGGTGCGGTTGGCGGACGAGAAGGACTATCCTCACTCGGCCAAGGTCGATTTCATCGACAACCGCGTGGATCCCGCCACGGGCACCATCCGCATCCGCGCGGTGCTGCCCAACCCGGTCCAGCCGGATGGGCAACGGCGTTTCGCGGCCGGCCTGTTCATCGGCGTCCGGGTGCCCATCGGTTCTCCTTACCAGGCGGTCCTGGTGAGCGAACGGGCCCTGGGCACCGATCAGGGCCAGAAGTTTCTCTATGTCATCAACGACAAGAAGGAAGTGGTCTACCGCCCGGTCCTCGCCGGCCTGCTGCAAAACGGGCTGCGCGTGATCGAGCAAGGCTTGGAGTCCGGCGAACGCGTCATCACCGACGGCTTGCAGCGGGTGCGCCCGGGGGCGACGGTGGAACCGAAACTGGAACCGATGCCCGTCGCACCCGGCCGTTCGGAGACACCCAAACCGGCGGAGGCCCCGCCAAAGGCGAATACCGCGCCGGAACCGTCCGGCGCTGCTGCGCAGCCTCGCAAGCCCGAGTAGTCCCACGGAAGGAGTCCGCCATGTTCGCCCGCTTCTTCATCGATCGGCCCGTGTTTGCCTGGGTCCTCTCGATCGTGATCGTCTTCGCCGGGCTGGCGGCCGTCGTCCTGCTGCCAATTGCCCAGTATCCCGAGATTACACCGCCGACCGTTCAGGTCACCTGCCAGTATACCGGCGCGGGCGCGGAGGTGCTCTCCGACACGGTGGCCGCGCCGATCGAGCAGCAGGTCAACGGGGTGGAGCGGATGATGTACATGTCGTCGCAGTGCGCCAACGACGGCACGTACAACCTCCTGGTCACCTTCGAGCTGGGGACCGACCTCGACATGGCCCAGGTCCTCGTACAAAACCGGGTCAACCAGGCATTGCCGATGCTGCCCGACGCGGTCAAAGTCACCGGCGTGACGGTGAAGAAGAAATCGCCCAGCGTGCTCTTGGTCGTCAACCTCTTTTCCGAGGTCGATCCGCAGACCAACAAGCCGCTCCACGACCAGCTTTACCTATCGAACTACGCCACGATCCAGGTGAAGGACGAGTTGGCCCGCTTGAGCGGCGTCGGAGATGTTGTGCTCTTCGGCCAGCAGGACTACAGCATGCGGATCTGGCTCGATCCGGAGAAGATGGCCGTCCGGGAAGTGACCGCTGGCGACGTGGTCCGCGTGCTCAAGGAGCAGAACGTCCAGGTCGCGGCCGGCCAGATCGGGCAGCCGCCCGTCCCATCGGGACAGGATTTCCAGTATACGATCACCACCCTCGGGCGGCTTGCCCAGCCGGAGGAATTCGCCGACATCATCCTCAAAGCCGGCAGGGACGGGCAGATCACCAAACTCCGCGACGTCGGCCGCATCGAGCTCGGCGCCCGCAACATGGACACGCGCTGCCGCCTCGACGGCCGGCCGTCGGCGGGCGTGGCCGTGTACCAGTCGCCGGGGGCCAACGCCCTGGCGGTCGCCGAAGCGGTCCGGGCCAAAATGGACGAACTGCGGCAGCGGTTTCCTCAGGGCCTCCAATACGCCATCGTTTACGACACCACCCCCTTCATCAACGAATCGGTCCACGAAGTTTTCAAGACGCTCCGCGACGCGGTGATTCTGGTGGCCATCGTGATCCTCCTCTTCCTGCAGGACTGGAAGTCGCTGGTCCTGCCGTTGATCGACGTGGGCGTGTCGCTCGTCGGCACGTTCGCCGTCATGTACGTGATGGGCTTTACCCTGAACAACCTCACGCTGTTCGGCCTGGTGCTGGCCATCGGCATCGTTGTCGACGACGCCATCGTCGTCCTGGAAAACATCGAACGCTGGATCGGGCTGGGCTACGAGGTCCGCGAGGCCACAATCCGGGCGATGGACGAGATCACCGGCCCGATCATCGCCATCACGCTGGTGCTCTGCTCGGTGTTCTTGCCCAGCGCGATGCTCGGCGGGATCACGGGCCAGTTCTACCGGCAGTTTGCCTTGACGATCGCCGCTTCGATGGTCCTTTCGGCAATCAACGCCATGACGATGACTCCCGCGCGAGCCACTGCCGTCTTCAAGCATCGCAAGCCGGGCGCCCATGAGCATGACGAATCCCGCGAGGCCCTGCCGCGAGGGGGCATCGCGATATTGGCCGGGCTGCTTCTCTGCTGGCTGCTCGACGCGCAAGCCGCGGCGTGGGCGGGCGAGGGCAACGGCGCGTGGTTGTGGGCGATCCGCGCCGTGCTGTTCCTGGCCGGCGCGGCGGGCGGGTGGTTCGCCGCGGGAAAGGTGAACTGGCTGTTGGGGCGATTATTCCGAGGCTTCAACAGGCTGTTCGACTGGGCGACCGAGGTCTACGGCAAGCTGGTAGGCCGAGCCCTGCGTCTCTCGGTCATCGTCCTGTTGCTCTACGGGGGGCTGATCGGCCTGACCTGGCTGGGGCTGACGCGCGTGCCCGCCGGGTTCATTCCCAACCAGGACAAGGGCTACCTGCTGGCGAACTTGCAGTTGCCCGACTCGGCCTCGCTGGAGCGGACGCTGGAGGTGACCGAGGCGGTGGAACGGATCGTGAGCAAGACGCCGGGAGTCGCCCATACCCTGTCGCTCCCGGGGCAGTCGATCGTGCTCAATGCAACCAGTTCCAACTTCGGGTCGATGTTCATCATCCTCGAGCCGTTCGAGCACCGTCACGGCGAAGGCTTGGACGCCACGTCGATCGCAGCGCGGCTGCGGCGGCAGTGCTACGCGGAGGTCCTCGGCGCTCAGGTGGCCTTCTTCGGGGCCCCGCCGGTCGACGGGCTCGGCAACGCCGGCGGCTTCAAATTGATGGTGGAAGACCGTGGCGACGCGGGCTTGAGCATGCTCCAGGGACAGGCCGACAATCTCGCCGAGAAGGGCAATCGGCTGCCCGGGCTGGTCGGCCTGATGAACAGTTTCCGCGCCGACACGCCTCAGCTCTACGCGGACATCGACCGGGCCCAGTGCAAGACGCTGGGTGTCGAGCTGGACGAGGTCTTCGACACGCTCCAGGTGCTCCTGGGCGGGTATTACGTGAACGATTTCAACCGCTTTGGGCGGACCTGGCAGGTGAGGGCGCAGGCCGAAGGCGAATGCCGGGCGTCGCCCGCCGCGGTCCGGCAGTTCATGGTCCGCAACGTTGCCGGCGAGATGGTGCCTCTGGGCGCGGTGGCAGAGATCCGCGACTCCAGCGGGCCGGTGCTGATCACCCGCTACAACATGCACCCGGCGGCCGCGATCAACGGCGGCTCGCTGCCCGGCGTGAGCAGCGGCACGGTGATCGCGGCGATGGAAGCCCTGGCCGGCGAAGAGCTGTCGCGATCGATGGCTTTCGAGTGGACGGAACTGACCTGCATGGAGAAGCTCGCGGCCGGTACGGCCGTCTACGCCTTCGTCGGCGCGGTGATCCTGGTGTACCTGGTGTTGGCGGCCCAATACGAGAGCTGGTCGGTGCCGCTGGCCGTGATCCTCGTGGTGCCGATGTGCGTGTTGTGCGCGGTCGCCGGCGTGGCCCTGGCCGGGCTGGATCTCAACATCTTCGTGCAGGTGGGCTTCGTGGTGCTGGTCGGACTGGCCAGCAAAAACGCGATCCTGGTGGTCGAGTTCGCGCGCGACCGGCAGAAGGAGGGCCGGCCGGCGGCCGAGGCCACCATCGAGGCCGCCAAGGTCCGCTTGCGGCCGATCGTGATGACCTCGTTCGCCTTCATCCTGGGCGTAGTGCCGCTGGTCTTCGCCGAAGGGGCCGGGGCGGAGATGCGCTACACGCTCGGAGTGGCCGTGTTCAGCGGGATGCTGGGCGTGACGCTGTTCGGGCTTTTCCTGACCCCGGTGTTCTACTACGTGATCCAGTTCGTGTCGCAACCGGCCGGCGCCGCGCATCGCCCCGAGGCCATGGTCGTCGCCGATCGCACCGCTTCGGTCGCGGAATCGTCGTGATGGTCGGGTTCAACGAGACCGCGACTCCCCTCACCCCCTGCCCCTATGAGCGAAGCGGGAGGGGGGAGTGGCGTTCCAGCCTCAGAATCATTTCTTGCCTCTTGCCATGAGTTTTCTTGTGTTCTCAGATGCGTGTAAGCGTTGCGTCACGGTGCGGCTGGAGCACGCCTCGTGCATCGACGCGCCGATTGTCAAAGAAACGATAAGCTGCGATCGTCTCGGTCCGACCGCCAGAGGCGGCAGGAATGTTCAGGGAAGGCTTTCGGCTCAAATGTTGCTAGGATGACAGACCGACTTGTTTCGAATCCGCACTCTGTAGACAGCGGCGAAGTTGGCCGATTTCCTGGCATTCCTTCTCGACTCCCGGCGGGGTGAATCCGCGGTCGACGCACTCACGCCCAAGCACAAGCGATGCGAAATCGGCACGGACCTGCGCTTCTTCGCACTTCGTTCTCGCCTGCGACACGCTGGCCCCCTGGTGCAGAGCCGCAGCATCGTGGAGTGTCGCTTGGGCCGCTTCCTCGGACCTTGCCAACGCACCTTTGGCTCGTGACAACTCCTTGACCGCGGCGATTGCCGCCTGTTGACAAGAAGAGAGGGCCGCCGGGAGCGAGAGGTGCACCGCAGCGACGCCAACCTTGGCGTAGAGTGCGTCGAGCCGTTCGAGGATGCTCTCGCGGCTGCCGAGATCGACGGTGGCCTTGCCTATGGCCTCGTCCGCCCGGCGCCGATCCCAATGCGGCTTGCCCAGGAGCCTTGCGCGCCAGGTATCCAGGTCGTCCAGGTCCGGCGCTTGAGCCCGTTCGATTTCCACGCGAGCGGAATAACGAACGGCGGGAACGCGGGCGACTACGGAAATCCGCCCGTTGGCCGCATAGCGGTACTCGACTTCGACCGTTGCCCCTGCCGGAAGCCCCGGGGGCAGATCGCGCACGACACATTCGCCCAGCGCAATGCAGTCTTCGGGCCGTTCGCTCTCGCCTTCGACCACGGGCACTCGAATGCTCCGCCCATCGGCCTGGGCGGTATGAAAAACCCGCGAAGCACTGGCCGGCAGCCGCGTGTTCTTGGGAATGAGGACGACGTTCGTCTTGCGGCCGGTGGTGCGGTGAACGCCGACGACACCGAGACTATGCGAATTGACGTTGACCACTTCGCAGGCCGACTCGTGCAATCCGGCTTCTTTGGCCAGGAGCACGCCCGCATAGAGGGCCGCTCCGTGGGCAACCGCTTCGTCGGGGGATTGGGAACAGTCGGGCTCCCGGCCGGCCAGTTTGCGCAGCATGGCGCGGACCATGGGCATGCGGCTGGAGCCGCCGACGAGAAGGACGCGGTCGATCTGGTCCCATGCCAGCCCGGCCTGCCGGATGACCAGGCTGGTGGTAGTTTCCGTGCGTTCGAGCAGATCGGCCGTCATTTCCTCGAACTCGCTGCGGCTGACCTCGATCCGCATGCGGATTCCGGCATGAAAGCAAAGGGCCGTCGTCTTGGTCCGCTCGGACAGCGCGTGCTTGGCCTCCTGGGCGTCGAGCCAGAGTTGGGCTGCGTCCTGGGGATCGCTCCGCGGGTCGACGCCGTGTGCTTCCTGAAACTGACGGGCCAGATGATCCACCAGGCGCTGGTCAAAGTCCTTGCCGCCCAGGCGGACGTCGCCGTCGGTAGCCAATGTCTCGAATCGAGCGCCGCCGATCTGGAGGATGGTTACGTCGAACGTCCCGCCTCCCAGATCGTAGACCAGGATGCGTTGCGCGGTTTTGGAAGGGTCCGGATCGGTGAGGTCCAGGAAGCCGCGGTCGCAGCCGCAGGCGATGGCGGCGGCCGTGGGTTCGTTGATGATGTCGAGGACCTCCAGGCCGGCCAGCCAGCCGGCGTTCTGCGTGGTCCGGCGCCGCGACTCGTCGAAGAAGGCCGGGACCGTGATCACCGCCTTGCGGAAAGCGCCGATCCGGCGCTCTGCGTCGCGCCGGAGTCGCTGGAGTACGAAGGCGCTCAAGACTTCGGGCGGCACCTTTTGGCCGCAGACCGTGCGGCGAAACGCGACGCTTCCCATGTCGCGTTTGAAACATTCCGCGTAGGCTTCCGGCTTGACGACCGCCGCCTTCACGGCCTCCTTGCCCACAATGATCTCGTCTTCGTCCACGTAGATGGCGCTGGGCGTGAGCAGGTCGCCCAAGTCGTTGGGAATCGTGACCGGCCTGCCCGTGCTGTCGAGGCGGGCGACCACCGAATAGGTTGTTCCCAAATCGATTCCAATCGGCGGCTGTTCGGAACTCATGGCGAAGGACTCTTGCCAGACTGTGCTTGGTTTGCTTCCAGCGGCGGGGGCACCCAACCCGACTCGTTTTGTGCCAGCCAGGACCTCAGCAGTTCCGAGTCGAGGACCGCCGCGTAGTGAAGGTTCTTTACCGGAACCGCCTCGGGAGGCGCCGCTTCCCCGTAGACCGCGACCACGCGTCCCTGGCTGTCCACGATCGGGCTGCCGTAAACATTCTCCGGGATCTCGGCCTTGATTTCCAGAAGCCGGAGGGGGCTGTCCGCCGCGAGGGGGCCGCTGACAAGGTAGACCTCTCCGCGATACAGACGAGGCTCGATCGTTCGGAATCGCGTGATCTTGCCGCCGTCGTGCGAGAAAC
>JABWBD010000351.1 GCA_013360685.1 Pirellulales bacterium
CTGCTCGACGACGCGGCGGTAGTTGTCCGACGCATGGATGTGGGTGCCCACCTGGCTGATGCGGTTGTGCTTCTTGACGGCGTTGCGCAGCGCGATGTCCTCGGCCAGATGGAGCGTCATCGGCTTCTGCACGTAGATGTCCTTGCCGGCTTCGCACGCCTCGATGGCGATCAGCGTGTGCCAGTGGGGCGGGGTGGCGACGATCACCGCGTCGACGTCCGCCTGCCGGAGCAATTCGCGGTAGTCCGTGTAGGGCCTGCAAGTGGCTTTGAACTGTTCCACGACGGCGTCGGCCCGCGGCTTGTGGGCATCGCAGGCGGCGGTCACGACCACGTCGTCGTGAGTCGCGCAGTTGGCCAGGTTGGCCCGGCCCATGCCGTTGCAGCCGATCAGGCCGACCTGGATCCGCGCGCTGGGGGCCGGCTTTTGCCCTTGTCCCAGCGCCGAGGCGGAGACGACGTAGGGCACGGCCAGGCCGGCGGCTCCCGCCTTGGCCGAGTTTTCCAGAAAACCTCGACGCGTAAGCTTCTTCGACTCAGACATGGCAGTCTCCTTTCGCAAATAAGATAAATGCCTTGCGTACCTGGGAAAACGGCGGTCATCCTGGCTGCGATCAATCGCCTCGGAGAAAACGGCCCCGGGGCCACAGTATACCGCGCAGCTCCACAGGCTGCACGGGAGTTCCCGGAATCCGTACCTACATCCGCGGTTCCAAGACCGGGAACGCCGCGCTGCGGTAGATCGCGCCGACTCGGAAAGGGGCTCCCGGCACCGATATGTCGCGTCCGGTTCGATGCGGCTCTACCTCGCCGATTCCAGGGTCACGGCGTTCCATCGCATTGCACGACCGACGTATTCCCTGTAGAATTCGCGCAGAAACCGATGGTCTCGACGACCGCTGGTCGTGGGCCGCAACTTCCACACGAAGAGACGCCGTCCGACTGGATCGGCGGTTCAAGGAGGGTTTCATGGCACGCCGTTCCCATCGCAGGCGACGCATGCAAAAGGGGCGGCCGCCGGCGGCATCGACGTCGCGGCCGATGGCTCCGGCAGTGGCCCGGCAGCGGTTGTTGGCCGAGGCGAAAGAAGAGCGGAATCCACGATTGGCCCTGGAACGGTTCCAAACGGCGCTGGATGCCTGCCGGACCGCGCGGGATGGGGCTGCTTTCGAGACCGGCGCGCGAAGCATGTGGGACGTGCCGGAGGGCCGGCCGTATCTCGAAGCGCTCTTCGGCGCCGGCTGCTCGCTGCATCGCCTCGACCGGCGCGAGGAAGCAGCCGAGCAGTTCCGGGAGGTGCTCCGATTGGATGCCAACGACCACCACTTCGCGCGTTACTGGCTGGCTGCAGCCTTGATGGACCTGGAAGAGCACGAGGAGGCAAAACGGCTTCTGGATCGCCATGAAGAAGCGACCGCCGTATGGCGCTACGCCCAAGCCTTGCTCGCCTTTCGGCTGGGCGGCGACACCGATGATGCGAGGCGGCTGCTCCAGGAGGCCCAGCGGCTTGACGCCGGTTTTGTCGATTACTTGCTGGGAGAGGCCACGGTCGATGCCAGCCGGCCGGTCCACTTCGGGGGCGACCGGCACGAAACGGCACACGCCGCCGCGGCGTTGTTTCTTCCCGCCTGGCGATCGACTTCCGGGGCCGCCTCGTGGGCCCGCCGCGTGTTGAAGGTGCCGTTGGGCCAAGGGGCCGCCGAGTTGCGGTTTCCTCGCCGCGAGCTTCGCGAGTTGCCGCGGCGCCGCGTAAGGTGGCAATTGGGGCTCCGCCCCCTGCCCCAGGACACCGACGCCCCCCAGGAAGCTTCGTCCTGGGTCGTGGGGATCGTCGACGTTGATCGTCGGACATTGAGGCACATGACCGTAATTGAGAGCGAGCTGACGCCGGAGATTGTCTGGCGAGAGGTTCTCTCCGCGTTTCTCCAGCCTCTCGAAGGCGAACCTTACCGGCCGGCGAGGTTGGAGGTGTCGCGGGCCGACTTCTGCCGCTCCTGGAAGGACATGCTCGCGGAAGTATCCGTCCGCTGTGTCTGGGAAGCCGAGCCCCAGCCCGTCGGCCAGATGCTCGACGGCATGGCCGAGCTTTCCCAGGCGCGGCGATTGCCGCCCTTGCGCGCCGGCGCCGACCCGAGGGAGTATCCCCGGACCGGCGATGTGTGGCAGGCCGACTTCTTTCACATGCCGACGTTGATCTCCAATGAGGAGATCGGCGTCAAGCGGCCGTGGTCCGTGCTCGTGCTCGACAAGCAAACGAGGTTCGTGATGACCAGCGAGCTGCTTCGCGGGGAGCCGACGCCCGAGTTGCTGGACGAGTATCTTCTCCGGACCATGGCGCATCCTGGGCTGCGCGAGGCGATGCGCCCGGCCGCGGTTGAGGTGTCGGATTCCGACTGCTTCGATTTCCTCAAGCCGCGGCTGGGCGAACTCGGCATTGCCTGCCTTTTGAAAGACGAATTGCCCGAACTGTACGAGTTTTGCGAAAGGCTCGCTTCGAGCTACGGCGCCCCCGAGAAATGCGCGTTGGCAGAAGGGGCCGGTGTGACCGTCGAGCAGATGGAAGCGTTCTACGATGCTGCCGCGAGCTATTTCCGGCGGGCTCCCTGGAAGCACGTTCCCGGGGAGATCCCCATCAAAGTCCAATGCCGTGATTTCAACTTGGGGACCTGCTATGCAATCGTCCTGGGGCGCACGGGAGTCACGCTGGGGCTCGCCCTTTACCGCGACTGGGACGAGGTCGTGGCCATGCTCCGCGGTTTGAGGGATTGGGATGAGATGTCGGCCTACTCGGTCATCTTCGACGAGGTCGCGATCATGGCCCCGCGGGACCTTTATCTGATGGAGCGCGAGGGTTGGCCCATCGCAACGCCGGAAGCACACCCGATCGTCCTGCACCTGGAACCGGGCCGGCAGCCGCAGCCGCCCAACCATGAGGAGTTGGACTACGTCCAGAGTTGTCTGGGCACCCTCCCCGACTTCGTCGCCTGCGGCCGGGAATCGAAAACCTACGAATTGGACACGGGCGGCAGGCGCATCAGGATGCGATTGTCGTGGACGCTTCCGCGCCAATGAGCGGCACTCTGACCGCGCCGTCACGACGATGCCGTTGGGGCCTTCCCCACCAGCCGACGACCAATGACCTTTACCAGGGTTCCTCCCGCCGGGCCGGGCGATTACAATCGGGGAAACCGATCCGATCGAAGGGGACTCCATGAGCTGTGACTCGATTGCCCGATGTGCAGGCGCGGCGGCCGTCGTGCTGGGCGCGCTGATCTCCGTTTCCCAAGCCGAATCGCCGCGAATGCCGCCCGAGATTCGCGGCCTCGGGCGCCCGATCTTGTTCGTCGTCCGCCGGCAGTATCTTCCCGACCACCACAACACGGAGACGATGTTCCAGACCGGCGAAATCAATACCGCGAGCTTTCGGGGCGGCGGAGCACTCAAGACGTTCGACCCGGCAACGGGCGCGGTCGGAACGCTTCTCGACCTTCCCGAGGGCGTCGTGCGCGATCCCGACGTACGTTTCGACGGCCGCAAGATCCTTTTTTCCATGCGGCGCAACGCAGCCGACGACTACCACCTCTACGAAATCCGTGCCGACGGCAGCGGCCTGACCCAATTGACCTTCGGCTCGGGGACCACCGACATCGACCCGCTCTATCTGCCCGACGGCCGCGTCCTCTTCACGTCCACGCGCGAGCCCAAGTACTGCATGTGCAACCGCCACATCATGGGCAATCTCTTCGTGATGGATGCCGATGGGTCGAATATCCGGCAGATTGGCCACAGCACGCTGCACGAGGGACATGCTTCGCTTCTGCCCGACGGCCGCGTGCTCTACGACCGCTGGGAATACGTCGACCGCAACTTCGGCGACGCCCAGGGCCTCTGGACCGTGAACCCCGACGGCACGAACCACGCCGTCTACTGGGGCAACAACACGAATTCCCCCGGCGCCGTGCTCGAGGGGCGTGCGGTGCCGGGCAGCGAGCGTTTCATCGCCACCTTCTCATCGTGCCACGACCGGCCGTGGGGCGCCCTGGCCATCGTCGACCGCCGGCTGGGACTCGACGGCAAGCCGCCGGTGGTCCGCACCTGGCCGCCGGAGGCCATGGACCTGATCGGTGTCGGCAATTACGACACGTTCACGGGCGTCCATCCGAAGTACGAAGACCCCTATCCGCTCTCGGACACCCACTTCCTCTGCTCGCGCATGACGGGCAACGGGGAACAGATGGGCATCTACCTTCTCAGCGTTTCCGGGGAGGATGTGCTGGTCCACGCCGAAGAGCCCGGCTGCTTCGACCCGATGCCGCTGGGGCCGCGCGAGCAGCCGCCGGCCGTTCCCCCGCGCGTCGATCTCGCGGAAGGCGAAGGCAGCTTTTACGTGGCGGACGTCTACCGCGGCGCCGGCATGGAACAGGTCCCGCGCGGCACGATCAAGTCTCTCCGCGTGGTCGAGTCGCCCGAGAAGCGGTTCTGGACGCACCAGAACTGGCAGGGCAGCGGCACGCAGGCCCCCGGCATGGCCTGGGACGACTTCAACAACAAGCGGATCCTGGGGACCGTGCCGGTCGAGCCGGACGGCAGCGTCTATTTCACGCTCCGCGCGGACACGTTCGTTTATTTCCAATTGCTCGACCGGGAAGGGAGGATGGTGCAGACGATGCGGAGCGGCACGATCGTCCGGCCGGGCGAAACGGCCGGGTGTGTCGGCTGCCACGAGAACCGCCGCACGACGGTGCCTCCCCTGGAAACGCGCCTGGCGATGCTTCGCCCGGCGAGACACCTGGAGCCTTGGCATGGCCCGGCGCGGAAATTCAGCTACACGGCCGAAGTGCAGCCGGTCTTCGACAACCAGTGCGTCCGGTGCCATGACTACGGCGCCGAGGGCGGCGAAAAGCTCAATCTGGCCGGCGACCTGAACCTGGTGTTCAATACGTCCTACGTCGAGTTGCGGAGCAAGGGGTTCGTCCAGGTGATCGGCGCGGGACCGCACCAGATGCTGCCGCCGAAGACGTGGGGATCGCATGTCAGCCGCCTGGCGAAGGTGCTCCTGGAAGGCCATCGTGATCCCAAGCTGGATCAAGAGATCCACCTCACGCCCGAACAAGTGGACCGCGTGATCACGTGGATCGACATCAACGCCCCGTATTACCCGGATTATGCCGGCGGGGCGTTTCGCCAGAATCTTTATGGCCGCAGCCCTCTGACGCCCCCTGAAGTGGGCCGCCTGAGCGAACTAACCGGCATCGACTTGAACCATCAGGAACATGCGGGCGAGGTGAGCTTCACCCGGCCCGAACGGAGCCCATGCCTGCGAAACCTTCCTCAAGCCGATCCGCGGTATGCCGAGGCCCTCTCGATCCTTCGCGCCGGCCGCGACCGACTGGCAGCCACGCCGCGTCCCGATATACCCGGCTTCGTCCTGGTCGATCCGACCGAAATCCAGCAGGAAAACAAATACCAGACGCTGCTGATGCAGGAGGCACGCAGGGACGGAACCTCGGCTGAACGGGGAAGACCGCTGGGCGGGAGCCAATAAAAACCCCGGCCTGAAAGGCCGGGGCCACCTGGGAGGTTTGATCGTGCAGTAGGAGTATCGACACCCGGCGGAAGTTTTCTACAGCCAAAGTTGTCAATAATCCCGGCGACTTGAATTGGCCCTGGCGGGCGATTACAAGAGGGGGAAAATCCCTACCAAGAACAGGAGGCCCCCGTGCGCCCCGCTACCGTTTCGTTTTTGTCGTTTTTCTTTTCGGCTTGCGTTGCCGTCGCGGCAGGGCCGGCCGATCCATTGGGCCTTTCCCGGGAGGAGGTCCAGGAAGGTTTCGTCAGCCTTTTCGACGGCAAGACCCTGGAAGGCTGGCAGGGTTCCACCGGCGGCTATGTCCCGGAGAGCGGCGTGCTCGTTTGCCAGCCCAAGGGAGGCGGAAAGCTCTTCACGACCAAGGAGTATGGCAACTTCATCCTTCGATTCGAGTTCAAGCTGGAACCGGGCGGGAACAACGGCATCGCCATTCGTTCACCGCTGGAAGGCCGGCCCTCGCGCGACGGCATGGAGATCCAGATCCTCGACGACGACCATCCCAAGTACGCCAAGCTCGGCACCTACCAGTACCACGGCTCGATCTACGGCATGGTCCCAGCGAAACGGGGCCACCTCAGGCCGGCTGGCGAGTGGAACACTCAAGAGATCGTCTGCGACGGCAGCCGCATCCAAGTAACGCTCAACGGCGCCGTGATCGTCGACGCCGACCTCAAGGAGATCACCGACCCGACCCTGGACGGTTACCCGCATCCGGGCCGCCATCGCGAGAAGGGCTTTCTGGGGTTCATCGGGCACGGCACGCGCGTGGAGTTTCGGAAGATCCGCGTGAAGGAGCTGTAGACACGGCCCACTCCGTCGCCCGACCGGATTTCAGAAGCAGAGCGACTGCAATTCCGAATGCTCGTCGGGGTGGACTACGCGGACCATTTGCATTCCCACTTGATAGAACCCGGCGCCCATCGGATTGAGGTGCTTTGCCCTTGCCAGGACAAACTTCATCCCCATCTCCCAACGGAACCCCAGGATCACTTCGTCGAGTCCTTTGGGCTCGTTGAGCACGAGAGAAACACCCGTCGTTGAAAAGCCTTTGGTCACGGTGGCGAATGTCCGGTCGATCTGGAGTCTTCCCTTCTCGAAGGGCACGACCAGGACGACGATCGTGAGATTCACACGACGGTCGAGTCGCGGCCCCTCGATCATGGCTTCCAGTTCTGCGCAATTGTTGTTCAACAGTTTCAGCATGAAGCTCTGGACTTCCGTTTCTTTCCTTCGGGAGAACAGCGGCACGGGAAGCTCCTTCGGCGTGAAGGGTTTGGGGTTCAAGGTTCTGGAGAAGGCGGCAGGAATCGCGCGGCGCGGTTGCGGGGCTGCGGACCTTCTTGCTCCGCACACTGAAATATAGGTCATACCGCGGGACGCTGGGCGACGAAGGTGAAGGGAGTAGCGATTGTGCCGATTGCAGCGGCCATCGGCGAAGTGCTACAATCAACGAACTCGGAACCCGAGCCAACCATCGTTCCCACGCTTAACCATAACCATCGTTCCCACGCTTCGCGTGGGAACGTCCGGTCTTTGACGCTTTGCGTCGTCTTCCCGGATTCCGGACGGACGCAAAGCGTCCATAGTGGGGTTCCCACGCTTCGCGTGGGAACCATGGGAACCATGGGAAGCGTCCAGATTCCGGTTCCCACGCGGAAGCGTGGGAACCACGAGTGAACATGAGTGAAGCGTCCCGCGCGGAGAAGGCCATTATGGCTCGATACGTCTATGTCGTTGCCGTCTGGTTTGCCGCCGCTGCCGCGGCGGCGGAAACCAATCTGGTGCGCAACCCCGGCTTTGAGACAGACGCCGACGGGAATGGCGTCCCTGACGAATGGAAGGTCTCGGGCGACGGCCGTCTGGTGGTCCAGACTCTCTCGTCGGACCAGGGCCGCGACGGCGGCCGCTCCGCCAGCCTCGAATGCACGCGGTACCAGCCGGGCAATCCGGCCGCGCATGCGATGCTCTGCCAGATGGGTGTGCCCGTCCAGAGAGGAAAGAACTACCGAATTCATGGACCAGCCTCGCCTGGAATTCTAAATCCGTCCCGCCAGCCAAAGCAAGACGCCCCCTAGCAGAGCGATGGCAGGACCTTCACCGAGAATCCAGAGTGGCGGCATCGCAACCAGGAAGTCAAGAACGAGCATCCCCAAACCGAAGAGGATGCTCAACACGGCCAGGCACTTTACCACGCTCAGGTAACGGCGAACGTCCAGGGAAACGAAGTAGACCAACGCCCCGTGATACGCATACAAGGCCGAAAGTGACCGGGTGAGGTAACCCACGATCGGTCCTTCGGGAAGCTCGCCCATTCCCAAGAACCGATGGATGTCCTTCATCCAGGCAAACGGCATCACGGCTGGAATCACCGCCGTCAACAACAGGATGCCGCCGAGTCGTAACAACACCACCAGAGCTTTTTCGGAGCGGTTCATAGCAGACCTGTAAGTCACTTCCATTTGCGAGGCTTCTTTTCAGGATCCCACTTTCTCATGTCCTGTTCGGTTTCAGTCTGCACATCCAAGACCCCGCCCGCCCAGTATCCTTCTCGTGCCAATCGCAAAACAAAATGGCTGACCCGTCCACCGCAGCATAGCAGGTAATGTCCACAACCCAATCCTCTTCAGGGCGAAACATGCCGTAATTTCCGTGATAGGTAAGGCCGCCGTCGTGGGAATGGGCCTGAAGGTGATACCGCACGCCCCTCTCGATCCAGTCCAAGGCAATGCGGTCGGGGGTTACAATCGCTTCCTGCACGCCATGGCTCTGGTCCCAGTGCAGGTTGTCGTATTTTTCCCCCGTGAGTCTCATGGGAGCGCTGCTCATTCATCCTCATTGCCACGCAAAGCCTCGTAGCACTACTCGTCATTAGGGATGATCTCGACGGAGAACCCCCATTCCTCCCCTCCACGTTCTTCCGGCGGAATGTACCCTTCGGTCATGTCTCGGCTCTCCGACCTCCACGATCCAGGCGAACCCTGCTCTAGTCACCGCGACGTGCGCAGGACGGCGTCGGCCCCGAAAAAAACACCGGTCTGGTTCTTGGCGGCCAGACGGTAATGGTACTCGGTCGACGGCACCAGCGACGTTAGCGGAATGAGCACCGTGCGGGGGGTCTCTTGAAGCCCACCGTAGGCCGATGCCGACCT
>JABWBD010000352.1 GCA_013360685.1 Pirellulales bacterium
CGGCACGCTGGCGGCCTCGCCGGACGAGCAGCCGGTGATCGGGCGCGCGCGGCCGGACCGCGCGGCGCTGTTGGACTTTACGGCACGCGGCGGCCGAGTCCTTGTGCTCGAGCAGGGCGCTTATCCCAAGGGACTGTTCGACCTCGAACTCGCCGAGCACCGTTCCACAATGACCTTCCCGCTCGGCTCGCACCATCCGGCGCTCGCAGACGTTGATCCCGAGGACCTGAAATTCTGGCGGGGCGATCACATGGTGACTCCGGCCGAGCCCGTGCGGCCGATCGAAGGAGGCTGCTCCGCCATCGTGGTCTCGGGCTCGCAGGCCGGCCTCGATTACGCCCCGCTGTTGGAGCGGCCGATCGGCAGCGGGACGATGGTCCACTCGCAGTTGAAACTTGTCGAGAAGTTCCAAAGCGAGCCGGCCGCGGCGAGGATCCTTGCGAATCTCATCGCTTACCTGGCAGAGTTTGGACCGCGGCAGCGTAAGACGGGGGTCATCGGCTCCGAAAGCTACCGGAAATACCTGGGATCGCTTGGTCTGCGGTTCGACGATCCGACGGGCGGTGCCAGCCACGATCTGGCCGGCTATCGGCTCCTTGCCGTGCGTGACGAGATTCCGGAGGGGCTGGCGGGCGGCCTCCGCCAGTTCGTCGAGCGGGGCGGAAACCTGCTGGTGCACCGGCCGTCGCCCGAATCGTTCGCGCGGTTGTCGAAGACGTTGGACCTGGACCTGACGATTCAGCCCTACACCGGGCCGGTTTCTCTCTCGGAGGAGGAGCACGCGCTGTCCGGGGCGATTGCGCGCGAGGATCTCTACTGGCTGGGCCGGCACGCCGGCATCGCCTGGGCCGAGACTCCACGGGCCGATCGCATGACCGACGGCCTCTTCGGCATGGCGCTGGAAGGAAGGGAGTTCGGCACGCACGAGGTGGAAGACTGGAAGCGGGAGGGCGCGATTGTCGAGGCACGCGCGCCGGGGATCACGTTTGCGACGGTCGGGTCGGCTGCGGGCGAGGTGGAATTTCCCGCGCCGGGCCGCTACCTGTTCGGCATTGTCGCGCGGGGCACGCCTGCCGACGGCGTCTGGCCGCAATGCCGCGTGGCGATCGACGGCCGGCAGGTGGGCGTTGTCGGGGTGGAAAGCGAGCAGTGGCAGACGGTGACCTGTTTCGGAAGGGTCGAGCAAGGGCGGCACGAGCTCTCGGTCGCATTCATCAACGATGGAGGCAGCGCGGCCAAGAGCGAGGACCGCAACCTCTATGTCGACAAGGTGCTCGTCGCGCGCGACGAGGCTTCGAGCACGTTCTTTCTGACCAACCCGGCCGCCGTGGCCGTTGTGCCGCGAGGCAAAGGCAACGTTGTGCTCGATCTGATACGTTGGGACACCGAAGAGCAGAACTCGCGCAAGGCCGCGCGCTACGCTTGCTCGCTGTTGACCGCGCTGGGCGGCGATTTCACGCCGCGGCCCGGCGTGGCCATCGAGTGCGAGACAATGATGCCCCAGCCCGGGATGCCGCATTTCCAGAAGCGCGGCGGCCAGGTCTCGCTGGCTTGCAGCGGGTACATCGAGGGCCCGATCCGCGTGGCGGCTGCAGGCCGGTATACGGTGGAAATCCTGGCTTCGGGGACCAAGGCGCAGGAAGTCTATCCGGAGGTCGAGCTGCGAATCGATGGGACCCCGGCGGGCCGGGTGCAATTGAAGAGCGACGGCTGGTCGACGTTCTCGCTGGAGCTTGAGTTGGCCGAGGGAGAGCACCGCCTCGCCATCGCGTTCGTCAACGACATGCAGCGCGACGGGGAAGACCGCAATTTGATGTTGGACAGGGTGGTGTTTTATCGCCACGGGTGATCGGCACGGCCCAGGCGGCTGCGCGAGGCGTCTTAGGCCGCGGAGGTCTGGATGTTCGTTGGGGAGGAGGTTTGGCGGTCAGGTGGGATACGGGAGGCGCGTCCGCGCTACACCTGGCAGAGCCGGGGGCTGAAGGGGAATGGAGGAGTGGAGCCCGTCTACGCGAGGCAGAGGCGAGCGGTCCATCCGCGCTACACCTCCTGCCGATGGCTGCACGGGATGAACTGCAATGCCGATTCCACCTGAGTTGGCAAGAACTACGCCCTTCGGCAGGCGGGGGAAGTTGCCAAGAGAACCGATCACGGCAAGGGATGCAGAAGGGATGAATCGGCAGAACATCTGAGGGGGATGATCCGGCAAGCGGCAGATCGATGGTATCGCCCCATGTGGCAATGCCCAGTCTGGTTCGCATTCGGTGGCCTCTTTGCAGCGTTCCGGCGGCCGGGTATCATAGCCGCGTTGCTTTTCGTCGGGTAATCGAAATCGAGGAGAATTGACTATGGCTACGTACCAGATCCCAGCAATCACCAAGCCACCCAAAGCCAAGAAAAAGCAGGTTTTCCTCGTCGCCAATGGCGATTTGCGTCTCTCGGCAAACCAGAACTGCTGGGCCGCCCAGCAGCAGATGGAGGAGGCCCTGGAGAGGGCAGTGTCGCAGGCCGGGTACGAATTGGTCCGCGCCCATCCCTACAAGCCCGACGAGAAGCACGGTTTCATTGCCTCGCAGAAAGAGGGGATGTGTGTCTTCGCCGGGATCGATCCGGGCGCCATGCTCATCGTGGCGGAGGCCGTCTGGCAGTATTCGCATCATCTTCTGGCCGGTCTGCTCAGCCACGAGGGCCCGATCCTCACCGTCGCCAACTGGTCGGGGACATGGCCGGGCCTGGTCGGCATGCTCAATCTGAATGCGAGTCTTACCAAGGCCGGCAAGAAGTACTCCACGCTCTGGAGCGAAGATTTTTCCGACGATGCCTTCCTGAAGAACCTCGAACGGTGGCTCGACAAGGGCGACGTCCGCCACAATCTCAAGCACGTCACGCCGCTGAAGAAGGTCAAGGTCCCCTCGGCCGAACGCCGCCTCGGCGAAGCACTGGCCCAGCAGCTCGCCCGCGAGAAAGCCATCATGGGCATTTTCGACGAAGGCTGCATGGGTATGTACAACGCGATCATCCAGGACGAACTGCTCAACCCCGCCGGCGTCTACAAGGAACGGCTCAGCCAGTCGGCGCTCTACTACGAGACAACGCAGGTCCGCGATGACGAGGCCCGCGAGGTCTACCAATGGCTCATCGACCGCGGCATGACCTTCCGCTTCGGACCGGACCCGGAGGAGGACCTCACCGAGGACCAGGTGCTGACCCAGTGCAAGATGTACATTGCCGCCGTGCGGATCGCCGACGATTTCGGCTGTCACACGATCGGCATCCAATACCAGCAGGGCTTAAAGGATCTCCTGCCCGCCAGTGACCTCGTGGAAGGAATGCTCAACAACACCGACCGGCCGCCGGTGAAAAGCCGCGACGGCGGGCGGATCCTCTACGAAGGCCGGCCCGTGGTCCATTTCAACGAAGTCGACGAATGCGCGGGGCTCGACGGCCTGATGACCTACCGCGTTCACCGCGCGATGGGCCAGCCGGTGGAGAACACCCTCCACGACATCCGCTGGGGCGACCAGGACCGTTCCGGCACGACGGACGAGTATGTCTGGGTGTTTCTCATCAGCGGCTCGGCCCCGCCGGACCATTTCATCGACGGTTGGAAGGGGGCTTCAAGCGAACGCCAGCCGGAGATGTATTTCCGCCTCGGCGGCGGCACACTCAAGGGCATTTCCAAGCCGGGCGAGATCGTCTGGTCGCGGATCTTCGTCGATAACGGGAAGCTGAAGATGGACCTGGGGCGCGCGGGCGTTGTCGAATTGCCGCCGGAAGAGACCCAGCGGCGATGGAAAGAAACGACTCCGCAGTGGCCGATCATGCACGCGGTCCTCTACGGCGTCACTCGCGACCAGATGATGGCCCGCCACAAGGCCAACCATATCCAGGTCGTCTACGCCAACGACGCGTCTGCCGCCGACAAGGCCCTCCTGGCCAAGGCCGCCATGGCCGAGGCGATGGGCATGGATGTGTCGATCTGCGGCACGCGGAAGAAAGGCAAGGCCTGGGCGTGAGCGGCAACAGGTTTGGAATGATGGAATGATGGGGGATTCAATCGCTCCATCATTCCAGTATTCCATCACCCCAGATTCAGACTTGTGCCCACGGCGCTCAGAACGACGGATCAACACCCCATGGCTCGATCCAGGCGGAGGCCGGCGATGCCGCGATTCTCACTCCGGAGGCGAAAGGGGACGGTCGTCGTCCTCGCAATTCTTCTGCTCGTCGCCTATCGCGTCTGGCAGGACCGGCAGGAAGCGCCGCCGCCCGAGGCGCTCACGGAAGAGATCTACACGGTCGAGCGCGTGGTCGACGGCGACACACTCCTGCTCGAGAACCGGGCCCGCGTGCGCTTGATGGGCGTCGACGCGCCGGAGAGCGTCAAGCCGGACCACCCCGTGGAGCCTTTCGGCCCCGAGGCTTCGCAGTTCACCAGAGACTTCGTCGCACGCGGCGGAAACCGGGTGCGGCTCCAATTCGACAAGGAGCGGGTCGACCAATACGGCCGATTCCTGGCCTACGTGTTCGTCGGCGATGCGATGCTCAACGAAGAACTGATCCGCGCCGGGCTGGCTACCGCCGAAACCGGCTATCGCTTCTCGCCCAGCGTGAAAACCCGCTTCCGGCGTGCCGAAGAGGAGGCGAAGTCCGCCCGGCGGGGGATTTGGTCCCGCGAGCCGTCGCCCGCCAACTTGTGATCCCCCACCCATCCTGCTAAAATTGGTGGTTTGTCCTGTCTCTTCAAGGCGTGATTGGAAGCAAACCGTGAACACAAATAGCACATTGAAGGTCGCCGTGATGGGCGGCGATGGGACCGGCCCGGAAGTGGCGGCCGAGGGCGTCAAGGTACTCAAAGCGGTGGCTAAACTGGAAGCCATCCAGCTCGAACTCCAGGATTTCGACTACGGCGGAGACCGCTATCTGCGGACGGGCGAGATCCTGCCCGAGGGCGCCGTCGAGAAGTTGGGCGAGTTCGACGCCATCCTGCTCGGGGCCATCGGCCATCCGCAGGTCGCCCCCGGCATCCTCGAACGGGGCTTGCTTCTGAATCTCCGATTTGTCTTCGACCAGTACATCAACCTGCGACCGGTCAAGCTCTACCCGGGCGTGGAGACCCCGCTCAGGGACAAGGGGCCCGACGACATTGATTTCGTCGTGGTCCGGGAAAACACCGAAGACATGTACGCCGGCATCGGCGGTTTCTTGAAGAAAGGCACTCCCGACGAGGTCGCCACGCAAACGGCCGTCTACACGCGCAAGGGCTGCGAGCGGTGCATTCGCTGGGCCTTCGACTACACGCGCAAGCGGAACAAGAAAAAGCGGCTGACGCTGGTGGCCAAGACCAATGTCCTCACCTACGGCCACGACCTCTGGTGGCGGACCTTCCAGGAAGTCGCCAAGGAATACCCGGACATCCAGACCGACTACAACCACGTCGACGCCTGCTGCATGTGGATGGTCAAGAACCCCGAGTTCTACGACGTGATCGTCACGACCAACATGTTCGGCGACATCATCACCGACCTGGCCGGCATCCTGCAGGGTGGGATGGGCGTGGCAGCCGGCGGCAACATCAACCCCGAACCAGGCATACCGAGCATGTTCGAGCCGATGGGCGGCAGCGCGCCGAAGTACACGGGCAAGGGCGTGATCAACCCCATCGCCACGATCAGCGCCACGGCCATGCTCTTGGAGCACAGCGGCTATGCGAACGCCGGCGAGCGTGTGATGAAGGCCATCCAGATCGTCACCGGCACGAAGATGAAGAGCCAAGCCGCCGGCAAAATGGGCTATTCGACGAGCGAGGTGGGCGACCTAGTGGTGGACAACCTCTAGACCACTTGCCACCGGCAGAAGCCGAAGGGGTCGGGAGTGGGTGCGTGGTTTCCGCGAACCCCTGCCGGCCGATCCGGCAGGGGAGGTCGCAATCGAATTGTCAAAGATCAGGCAAGAATGTCATTGGTCATTTGCGGAGGGAGCGGTCGGGGACGCGGCGGGGTGGTTGGGCGCGCTTCTTGGATTTTCGATTTTCGATTTTGGATTGACGGAACATAATCGGCCGCGAATTGTTGCAGGATCCTGGTCCACGCAACACCCTGGAGGTGGCGTTGCATGAGTTACGTCGAGGCGCGACGGCGCAAGTGGTTTGTTGAGAACAGGTTGCGTCCGGATCGCATGACGTAAGTATAGCAATACTTTTGGGTGGAGTGTTGCGTCGGATGGGTGAAGGCGGAGGGAGGAGGGACAAGGGAGGAGGGATGGAAAGCGGCGGGAGCGGTTTGGCGAGGGGCAGGATCGGCGAGGTCGGGAGACCTGCGCCGAGCACGAGGTCGGGAGACCTGCGCCGAGCGCGAGGTTGGTTCCGGGTCTTGGCGGACAACTGGTCGGCTTTTCCAATTTCTGCTTCGAGGGAGGTGGCCGGCGTGCGGTTTGGCGAGGGGCAGGATCGGCGAGGTCGGGAGACCTGCGCCGAGCACGAGGGGCAAGGTCGGGAGACCTGCGCCGAGCGCGGATGTTTGGCCAGGATGGTCGCATCGCTATTGGGAGGGGTGTCGTGGCTGCCGAGTTTGAAGTATACGTTTGTATATCATAGGGAGTGGCCCAATTTCAACTGAATTCTTGTGGTGGGGGCGGAATTCTGAAAAAAGTTTGCAAGCCTCGTGCCTGGCGTGCCCTGCGGTCTTGATTGGGCGAGGCTGGATATGGGAGGGTCAGCCCGGAGGGTGGGGCGTTTTTTGCAGCGGAATGAGCGTGGGGGGAGTCTGAGGACGAGAGAGGAGCTGGAGGGAGACAGGGACGCGAGAAAGAGAGGGAGGGACGCAAAGCGTCCGAGGATTGCGTTACGACGCGAAGCGTCGTAACGATGGAAGATCGGCGAGGTCGGGAGACCTGCGCCGAGCACGAGGTCGGGAGACCTGCGCCGAGCACGAGGTTGGGGGATCTGCGCCGAGCAGATCGGCGAGGTCGGGAGACCTGCGCCGAGCACGAGGTTGGGGGATCTGCGGCGAGCGCGGGGGTCGGTGAGGGATGAACTCCGTCGCCTTTCTGAGTGCCCGGCGTGGCGAAAAAATGCTCGTTACCCCCCTTATAAACCAGGAAGCGTGGCTGTTGCGGCAGGGATATCGCTGGCTATAATCGGTTCCAACTTGGCTCCCAGTCTGGTATGCGAGTACCCGATCATGGCCGATTCCCGACCTGCAAAAGCCTTGGTGGAACGTTGGCGATCCGGGGACCAGGTGGCCGCGCAAGAGATTTACCGGCGTTATGCGCGGCGTCTCTGCGCGATTGCTGAGCAATGGATCGACGCGAAACTCGGGCGCCGCGTGGAGGCCGACGATATCGTTCAATCGGTGTTTCAAACCTTCTTCCGGCGGACGCACGAGGGAGAGTACCAGATCGACCACTCGGGAGCTCTCTGGAAACTCCTGGTGCAAATCACGCTCAATAAAGTCCGAAAGCAGGCGGAACGCCACCATGCGGCGAAACGCGACGTCGCATCCGAAGTCTGTCCTGACATCGAACGCCTGAATCCAGAGTTCTTCGCACGCGACCCCTCCCACGAGGAAGTGGCAGCGTTTCTCGATGAGTTGGAATTCCTGACGACGGGACTCGTCGATCCGGAGCCGGAAATCGTCCGACTTTGCCTCGAAGGCTACTCGGCTGCGGAGATTGCTACTGAAGTTGGGTGTACACGCTGGACGGTCCGCCGCGTCTTGGCGCGCGTGGGCGAGCGGCTCCAGCGGCGGATGAGGGAAAATCTCTCCGACTGACGGGAATTTCTGCTCGCTTTGCTGGCTATTTCCGGTTTGTTGAGATGGGAGGGTCTGAGGGCCACGTCCGATCATCGCCGGGAGGTCGTCGTGATGGCAGGGAATCCGCGAATTCCTGTTCTGGAACTGGACGACGAGAGCTGGGCGGAACTGGCGCAGGTGATTGGGCAGTTCGAGCAGTCCTGGAAGACCAGCCCGGGCGTGGAAATCGACCGGTTCGTCCCCGCCGCGGACCACCGGCTGCGGGAGCGAATCCTCGTCGAGTTGATCAAGTCCGACCAGGAATTCCGCTGGCAGCGCGGCGAGCAGCGACGTCTGGAAGAGTACCTCTCCAGATGGAGCGGACTGGACGCCCGGCCCGAGTTGGTGCTTGAGTTGGTCGAGGCGGAGTGCCTCACGCGCGCGGTTCTCGGCGAGCCGGTAGGGGGCGACGAGCTTCAATCGCGATTTCCTGACCTCGCCGACCGGGTGGACCTTGCCCAGATCGGTCGGGAAGCGAAAAGCGAGCGTGGCGGCTTCCACCCAACCGCGTTCCACTCCCCGCGCCTGGATACGCCCACGCGCGATCTGGAACAGACGCCTTCCGCGGCGGTCGACAAGCACATCCTCAAGAGCGGCGAACGCTTTGGCCGGTACGAGGTGCATGAACTGCTGGGTCGCGGGGGCATGGGAACGGTGTATCGCGTGTTCGACACGAACCTGCACCGCGAAGTAGCGCTGAAGATCCCGAGATTCGATCCGATGTCCGACCCGGAGGCTGTGGCGCGATTCGTCCGCGAGGCGCGGACGGCGGCCGGCATCCGCCATCCCAACGTCTGCCCGGTCTACGATGCCGGGGAAATCGACGGCACGTATTTCATCACCATGGCGCTGATCAAGGGCCGCTCGCTGGATGAGTGGGCGGCAGGCCGCGTGGTCGATCCGCACGAAGCGGCTGAGCTGAT
>JABWBD010000353.1 GCA_013360685.1 Pirellulales bacterium
AGGGCCGCGTGGTCGAGGCGGTGGTCGTTCGCTGCCGCAACGGTCTGGCGGTCAACTATCCGGAGCCGTACATGCGCCGGCGCGATCCCGACTCGATGGTCGTGGCCGACGATCACCCGACCGACAAGCCGCGGTTCCAGGACCGCTTCGGAAAGCCCTTCGCCCCTTTGCGGCGCGAGATCCTCGACTGGTTGGCAACGCAGGATCTGGTGGTGGTGCCGTTCTACGCGGGCGGCACGAGACTCGGCTGCGGATCGGTGATGGTGGCCCCGACCAATGCCTCATTTTTCGCGGCCGCCCTGGCGCATCTTCAGGGGCTGATTCCCGCCGAACAGCTCGCCAAGGACTTTGAACCGCGCGCAGTGGTCTACGTGGCGCCTCCCTTCCGGCACACCCACTGTGGGGGCCGCCAGATCGTTGTTCATCACCGCAATGACCGGCTGCACGAGGTGTTCTCGCTGAATCTCTATCCGGGCCCCAGCGCCAAGAAAGGGATTTATGGCGTGCTCCTGTCGCTGGGGGAGAGCGAGGGCTGGGTGACGCTCCACGGCTCAACCGTCGAGGTGGTAACACCTTACGACAACATTCTCACGCTGATGCACGAAGGGGCCAGCGGCGGCGGCAAGAGCGAAATGCTCGAATACCCGCACCGCGAGGCCGATGGCCGCTTGCTGATCGGCACCAACGTTCTCAGCGGCGAACGCCGTTACGTTTCGCTGACGCAAGGCTGCATTCTGCACCCGGTCACCGACGACATGGCGCTCTGCCATCCGCAGTTGCAGAAAGGCAGCCGGAAGGTCGTCGTCACCGACGCCGAGAACGCCTGGTTCGTCCGCGTCGACCATATCACCGATTACGGCGTCGACCCGCACCTGGAGCGAATGTGCATCCGGCCGCCGGAACCGTTGGTGCTGTTGAATCTTGAGGCGGTCCCCAGCGCGACCTGCCTGATCTGGGAGCACGTCCAGGATGGGCCGGGCAGGCCGTGCCCGAACCCGCGCGTGATCTTGCCTCGGCACTCGGTGCCCGGCGTGGTGGACCGGCCCGTGGAGGTCGACGTGCGGAGCTTCGGCGTGCGGACTCCCCCCTGCACGCGCGAGAACCCGACCTACGGGATCCTCGGGTTCCTGCACTTCCTTCCCCCATCGCTGGCCTGGCTGTGGAGGCTTGTTTCACCGCGAGGGCACGCCAACCCCAGCATCACGCAGACCGAGGGAATGAGCAGCGAGGGTGTGGGCTCCTATTGGCCCTTTGCCGCCGGATGCCGCGTCGATCAGGCCAATCTGCTCTTGCGCCAGATCGTCCAGACGCCGGGGACACGTTTCGTCCTGGTCCCCAACCAGCACGTCGGCGCATGGCGGGTAGGATTCATGCCGCAGTGGGTCGATCGCGAGTACCTGGCCCGCCGCGGGGGCGCGAGGTTCCGGCCCGAGCAACTCACTCCCGCCCGCTGCCCGCTCTTGGGCTACGCGTTGTTCTTCATGCAGATCGAAGGCACCCAGATTCCCCACTGGCTCCTGGAAGTCGACCAGCAATCGGAAGTGGGAACCGAAGGATACGACCGGGGTGCGGAGATGCTCACCGAGTTCTTCCACCGGGAACTGCGCCAATATGTCGACGACCGCGGCCTGGATCCGTTAGGCCGCAAGATCATCGACTGTTGCCTGCGAGGCGGGACACTCAAGGATTACGAGAAGCTGATCGCGATCCAGGCGGGGGGGGTAGACGGTTAAGTCGTGCGCTGCAACTCGATCACCCATCCGGGAGTCTCTTGCACGTAACTCAGGACATACTTGCGGCGCGTAAAGTAATAGAGAGCGTTCAAGCCCTGGAAGACCGCGCTGAGCCCGATGACCGTCCCGTAGATCGCAACAACGGCGAGCTTGTAGAGAGCGTCGAACCCGTCGAGAGAACCGATCGCTTCGGCCAGTTCGGGATGGGTCTTCAGCTCAGCGGCAAGGGCGCCCTCGCCGCTGATTCCCGAGAAAAGCATCCACACGCAGTACACGGTAATCATCGCCAGCAGGCCAACTTGGTTCCAGCCAAGCAGCGTGGCTGCGGAAGGGTCATATGCGAGCAATCGCCTGCGTCCCCGCAATTCGTTGAACGCGATTACGGAGAGTCCAGCCGTAACCAGCAATCCGCTCATGCCGAACGGTGCGGAGAGGATGGCAAGAATGGCTGTCGCCCAGCCGTTGAAAGCGGCCACCCCGGCGGCATTGCGGATCTTCTTGGCACGCTCGTTGGCCGCCGCCAACTGGCGATAATGCTCCGGCGCCAACGGGCCGTCCGGTGCGGGCGATTTCCCTTCGGGGGCCAAGGATGCAATCATTGCGCTCGATCCCCTCGGCCGCCGATTCCCCGCATCTCCTGCTCGGCATGATTGCTGATCAGCCACCGATCGCCGTGCTTGCGAAGCTCCACGGTAAAAGGGGAAGCGTAGTAGCTGTACGGACTCTGCCCGGTACGCTCGTTGTAGTACACCACTCCGTTGAACGTGGCTTCAGCGGTTGGCGGACTGGTCAGCTTGTTGACGTCGATTTCGAGATTGTGGATCTTGGCGTCGGTGATCTCAATCAGCCCCATGGCGAAGTGGGCTCTCGCTTTCGTGTACGTCGCATCGGGAGCGATGAACTGGAGAACATCCTCGACGTCGTTGCTCTCCAAGGCCGCCACGACGCCGTCCATCGTGGCTTCTACTTGCTCCCGTTCGGTAACCACCCACCGCTCCAGCCCCAGCCCTGCCAGGACAATCACCAGCACCACGGCCATGGGCGCCAACAGGACTGCCCGCCGCGTGCTCACAAAGGCTGCAGCGAGCATCGCCTCGGCGATGACGCCGAAGAACAGAATCGGCAGCGGGTTTTCCAGGAGAGTCGTCATGTATAAAGTGAAGACCGGAGGGGACAAGCGCACACGCTGGTGAGATGCGAACTAGAACGAGCTTCCCGCCCGCGCAGTTCCCCGCAACCTCGACGAGGGACGCCGGTGCGGGGGGAGTGTTGATTGGAGACCGAGTCGTGCGGCTTGGCCGAAGACCTGCATTCTGCCGACGCTGCGATTGAGGACATGGAACACCGTCCCTCCCGGCGCGACTCTTGCGATTCCGGGCACGCCGCCATGTTACCCAGTCTCTTCAGTCACGTCAATATATATGCGACTGCCAGCTTTCTATCTTTCGACGCTCATCCCCGGCGCCTTTATCCCCCGCTTCCGCTGCACCGTGTCACCTCGGGGCAGTTGATGTCTTCGACCGGGTTCGCAAGAAACACGCCTCCGGCGACTCGGTTGGGTCAAGTTCGACCAATTGATGGCATAGCACGGAAAGCATGAGAAGGGTTGAGCTGACATGGCGTTCAGGATTACCATCACGGAGGACGCGGACAGGCAACTGCGGTCATTGCCGGCGCGTGAGCAACGAATGCTGGAAGCAGCAGTCCTGTCCCGGCTTGAGCATCAGCCGACGATACCCACGAAAGCGATCAAGCGTCTCAGGCCGAATCCTCTGGCCGCGTTCGAGTTGCGTGCAGGAGACCTGCGTGCCCTGCATAATGTCGAGACCGACGAGGTCGTCATCCTGGTCGTCGGACGGAAAGTCGGTAACAAACTCATTGTGGAAGGCGACGAATTCCATGGCCATCAAGACCATCCCGTTGCACCGCCTGGAAACGGACCTGAGGAAGACTCTCAATGAGTGCGCTGAGTCGGGCGAGACCGTCGTGATCGAGATGCCCGATCAACGACTCCTGACAATTCAGTCGTTGGACCCACAGGAGGACGACAGCCTGATGGATGAACTATTGGCGTCCAATCCGAAGTTCCAGGCCCTGGTAGCGAAATCGAAGGCCAGCCCGCGCAAACCGTTTGCCGTCGGGAATCAGGGGCTAACGAATCGCTGAACCCGACCGGGAACAGGCCGGCGAGTCGTCTGAGTCCTGAAATCAAGGTCGTTCGCGCCGGCCTGTTCCCGGCGGGTTATTAGCTCGTTCTGGCAACGAAATCGTCGTGCTCGTGCTCAGCCGCTTGCGGCGGTGCTCGTGCTCGTCATCGAGGGGTGCTTCCGATGACGGAAATCATGTTCGCCCAGGATCGACTCGACGTTTACCAGCCGGCCAGCCGGCGATCGAGTCCACGACCGAATCGTTCGCTGTCGCCAAGGGATTGCCGGGGCTTCACCGTCACGGTCGCGATCCATGGCTACGAGCCGCGCAATCGATTCCGTTGAATATCGCCGAGGGCAACGGCAAACGCAGCCCAAAGGACCGGGCGCGCTTCTTCGAGGTCGCTCGCGGTTCCGCGTTGGAGTGTGCGGCGGTGCAAGATGTTCTCGCGGCATCCGGCGGGCTGCCGGCGGCATCAAGCCTGGGTCTGAAACGAAAGCTCAAACGGATCGTTTCGATGCTCACTCGGATGACGATGAAATCCGGGCCGGCCGCCAAACTGCAGACCGGGCATGCGGGGGCCGTCGATGACGAGCACGAGCACCGCTGCGCTGAACAACTGCACGAAGACGAGCCAGAACAAGGCGGTCCACCTGACCGGGACCGCTGGTCAGAGTTTCGATGGGAGAATCGTCCTGCCGGCGGCCCCGGCAGGTGATCCTGGTCGATCGGCAAGCCTGCATGATCGAACGACGTTCATGCACCGGGCCACTGGAAACGCCTGCCCGGCTACCGATCTGGCCACACGTCCCGCAGCCGGCGATTCCATCCGCACTTGCGGCACGAGCCGCATGCTCCAGGACGGCCACTTCCGCGTCGCGCCCGGTTGCCGCGGAGCTCCCCGGTCGGTAAACTGCATCCGTGGAGACTTCGCTGGCGATTGAATCCGCAGAAGCAACGGTGCATCCTCCAATCCCCACGCAAACTCGGCTCGGTTCGACGCACGGTCTATCCGGCTGAGTACAGCCGGATCGATTGCAATTTGTTCGCCCAACGGTACAAAAGGAAACCTCGGGAGGGACGAATCATGTGTGAGCAATGCACGCGTCGTGAATTCATCGGGACCGCCGGAGCCCTGGGCGGGATGGCATGGGCGGCGAGCAACCTGGCCGTCGGGTCCGAGCCATCGAAGCCCGCGCCGCAGGCACCGTCCAAAGTCCGCATCTGCGCGATGGTGGCCGGCGCTCCGGCCGATCAGAGCTGGGGCGCTCCCGAAGCCAAGATCGAAGCCGCCAAGAAACGTCTGGCCGAGGCGGAAAAGAACCTCGGCAACGTGGAGTTTGTCGTGGGGCAGGCGGCCAACGCCGAGGAAGCGGCACGCCTGCTGGAGAAGGCCGGGCCCGACGCGCCCGTGCTGGCGATCAGCGCCAGCATCTTCGGCCTGAGCAGGGTCATGCCCGTCGTCTTTCAGCAGCGCCGGCCGGCGGCCGTTTTTCACTTGCCGGTGATCGGCGGGCACGACTGGTGCCTGGTGCCGCGTTGGCTGGAAGAAGGTCAGCGCGTGACGCTGTTCAACTCCAGCGACTTGGGGGATCTGGAGCGCGCGGCGTCGCTGCTGCGCGTGGTTCCGCTTTTGCGCCGGAGCCGCGTGCTCGTCTCGCCGCCCTTCAAAGGAACGCCCGAATCCTCCGCAGCGGACAAGGTCAAGGAGCGGCTGGGGGTCGAACTCGTCGCTATCCCCGACGGCCGCTACGACGAAGTCCTTGCCGGGGTGGACGCCGCCACTGCCGAGGCGGACGCCGACGGGTGGATCAAACGGGCCAAACAGGTCGTCGAGCCGAAACGAGAAGACGTGGTCAAGGCGGCGAGCGCCGGGGCGGCGCTCGAGCGTCTGATCGACGAGAACCGCGTCCAGGCGCTGTGCGTGGGGACCTGCATGCGATGGCTGCCTCGCGGCTTTCCCTGCCTGGGCTTCTCGCGGCTCAACGGCCGAGGCATCCCGGCCGCGTGCGACGGCGACGCGGATTGCGTGTTGACCATGCTCATCATGCAGTACGCCTTCCATCGGGCCGGCTTCCTGGGCAACGCCGCGGGCGTGGACATGGCCCGCAACGCCTTCCACCTCTCCCACTGTTCCGCGCCGCTGAAGATGGAAGGCCCCGATGGCCCGGAAGCCCCGTATCTGCTGCGCCGCCACGCCGAGCTCCGCGGCGGTGCCGTGCCCGAGGTCCACTATCGCATCGGCCAGAAGCTCACCTTCACCAAGATGGTC
This sequence comes from Pirellulales bacterium, assembly GCA_013360685.1. GTDB lineage: Bacteria > Planctomycetota > Planctomycetia > Pirellulales > Thermoguttaceae > JABWBD01. Next base: position 6,154 of record JABWBD010000353.1, read on the forward strand.
CACCTCGACAGCCTGCTGGTCTTCACGGGGAAGATCATCGAAGTCCCCGAGGTGCCGGCGGGAACCGAGCGCGGCTGCCGGACGGAACTCGTCGCCGAGGTCGCCGATGCCACGAAGCTCCTCTACAACTGGGGCGGCGGCGCGCTGGGCGCCAGCGGCAAGGACTACTATGCCTCGCTGCACCGCGTGGCCTACTATGGCGACTACACGCGGGACCTCCGCCACCTGGCCCACCTGCTGGGACTGCGACTGGTGGAGGAGGTGTAAAACGCTATTGGGCTTCGAACACCACGCCGACCTGGCATGAGTCGACGATTACCGCAACCCTGTCCCTCGGAGAATGCAACATGTCGCAACACCTGTCACGTCGCGGTTTCCTCGTCGGAACCTTGGCAGCCGGGGCATCGCCGTCCGTGCTCGGACTGGCCGCCCCGCCTGCCAAGTCAGCCATTCAGCCTCAGCCAGGCTCGGACAAACTGACGGCCTACCCCTTCGGGCCGCAGATCTGGGTCCGCTGGGCCGACGACCCGGTCACGTGCTACCGGGCCCACCCGACCCAGAAATACCCGTATTTCTACCCCCTCAGCGGCCCCGTGTCCGGTCTCTCGCTCACGACCGAAAGTGGTTCGTCCTACCCGCATCATCGCTCCCTGCTTTTCGCCTGCGACCGGGTCAACGGCGGAAACTACTGGCAAGGCGAGATTGCCGCGGGGCAGATCGTCTCCGCGGGCCCGAAGCTTGGCGTCTGTACGCCGGAATCGGCCGAGATCCTCGATGAGTGCCAGTGGCAAAAGCCCGGTGAATCGGCCTTGATGCGCGACCAGCGACAGTTCAAGATCTCGATCGCCGGGCCGCGGTTGCGGATCATCGACGCCTCGATCACCTGGACCGCCCTTGTGGACGTTGCCGTCCAGAAGACCAACCATTCCTTGTTTGCCTTGCGAGCGGCCCGCGACATCACGCCCTGGGGCGGCGGCACGCTGGTCAACTCCAACGGCCAGGAAGGCGAGCAGGCCACCTTCGCCCAACCGGCGGCCTGGTGCGCCTACTTCGGCAAGAGGCAAGGAAACCCCACCGTGGTCGAGGGGATCGCCCTCTTGGATCACCCGGGCAATCCCTGGTCTCCCTCGCAATGGTTCACGCGCGACTACGGCTTCATTTCTCCCACGCCGATGAACTTCCTCGAAAAACCCTGGGAGTTGGCGGCCGGAAAGTCCGTGTCGCTCCGGTATCGAGTGGTCCTCTTTGCCGGAGATCCGAAGGAGGCCGAGCTCGATCGAATCCATCGGGAATGGGCCGCGTAAGGGCTGTCAGCCAAGGAAACCCCCGCGATGATTACGAATCCCGCAAGACGATCGCCAACGGACCGGCAGGGCGGCACCGAAACCGGAGGGCTCCGCGCTTGGCCTCACCGTGGCGGGCCAGCCACGACGAGCATGCGAGTCCTGAAAGCTCTCGCGGCAGTCAGCCTCTTCCTATTCTCCCCAGCAGTGCCCTCACTCCACGCCCGGGAAACGGACTTGCGGCCCGCTTTGCCCGCGACAGCGCAAGCCGTCCTTGTCGAGGCGGAGGGTTTCGCGCAGCGCGGGGGCTGGGTTGTCGATCCGCAGTTTATGGACCAGATGGGATCTCCCTACCTCCTGGCGCACGGACTCGGCCGGCCCGTCGCCGACGCCGCCACCGAGGTCGAATTCCCGGCCGCCGGCGATTACCGGGTGTGGGTCCGCACCAAAGACTGGGTGGCGCAGTGGAACGCGCCGGGCGCGCCCGGACGGTTCCAGTTGCTCGTCAACGGCAGGCCGTTGGAAACGACCTGCGGCACCGAGGGCGCGCAGTGGCACTGGCAGGACGGCGGCAGCGTGAAAATCTTGGAGCGGCGGGTCCGTCTCGCCTTGCACGACCTCACCGGCTTCGAGGGACGCTGCGATGCGGTCCTCTTTGCTCGCGACCCGCAGTTCACTCCGCCGAACCAGGACCCCGAAATGGCGGCGCTGCGGCGCGTGTGCCTCGGGATTCCGGAGCAGCCCGAGCCGGCCGGCGAGTTCGACTTCGTGGTCGCTGGCGGCGGCATCGCCGGGACGTGCGCCGCCCTCTCGGCGGCACGGCTCGGACTGCACGTCGCCCTCATCCAGGACCGCCCCGTGCTCGGCGGCAACAACAGTTCCGAAGTCCGGGTCTGGCTCCAAGGCGCCCGCAACAAGGAACCGTGGCCGCGGCTCGGCGATATTGTCGCCGAACTCGAACAGCCGCGGCGGGCACATTACGGGCCGACCAACACGGCCGATCTCTACGAGGACGACAAGAAGCTCGCGCTGGTCCGCGCCGAGCCGAACATCCGGCTTTTTCTCGAACACCGGGCCAATGCGGTCGAGACGGAAAGCGGCAAGATTCTCGCGGTCGTCGCCCAGGAGATCCACACCGGCCGGCGCGTGCGGATCGCCGGCCGCTGGTTCGCGGACTGCACGGGCGACGCAGCGGTGGGCGCGCTGGCCGGCGCCGATCTCGAGATCCACCCCA
>JABWBD010000023.1 GCA_013360685.1 Pirellulales bacterium
TGCGGAACTGAACCCAATTCAACGAAAGCTACTCCACCTGCTCGGCATACCTCCGGATGTACTCCGAACCTTCAAACGGAGGTGCGGAACGTGAGTATTTAGATCCTTCGGCAGTCCTCGCTTACGCTTCGGGTTACGATGGGATCGCGAATCATCCGGCATAGACGAGACAGCCGTACCGCGGAAACGGCTCGCTCGTGTGTAGCCTGGCGGAACGAGAAATGGCCGCAGATGTTCTTTCGCAAGTCGCATGACCGCTTGGCCGATTCACCAATATGCCAAACGCGAAAGCGTTTCGTCGCACAGGGCGCATCAATTCCCGCGAAAAAGCTGCTGCATGTTGATCCGTGCTTCGAGGGTGGCTCGCATCACATCGCGAATCCTGCCCGTTTGTTGTTGCCTCATCATCCACCACGTTGTTAGATTGGGAATTGGCGCCCCGTCAGGCAACGCCGTGACGCATTCTTCTGCGTGGAATCTGCTGCGATAGGGACCATAGCCGAAGACGCAAGACATCGGGGTCCCAGCAAGACGCCCCAATCCTCATGAATTCGGCCACCAATATGCATCACCGCGTTGCCCGGTCAGGGGCACTTCGATGCCTGAATGAGAAGAAGCCCGTTGATCGTCGAGAAATACCAATTCAGGAGTTCAAAGATGTCTGATCGGAGGTTGTCTCGACTCAGGGGCTTCACCCTGGTAGAGCTGCTGGTGACGATTACGATCATCGGGATTCTGATCGCCTTGCTGTTGCCGGCTGTACAGGCGGCGCGCGAGGCCGCGCGACGCGTTGAATGCACCAACCATTTGAAACAAATCGGTCTGGCATTTCATCGCCATCACGATTCCCAACTCAAGTTTCCAACCGGCGGTCTCAGCCCGGCAATGTGGTGGAACCGGTACGGCAATCTTCCCGCGGATGCGGCCAACCCCGCGGGAGGAATCGGGCCCGGCTGGATGTTCCAGATCCTGCCGTACATCGAACAAGAGCAAACGCACGAGCTCCCCAACACTTCGGACGTCGAACGCACGGTGGTCTCCAATTACTTCTGTCCGTCTCGCCGTGGGGCGACCACTTCGTGGTATGATCGCGTCTTGAACGACTACGCCGGCGCAACGCCCGGCGACACCCCGGACTCGTGGGACCAATTCTGGCACGGCTCGATTTGGTCCTCTCCCAAGAACGCGCCGTACAAGGGAGTCATTGTCCGTTCCGGTTGGGACCGCCGGTCGAGGTTTGCCGACATCACCGACGGGACGTCGAACGTCTTGGTTGTGAGCGAGAAACAGTTGAGGATCCCCGAATACCGGACAGGCTCCTGGCACGACGACCAGGGATGGACCGATGGCTGGGACCCCGACATCATGCGCTATACGGCGTTTCTGCCGATTCGCGACGGCCACGAGTTCGTGGGCTGGGACGGCTATCGTTTCGGATCGGCCCATTCGGCCGGAATCAACGGTCTGTTGGGCGACGGGGCGGTGCGGATGATCGCCTACACCATCGAAGCGACCGTCTTCAACAACCTGGGCAACCGGCAGGACGGCAACGTGGTCTCCGAGTATTGAGCCCGCCCGTTCCAGGCAATACGGTCCCTTCGACCGGAAGATCCGGGCTTAGCGCCCGTCCCGGAACAACTCCGCGGTTCTGTCGCCTCCGCGAAAGGGCGTTCTTTCGCGGAGCGAAAGACGACGCTGTTCGTGGACCGGTCCTTAGAGCCTATCCCACGACCATCGTTGGCTCGCTCGTGTTGGGGGGTATTCGGAGCAAAATGTGCCTGTTCCCTCCGCTTCTCCTGCCCCCCGATAAGCTAAGCTTCTTGTGGGAAATTATCTTCCGGGGAGCAATCACGCGATCTCATGGATTCGCTGGCGTACATCGTACCGTGGGTGCTTGGCAGTGTCGGGGTAGGGATTGTGGCGGGGTACTACCTGAGCCGCACGGCGCCGCACCGCAGTGAAGGCGAACAGGCCGCCGAGCGAGAACGACAGGCGACGCTCGGCGTATTGACCGAAATCCTGGGCTCCATCCAGCGGATGACCAGCCAGGTGGAGGACCATACCACGGAAATCCAACAGGCAGCCCACCATGTCGGCAACCTCCGCACCAGCGGCGAAATGGAGACGATCAAACAGGCGCTGATGGGCCATATCGGGACCTTGCTGGCCTCGAACCAGCGGCTGACCAAGGACCTCACCTACAGCCGCTACAAGATGGAGGAGCAGGCGGGGCAGATCGACGATGCCCGGCGCGAGGCCCGGACCGACCCCTTGACCGCCGTGGCGAATCGCAAGGCCCTGGATGAGAAGCTGCACCTGTTCTTGGCCGATTGGGAGCGCGAGAGGCGGCCGTTCGCGATGGTGTTGATCGACCTGGATCATTTCAAGCGGATCAACGACTCCCACGGCCACCAGGCCGGCGACCACGTGCTGGCCGAAGTGGGCAGATGGCTCCGCCAGTGGACCCGCGAGGGCGATTTCGTCGGCCGCTACGGTGGCGACGAGTTCGTCGTGCTTTGCGCGCAGGCCGAGCTGGCGGTTGCCGTGGAACTGGCCGAGACGATCCGCCGGCAAACCGTCGACCAGGCCATCCGCCTCGCACTCGGGGGCGAACAGGTTTCCATCTCGTTCAGCACCGGGGTAGCCGTCTCCCGGCCCGGCGACACCGTTGCATCCTTGCTGGCGCGCGCCGATCAGGCCCTGTACAAGTCAAAGCGATTGGGCCGCAACCAGGTCCAAGCCGAAGAGCCGGCCGAGCAAGAAGAGCATGCCCTTGCCGTCGCGGCCGCCGGCTAGTTCTCAATCAGCTTTCGGAGAGGCAAAGGCAAATGCACTGTGCGGCGAGGCGGAACAGCGATGCTTGAATTCATTGATCTGGGCAAGAAAATCTCGAAGTCCGACTACGCGGCGGTCATGGACGGATTGGAGGCCCGCTTGGGCGAGTGCCAACGCGCGGCCCAGGAGGCCGGCGTGCCCGTGGTGCTGGTGTTCGAGGGTTGGGATGCCGCCGGCAAGGGTGAAGCGATCAACCGCCTGGCCCAGGTGCTCGATCCCCGCGGCTTCCGCGTGAACGTGGTCCTGACGCCCAACGAGGAAGAGCGGTATCGCCCCTGGATGTGGCGGTTCTGGAACGAACTGCCGCCGGCGGGCAAGTTCGCGCTGTTCGACCATTCCTGGTACAGCCGTGTCCTCCGAGAGCGTCTCGGCGACGAAGTGTCCGAGTCTGCCTGCCGCGAGGCTTACGAAGAGATTCGCCAGTTCGAACGGCAACTAGCCGATTTCGGCGCGGTGCTCGTGAAGTTCTGGTTGCACATCGATCGGAAGGAACAAAAGAAGCGGTTTCGCGCGCTCGAGAAAGACCCGGCGACGGCCTGGAGGGTCGGCGAGAGCGAATGGCAGCAGAACCAGCGATACGACGTGTGGCGCACCGCCGCCGAGGAGATGCTCGAGGAGACCTCGGCAGGGCACTCGCCCTGGGTCATTGTCGAGGCGACACAACGGAAGTTCGTCGAGGTGAAGGTGGTCGAGACGGTCGTCGTCGCGGTGGAGAAGGCGATCCTGCGGCGTGCGTCGGCGCCCAAACCCGTCTATGCGCCCATGCCGAAGCCGCAGGAGTCGCCCACGCACGAGAAGACGGTCCTCGACCGGTTCGACCTCGGCCTCACGATCGACCGCGAGGACTACGAGCGCCGGCTCGGCGAGCTTCAGGAACGCCTCTTCCGCCTCGAGCACGAACTCTACGTGGCAAGGATTCCCGCCGTCATCGTCTACGAAGGATGGGACGCCGCGGGCAAGGGGGGCAACATCAAACGGCTTACGCGCGGACTGGACCCGCGGGGCTATGAGGTCATCCCGGTCGGCCCGCCCAACGAGGAAGAGAAGCTGCGGCCGTATCTCTGGCGGTTCTGGCGGAGTCTGCCCAAGGCCGGCCACATCGCCATCTTCGATCGCTCCTGGTACGGCCGCGTGCTGGTGGAGCGTGTGGAGGGTTACTGTACGGAGGAAGAGTGGCGGCGAGCGTATCGCGAAATCACGGAGTTCGAGCGGCAATTGGCCGATTTCGGGACCGTGCTCGTGAAGTTCTGGCTGCAAATCGATCCGGAAGAGCAGCTCCGCCGCTTCCAGGCCCGCGAAGAGATCCCCCAGAAGAAATGGAAAATCACCACCGACGACTGGCGAAACCGCGAGAAATGGGACCAATACCGCGTTTCGGTCGTCGACATGCTCCAGCGGACCAGCACCACCCACGCGCCGTGGACCGTGCTGGAGGCAAACGACAAGCTCTACGCTCGCATCAAAGCCCTGCGAACGGTTGCCGAGGCGCTGGAGCGGGCGATCGCGGGACGGGGAACGCCGACGGCTTGATCTGCTACTCCTCCGGGCGCCCGAGCAGCTTGCGGGTTTTCTTGTCCCAGCGGACCGTCCGCAATGCCAGGCGGTGCGCGCCGTGGCAGTCGGTGCAGAGCAACTCGTCGGGATTCTGCTTGGCCGGGCACCGCTCCTGCCATCGCGCGATGACGTCGCGGGCCGGCGCGTCGTGCGTCTCGTGGCATTTCTGGCAGGAAGCGGCGATCTGGTCCGCGGGAATCATGATATCGGGCGGCGTAACGTTGTCCTCGTCGTTGCGGTGGTCGTACGACTGCCCGTGGCACTCGACGCAGCCGATGTCCTCGCGAGCGTGGACCGTCACCATCTCCTCGGTCTGGTAGTTGTCGTGGCAGCAATAGCACGCGCTGTTGTCGGCCACCGGGCCATCCGCGGAGGCCGCGGAGGCCGGCTTGGCCGGTTCGTCCAGGAGCAGCAGCGGCGCGCTCTTGTCGACCTTCAGCGGCGGCAGCGAAGATGCCTTCGGGCCGTCGGCCGCGGTTTTCGCCGTGCACATCCACAAGAGCGACGGGACGGTGGCCAGCGCAATCAGCCAAAGCAAGTGTCTCATAGGGCATCTCTCACACGTATTCCCAATCCTTCAGCCACCGGTAATGGTACGGCAGATTGGCCCAGGCCCGCTCCATGATGGCGTCGAGCTCGGCCTTCTCGGCCACGTCGAGCTCGCGGCGCTCCTTGACGGCCAGCGCGGCGTTGTCGACCTGTTCCGGGGTGATCATGCCGGGGATCGGGGCGGTGATGGCCGGGTTGCAAAGGATGTAGCGCAGCACGAGCCGCGAGGTCCGGTTGTCCTCGTCTTCGTCCGGATTGCCCGGCGAACTGTCGCCCTTGAACACGGAGCCGCTGGCATACGGCTTGATGCCGAACCAGCCCACGTCGTGCTTTTGCATTGCCGCCCAGAGGCCCGATTCATCCTCGATCACTTTCGTCTTGGCCGTGTACGGCGTGACGATCACCTCGAGCTGTTCGGGATACTTTTCGATCATGCCTTTGATGTGCGGTCGGTCGTGCGACGAGATGCCGGTGAACCGCGCGCGGCCGCTTTTCTTGGCCCAATCGAGCGCCTTGACAAGCTCTTCGACCTCGCCCTCGCTGTGGCGGCTGCTCTGTTCGTGGCAGGTGATTCGCCAGAGGTCGACGTAGTCCAGCCCGGCGGTTTTTAAGCCGTTGTCGAATCCCTCCTTCAGCTTTTCGAAGCTCCGCCACTCGGCGAAGCGAACCTCGCTCTGGTACCACGAGTAGCCGAGATACATCCTGTCGCGCCGGCCTTTGAGGGCCTTGGAGTACATGGTCACCTCTTCGCCGGTGCAGGCGTCGATGTAGTTGATGCCGCGGTCGATGCAGCGGCTGACCACGTCGGCGCGGTTCTTCTCAAACTCGGGACTGCTGAGGTTCGCGCTCAGCCAGCTCTGGCCGTTGAACAGGCCCGGCACGACCTTGTTCACCCGCTTCCAGTGACCGCCGAGGCAGACCGCGGAGACCATGAGGTTCGTCTTGCCGCAGCGGCGGTACTCCATGTCGGGGTTGTAGTTGAGAATCTTGCTCGTGTCGGCGCTGGCGGGGTTGCCGGCGGCAACGGTGTACGTCGGCTTCAGGCCCGCCGCCACGGCCGCCGCGGCAACGGCGCCAGCGCGGACGAATTCGCGACGTGTGAACGACTGGTCGCTCATGACAAATCTCCTGGTAGCCAGGGTGAACGGGGCAAGTTCGTGGGAAGGCTTAAGTCAGGCAGGAACAACGGTGCGTTCCATGCTAATTGGTGGCCGGCAGATGTGTCAAGAGTCATGGCGAGCTGACTGCAACCCGGCGGATTCATAACTGCCGCAAGAAAAGTAGCAGGCACGCTCCGACGTGCCGCGGCGGACGGCACGGCGGAGCGTGCCTGCTACGTTGAAGCGCGATCCGCGCGGATTTTCGTGTGCGCGCCGCGGCCGTGCGTCGTTGATAGGTAAGGCCCGCGTGGTGCGGCCGATGGCTCGGCACGAGCCGGAACAGCGCCGGCGCGGGTGTGGTTCCCTTTTCAACCCGCCGCCCGAGGCGGACGGGCGGTTTCCTGCGCGCGAAGGAATCCAGCCGTGGCAAGCAGCGGTTCGAGCGGCGCCGGCGCAACCAGCCTGGAGCAATTGATTGCGCTGAACAACGAGATGGCCGCCCTGATCCGGGCGGGGATCCCGTTGGAGCGGGGGTTGGCGGCTCTCGGTGGACAGTTGCCGGGCAGACCAAGCAGACTCGCCGAATGGCTGGCCTCGCGGATGAGCCGCGGAGAAAGCCTTCCGCAGATCCTGGCCGACGAGGACGACCGGTTTCCGCCAGTCTGGCGGGCCGTGGTCCAGGCCGGGCTGCGGTCGGGCCAGCCGGCCGCCGCCCTCCAGTCGCTCTCGGAAACGGCCCGGCGCGTTTCCGAACTGCGAAAGCTCGTGGCAGCCGGGCTCCTCTATCCGTTGATGGTGGTGGCGGTCGCCTACCTCGTCTTCTTGTTCCTGGTCGTGGTCTTGGCGCCAATGGTCATGGCGGCCCATGCCGACCTGACAGGCGTTGGGGACCCGGTCCTGCTGGGGCTGGCCTGGCTGGGGCGTTCGGCCTTGTTCTGGGCGGTTCCAGTGCCGTTGGTCGCGGGGATCCTGGCGGCGGCCTGGTGGCGCAGGTCGGGATGGATCCTGTGGTCAAGAGGCAACAGGGCCGTAGCCACGCGGCGCGGCGCCGGAATCCGGCAGACGCTCCACAACGGCCGGATGGCCACCTTTGCCGAAATCCTAGCGCTGCTGGTCCATTCGGGCGTTCCCCTCGACCAGGCCGTGGTGCTGGCCGCGGAGGCCAGCGGCGACCGCCGGATTGCGGACGCCTCCGGCCAGATCGCCGAGCGGATCCGCCGCGGTGAAGCCGTAGTGAAACGCGGCGACCTGCCCGAGAACTTCCCACCGCTCTTGGGCTGGCTGCTGCTGACCGGTGGCCGGCAGCCCGACCTGGGCGGTTCGCTGCTGCGGACGGCTGCCGTCTACCGCGAGCGTTCCGCGCGCACGGCCGCCTGGACTGCCGTCTACCTGCCGATTTCGATGACGATTCTGTTGGGAGGAACGGCCACGCTTCTCTGCGGCCTGGCGGCCTTCGTGCCGATCGTGAGGATGTTGTACCACCTGACCTGGCCCGCCGCTTGAGAGGACCCCGCGATGCCGATCTATCGCTATACGGCCGAAGACTCCGAGGGCCGACCGACCGACGGCCACATCGGCGCCGAGACCGTCGAGGAGGCCCGTCATCGGCTCGAACAGCAGGGGCTGCGCGTGCTGGAAGTGATCCAGGCCGAGTCGGGGAGTTACGCGGAGCCTCGGTCGGAAAAGCTCTCGGCGGACGAAGGCGAGCGGCTTGTGGAAAACGTCGCCAACCTGAGCGCGGCCGGCCTGCCCTTGTCGCCAGGGCTGCGCGCGGCGGGCGACGAGAGCGACAGCCCGCGGCTGGCCAATGCCTTTTATTACCTGGCCGACCAGATCGACCAGGGCCGCTCGCTGGACGAGGTGCTCACATCGACTCAGGATCTTCTGCCGCGATCGATCACGGTGCTCATCCAAGCCGCCGCGCAGTCGGGCCAACTGGGTCCCGCCTTGTCCGAGTTGGTGGAGCATTATCGCGCCACCAGCGCATTGCGGCGCAACATCGGCCGGGGATTGGCCTATCCGGTGCTGGTGGCGGTTCTGGCCGCGGTGGTGCTGGGATGCATTGTCACGTTCATCGCCCCCGGTTTCGAGCAGATCTTTTCCGATTTCGGAGCGAGGTTGCCCGCGATCACGCTCGTGCTCTTTTCGTTGCGGCGGGTGGGGGCATGGATTGTCCTGGCCATCCTGGCGGTGATGGTAGTCGTTGCGCTGGTGGTCCGCGCCCGCTGGAGTGCGGCTGCGCGGCAGCGATGGCTGGCCAGGATGCCGCTGGTTGGGCCGCTGTGGCACTGGCTGGGGCTGTTGGAATGGATCGGTCTGGTGCAGGTGCTGCTGCGGAACCAGGTGGGGCTCTTGGAATCCTTGCGGCTTTCGGCGGGGGCGGTTTCCAACGCCTTTGTAGGCCAGCTTTCCCTGGCCATGGCCGAGGCGGTTGCCCGCGGCCGGACCCTCTCGCAGGCGATGTCGTCGCTTCGCGCGGTCCCCGCCTCGCTGGTGCCGCTGGTCCGCTGGGGCGAGGAAGCCGGCAGTCTGGCCGACTCGCTCGGTGTCAGTCGGGAGATGCTGGAGGAACGCGTCCGCACGCGTTCGCTGTGGCTTGAGACGGCCCTGCCTCCCATCCTGTTTGTGGCGGTGGGTTGCTGTGTGCTGCTGGTCCTGGCCGCGTTGTTTCTGCCGTTGATCTCGCTGATTCAGAACCTGAGTTAGGATGGAACTGGCATGGCTCCCAACGAGGCCCTGATCGCTCTGGCCGCCTTCCTGTTTCTGGTTGCTGCCGCGGCAATCTGGGTGCGGGCGCGGTCCTCCGCCAACGGCAGAGCTTCCGGCCGGTTGGCGGACGCCGCGAAGGCAGCCGGCTGGGTGCTCTTCCTGGTGGCCGTCTTCGGGATCGTAGGGCTGTTGACGCAGGCATTCTTCATTCTGGCGTGGATCATTACGCTCGTGGTGCTCTTCTCGCTCTTGCTGCGCTACCGGGGCATGGAGCGGCGATCGCTGCTGTGGACCTTGATGGTGGCGGCCGACCGCGGCATTCCCCTGGAGGCGGCGGCGCGGGCGTTCGCCGAAGAGCGGCACGACCACGTCGGCAGCCGGGCACTGGACCTGGCCGAATATCTCGAAGCCGGGCTGCCGCTGGGCCTGGCCCTGAAGCGGTCGCGGCTTTCTTTCCCGCCCGCCATCCTGCTGGCGGCCGAATTGGGACAACAGACGGGCGATCTCGGCGGTGCGCTCCGGCAAGCCATGGGGCAGACGGACGACTCAGAAGTCCTCTTGCGATCCGCGGCCGAGAGACTTTTCTACGTGCTCTTCCTGGTGCTCTACGGGATGCTCATGTGCACGTTTCTCCTGCTGAAGATCGTTCCCATTTTCGAGAAGATCTTCAGTGATTTCGGCGCGCAGCTTCCGGCGGTTACACGGTGGTTCGTCGGGACTTCAGACTTCTTGGACCAGGCGTGGCCACTTGCACTGCTCCTGGTGCTCTTGTTCGTCCTCGTGATGGTGCGGAGCCTTTCCTTCTACACGGGCTACTCGTCGCATTATCTGCCGGGAGTGAGTTTCTTCTGGGGCCGGGCGGACCGGGGCGTCATCCTGCGTTGGCTGGCCGTGGCCGTGCGGCAAAACCGTCCGCTGGCCGACATGATGCGGCTTCTGGCCGGATATCTCCACCGGCGGGGACTCCGCAGCCGACTGGAGCGGGCCGCGCGGCGGATCGAACAGGGCGCCGACTGGACCGACTCCCTGCGCCGGACCGGCTTGATCCACAAGGCCGAAGCGGCCCTGTTCGAATCGGCCGAACGCACCGGCAACCTGGCTTGGGCGTTGGAGGAAATGGCCGCGAGCTCCGCGCGGCGATCGGTCTACCGGCTCCGCGCCGCGATCAATGTCGTTTTCCCGGCAGTGGTCCTGCTGGCAGGCGCCGCCGTGCTGTTTGTCGCCTTGGCTATTTTGCTGCCCCTGTACCGCTTGATCATTAACCTGACATGAAGACGATGAACCATCCCGCGGGTTTTATCCTCAAAGAGTCGATCATGGCCGTGGCCCTGGCCTCGGCGGCCGTGGTCGGCGTCGCGCAGCTCCTCGCCACGGCCGCCGGCCAGCGGCGGTGGGCCAACCAGGAGACGGTGGCCATCCAAGAGGCGGGCAACTTGATGGAGGACTTCGTTTCGAGGCCCTGGGAGGAAACCTCGGCCCAGCGCCTGGCCTCGGCCGAACTGTCGCGAGAGTGCCGCCGATGCCTGCCGGGCGCGAAGCTCCAGGTCGATGTTTCCGACGAGGACGACCGGACCCGGCAGATCCGCCTCCGGATCCAGTGGCAACGCCCGTCGGGCGAACCGGGCGAACCGGTCCGGCTGGTCGGCTGGAAATCCCCAGACGCGGAGGGCTCGCCATGAGACACCGCAAGGGTTTTTCGCTCATCGAATGCGTGGTCGCCTTTAGCCTGATCGCAACCACGTTTGCCATGGTCATGGCGGCCATGCACGGGATGGCCCGCTTGAACCAGCGGGTCCGCGAGGATCTCGAGAAAGAGCTTGCGCTCGGGAGGTTTGCGGCCCAATTCCGGTGCGACGCACACGAAGCCCTTTCCTGCGAACTTGAAGACACCGGAAAAAAACCGGCGGCGGGCGTTCTCCGGTTGACGCTCTCCGGCGAGCGCTCGGTCCGCTACGCGCTCGGCCCCCGGCGGATCGAGCGGGTCGTCCGCAGCGGCGATCGGATTCAGCGCCGCGAGAGGTACAGCCTGCCCGCGTCGTATGTACCGGCCTGGAAAGTGGATCGGGAACGCCCGTTAGCGCGAGCCTCGCTCGTGATGGAGCCGGAAACCGCCGGGGTGCAGAGCCCGTTGCGTTTCGAGCCCCTTCGCGTCGACGCGGCCGTCGGACTGCTCCGCGCCGCGTCGCGATCGTCCAAGCCATGAGGTGAGTCCAATGGTCCCATGCTTTCGAACCGAACAGGCGCGGCTCTCGTCGTTGAACCGCAAGCCGCAGAAGGCTGCTGAAAAAGCCGCATTCCCATTTAGGCGGGAAGCTCCGTGGCCCGGACTCTTCCGTTCTTGGGTGCCAGCCTCGGCGTTTTCTGTAGGACGGCCTTCCCAGGCCGTCGAGATCGCGGGAAAAAGACGGCCTGGGAAGGCCGTCCTACACCTCAAAATGGAAGAGCCGCGGCCCGCTTTGCCTCGCGTCACCGGGTCACGGAGTGCCCCGGGTACTCGATTTCGGAAACCATGCCGGGGTGCGGTCCTGGCCATGGTGCTGGCAAGCCTGCTCGTCGTAAGCCTCTTGGGCCTGGCGCTGGTCCAGGCGGTTGTCGTGCACCAGCGCCAAATGCGTCTGTCCGGGCAGGAGCAGCAGTGCTTTTGGCTGGCGGAAGCGGGCGTCGGCCGCGCCGTCCAGCGGCTGGCCGTGTCGGACGACTATCGTGGCGAGCAGTGGAATGTGCCGGCGGACGTGTTTGGAAGAGCAGGAACGGGCGTCGTGGTGATCGAGGTGAGCCAGGCCGCGGATTCGAGCCGCGCCCGAAGGGTCCGAGTGGAAGCCCGCTTTCCCGACGATCCCGTCCGGCGAACGGTCTGCCGGCGCGAGTTTGAAATTTCTTGGGACCCGATAAGCGGCAAGAACGAATAGGTCCCATAAAGGCTTTAACAAGGACCAACCGCCCTCACCCCCCGCCCCTCTCCCGAAGCGGGAGAGGGGAGTCGAGTTAGGGCTTCCTAGCACCTATAAGACCCATCGACCCAAGCCACTGCATCCCAGGAGGATCGTCATGAAACGCAGAATGTCCACAGGATTTACCCTGGTCGAGTTGCTTGTCGTGATTGCGATCATCGGAATTTTGATCGCGATGTTGCTGCCCGCGGTCCAGGCGGCCCGCGAGGCGGCGCGCCGCGCGAGCTGCGTGAATAACCTCACCCAGCTCATCCTGGCCGTGCACAACTACAACATGGCCCACCGTGTTTACCCGCCGGGCACGGTCAACCCCACGGGGCCGATCGAAAATATTCCCCGGGGATACCACCACAACTGGATCTCGCAAGCACTGCCCTATCTCGAACAATTCAACGCGTATCGCCACATGAATTTCGGGGCAAGCGTTTACGACGCCAGCAACCAGCGCGTGCGGCAGGTCAGCATCTCGACGCTTCGCTGCCCATCCAGTCCCGCGGTCGCTCGAGAAATCGGCTTCACGAACTACGCGGGTTGTCACCATCACCTCGAAGAGCCGATCGACGCCGGAAACCACGGGGTCTTCTTCCTCAACAGCGCCGTCCACGATGAGGACATCACCGACGGCGCCTCGCAGACGCTCTTTCTCGGCGAGAAACTCGTCGACGAGGACGAAACCCTCGGCTGGGCGTCGGGAACGCGGGCAACCCTTCGCAACACGGGGACGAACATCAATGCGGCACGAGACCGCAACCGTCCTCGCGGGGCGCCGGAACCGCCGGCGGCCGAGCCCGGCCCCCTCTTCGTCGGCGGCTTCGCCAGCCATCACCCGGGCGGAGCCAACTTCGCGCTGGGTGATGGAAGCATCCGGTTCCTCAGCGAGAGCATCGAGCGCGAGATTCTCCAGCAACTGGCCCAACGCTCCGACGGCGAACTGCTGATGAGCGACTTCTGAGACGCCCGTCGGGAGCCCTCTTTTTTCCGTGTCGGCGGCGAAGGGTCGAGAAAGGACGCCCGCTTGGCGCGGCTGCCGCCGCACCAGCAACCTCACCACACGCCCACCGGGCGCGTGCACATCCTGGAAATCCGCGCGGCACAGGGTTGGTCCCTCGAACAGACGGCTCGCGAGTTCCTGGTCGCCGCGGCTACCAAAGGACGAACAGGAGTCAGAGACGGAATCGACCGAAGAGCAGCAGCAAGATGCAGGTTACGGGTACAGTCTCCTGATGAGTTGGGATCAGATACCCGGCACGCGATCCGATGACACGGTTGACGCGGAGCAATTGCTTCGGTGGCTCGATTCCGCCCGCTCCCTGTGCCGCGAGTCGGGGCATCTTGAGATTGCCGACTTGATGATCGGCGAAATGAAACGTCAGCTTCGATCCGGGCGAGAGGGAATGTCCACTTCGCAATTGGCCATTTCCTGTCTGGTCTTTGCCCCGGTGATTTACATCCCGTTGCAGCCCGAACGGTAAGTGAGGTCCGCACAAAACCCGCCCTCGCTGACGATTTGGGTTGCTGTCATCCGACTTATAGGGGGGGAATAGTTGTGGTGAACCGTCCGGGTTTGCTGGATAGCGCAGTTCACAACTGCTGTTTTTCGATGTGGCATTCGATGCATTGTCGATGGGGGGTTGACCCCGTCTGAAGTATGCAAGACCGACGGGCGGCGGGAAATCGGTTCGCTACTTTCCGGGACCGGCTTTGTGGGTAAAATTGGCATCAACTGGAAGACAGGGGATGATTCTGGTTTCCCACCTTCGCCTTGACCCGGGAGGCGCACCAGGACGGCAGCGGCTCAAGCCGCTGCCGCTCGGTGCTGGCTGGTCAAGCCCCCTTTGATTTCAAGCATCTTCTGATGGACTGAGCAGGCGACGAACGATTGTCATGGGTGGATCTGTTTTTCCGCAGTGGATTGACCGCGCGCGGCCGTTGTTCGGCGTGGTGCTGGCGATCGTGCCGGTCTATCTCATCGTGATGGCATACTACGGCGGTTCGCCGCAAACGACCGACGTCGGGTACATGCCCGACCAGCCGGTGCCGTTCAGCCACGCCCTCCACGCCGGCGAACTGGGGATCGATTGCCGTTACTGCCACACGACGGTCGAAAAAGCCTCGTTCGCGGCGGTGCCGCCCACGAGCGTCTGCATGAATTGCCACGAGCGGATCGCCGCCGACACCGCGCTGCTCTTGCCGGTCCGCGAGAGCTGGGCCTCGGGCGAGCCGATTCCCTGGGTCAAGGTGCACGACCTGCCCGATTTCGCCTATTTCGACCACAGTGCCCATGTCTCGCGGGGCGTGGGCTGCCTGGAATGCCATGGCCGGATCGACAAGATGGACCAGGTCCGCCAGGTCGCAAGCCTCAGCATGAGCTGGTGCCTCGAGTGCCACCGCAACCCGGAAAAACACCTCAGACCGGTCGAGTTCGTCACCGATCTGGACTGGAAGCCCAGCGAGGACCAGGCAATCCTCGGCAAGAGGCTTCGGCAGGAGAACAATATCAACCCATCGACGGATTGCTCGACATGCCATCGGTGAGGAGAGCCGAGGGTCGAGGGTCGAGAGCCCGAGAAGAAGAGAATACCAGAGGGATTGAGCGGTTCGACATGCCATCGGTGAGGAGAGCCGAGAGCTGAGAGCTGAGAGTCGAGAGCCAGAGAGAAATCCCGCGGAGATTGGGCGGTTGGATATGGCAGATTCAGGGCGGCAGACGGAACGTGCAGAAAAGGCGGTGAGACACTGGCGGAGTCTCGCCGAGTTGGCCGATGCGCCCGAGTATCGCGCGTTCCTGGAGGCGGAGTTCCCCAGGGAGGCCGACCCCGGCGGCATCAGCCGCCGCCGCTGGCTGCAGTTGATGGGGGCGTCGCTGACGCTGGCAAGCGTCGGCGGAGGCTGCCGATGGGAACAGGAAGAGATTCTGCCGATGGTCCGGCGGCCCGCGCACCGCGTGCCCGGCGAACCCCAGCGATTTGCCACCGCAATGGACCTCCGCGGGGCCGCTTTGGGACTGCTGGTAACCTCGGTCGACGGGCGGCCCATCAAGATCGAAGGCAATCCGGACCATCCCCAAAGCCGGGGCGCTACCGATGCCTTGGCCCAGGCTTCCATCCTCCAACTCTACGACCCGGACCGCAGCGGGAAGCTCGTGCAGGGGACGGCCGAGGGGGAAAGCGTCCAAACCTGGGACAAGTTTGTCGAATTCGCCAGCGGGCATTTCGGCCCGTTGCGGAAAGACGGCGGCCGCGCGTTCCGTGTCTTGGCGGAAACCACGAGTTCGCCGACGCTTGCGGCGATGCGATCGCGGCTGCTCGAAGCGTTTCCCGAGGCGAAGTGGTACGAGTACGAGCCGCTGTCGCGCGACAACGAGCGGGCGGGGACAAAGCTCGCTTTCGGAAAGGTCTACCGCCCGCACTACCATCTCGATCGGGCCAAGGTGATCGTTGCGATCGACGAGGATCTTTTCTGCGATCATCCGGCGGGCGTGCAATACGCGCGGGCATTTGCCGATGGCCGGACGGTGGTGAACGGGCAGATGAACCGGCTCTACGCAATCGAGTGCTGCTACACGCCGACCGGCGCCGCGGCCGATCACCGGTTGCCGCTGCGCGCCCAGGACATTGCCGTCTTCGTGGCCGCCCTCGAGCGCGAGATCACCGGCGGCAGCGGCAGCGCCCACGGCAAAGACGGTGAAAGCGACGTGGGGCGGTTCGTCGTCGCGTTGGCCAAGGATCTGAAGGCCCGCCGCGGCGAGACGGTGGTGGCCGTCGGGCCGCGCCAGCCGGCCGAGGTCCATGCCGCGGCGCACCGGATCAATGCGGCGCTGGGCAACATCGGGAATGGAGTCGTCTACTTCCCCGAACCCGACGCCGATCGCATGCCGCACCGCCAGGCCATCGCGGCGCTGGCTTCCGAGATGAACGCCGGCAAAGTCGAGACACTTCTGGTCCTGGGCGGCAATCCTGTTTACAATGCACCCGCCGACCTCGACTTTGCCGCGGCCTTGGGCAAAGTCCGGACGACCGTCCACTTGGGCCTCTACCGCGATGAGACCGCGCTGCTGGCCGATTGGCATCTGCCGCAGGCCCATTTCCTGGAATCCTGGGGCGATGCCCGCTCGTGGGACGGGACCTACAGCATCGTCCAACCGCTGATCGCGCCCCTTCTGGGAGGCAAGCCCGCGATCGAGCTGTTGGCGCTGGTCCTCGGCGATGAGAAATCCTCAGGGATGGAGTTGGTCCGGGCCACGTTCCAGCGGATCGCGGGCGCGCAGAACGCCCAGACACCATGGCGAGAAACGGTCCACGACGGACTACTCCAAGGCAGCGGCTGGTCTCCGGAGAAGCCGGCGATCCAGGGCGCGGCGCCGCAAGCCGACCGCGCCGCGAGCCTGTCGGAACTGGTCTGGAAGCAGGGCCCTCTGGAAATCGTCTTTTGCGGCGACTCGTCCGTCTACGACGGGCGTTTTGCCAACAACGCCTGGCTCCAGGAGACGCCGGACCCGATCACCAAACTCACCTGGGACAATGCGGCATGGATCAGCCCGGCCACGGCCGCCGCCCTGGGCGTCGAAAACGAAACGATGGTGCGGCTCAAGCTGGACGGCCGCGAACTGGTCATGCCGGCGTACATCCTGCCGGGGCAAGCGGCCGGTTCGGTGGCGGTCGGGCTGGGGTATGGTCGCTCCGCCGCCGGATTCGTGGGCGGCGACGCCCGGCGGAACATCCAGTCCATCGGGTTCGACACCTACCGCCTGCGGCCGTTGCAGGCGCAAGAGTTCGCAACGGGATTGGCCATCGAGCCGACCGGCGAGAAGTACCGCTTGGCGACGACCCAGGACCACCACGCCATCGACACCGTCGGCTTGAAGGCCCGCGCCGCGCGCGTCGGTGCCCTGGTCCGCTCGGCGTCGCTGGAGCACTACCAGGAGCATCCGGAATTCGCCAGGCACGCGGTCCATCATCCTCCGTTGATCTCGCTTTTCGACGAGCCGGAGTATCCGGGCCGCCGCTGGGGGATGTCGATCGATGTGTCGAAATGCATCGGCTGCAACGCGTGCGTGGTGGCGTGCCAGGCGGAAAACAATGTGCCGGTCGTCGGCAAGGAGCGCGTGCTCGAAGGCCGCGAGATGCACTGGATCCGCATCGATCGCTACTTCGTCGGGGAGCCCGATCGCGCTCAGGTCGACCACCAGGTGATGATCTGCCAGCACTGCGAGAACGCCCCGTGCGAGCAGGTCTGCCCCGTTGCCGCCACCGTGCACAGCAGCGAGGGACTCAACGATATGGTCTATAACCGTTGCGTGGGCACCCGCTATTGCTCGAACAACTGCCCTTACAAGGTCCGGCGGTTCAACTTCTTCAACTACCACAAGAATCTGGACCGGCCGGGCGGAGCGCTGACCAAGATGGTCTACAACCCCGACGTGACCGTCCGCAGCCGCGGGGTGATGGAGAAGTGCACCTACTGCGTGCAGCGGATCCAGGAGGTGAAGATCCGCGCGAAAAACCAGCGGCGTGAGATTCGCGACGGCGAGATCAAGACCGCCTGCCAGCAGGCTTGCCCCAGCCAGGCCATCGTCTTCGGCGACCTCTCGGACAAATCGAGCCGGGTCGCCCGGGACCACGCGGCCGACCGCAGCTACGGCGTGCTGGCCGAATTGAACACCAAGCCGCGGACCGCCTACCTGGCCAAGATCCGCAATCCGAACCCGGAGCTTGAAGACGCCCACCATGTCGACGATCACCCTGCCGGCTGAAGACAATACGACGGACGACCCGAGGCGCCGGGCCCCTTTGACCATGGGCGGCCAGACCTTGACGTCGATCACCGAGACCGTCGCCCGGATCGCGGAGCGTCCGCGCCCGCCGCGCGCGTGGTACGTGGCCTTCGCCGTCTCCTCCACCTTGACGGCGGCCCTGATCCTCGCGGCGATCTACCTGATCGCCGTCGGCGTCGGCGTCTGGGGCAACAACGTGCCGGTAGCCTGGGCGTTCGACATCGTCAACTTCGTGTTCTGGGTCGGCATCGGCCACGCGGGCACGCTCATCTCGGCGATCCTTTTCCTCTTCCGCCAGCGGTGGCGGACCAGCGTGAACCGTTTTGCCGAGGCGATGACGATCTTCGCCGTCATCTGCGCCGGGATCTTCCCGGCCATCCACATCGGCCGCGTCTGGTTCGTTTACTGGCTGGCGCCTTACGTGAACCAGATGGCCGTCTGGCCGAACTTCCGCAGCCCGCTGCTCTGGGACGTCTTTGCGGTAGGCACCTATGCCACCGTTTCGCTTCTGTTCTGGTATCTGGGGATGATCCCGGACCTGGCAACGCTGCGGGACCGCGCGACCAGCCGGGTCCGGCGGATCGCCTACGGCATCTTCGCCCTGGGCTGGCGAGGCTCCGGCCGGCAGTGGCACCGCTACGAGCGCGCGTACATGCTCCTGGCCGGACTGGCCACGCCGCTGGTCCTGAGCGTCCATTCGGTAGTGAGTTTCGACTTCGCCGTCTCCGTGGTCCCCGGCTGGCACACCACCATTTTCCCGCCGTACTTCGTCGCGGGGGCCATCTTCAGCGGATTCGCGATGGTGGTCACGCTCATGGTTCCTGCGCGGGCGTTCTTCGGGCTGAAGGATCTCGTCACCCTGCGCCACCTGGAAAACATGAACAAGGTGATCCTGGCGACCGGGTGCATGGTCGGCTACGCCTACTCGATCGAGTTCTTCATCGCCTGGTACGGCGGCAATCCTTACGAGCAGTTCGCCTTCATCAACCGGGCCTTCGGGCCGTATACCTGGGCCTATTGGATCATGGTCACCTGCAACGTCGTGGCCCCGCAGGCATTCTGGTTCAAGAAGGTGCGGACCACGCCGTGGATGATGGTGATCGTCTGCATCCTGGTCAATATCGGCATGTGGTTCGAGCGCTTTGTGATCGTGGTCACCTCGCTCAGCCGCGATTATCTGCCTTCCGCGTGGGAATACTACCGGCCGACGGCCGTCGACATCACGATGCTCCTGGGCAGCTTCGGGCTGTTCTTTACGCTCTTTTTGTTGTTCTGCCGTTATCTGCCGATGGTGGCCATGGCGGAAGTGAAAGCCGTCTTGCCCCATCACCATGCCGCCGGCGATTGGCAGACGCCGGCCCCGGCGGAGCCGCACGCCAACGGCGAGAGCCACCAGGGAATACGCTACCCGGACCAGGTCTCCGAGGGACACTGAGAAGCAATCATGGCTGAAAAGGAACCGACGATTGCCGACGCACCGGGCGGAGCCGTCGCCGCGCTGGTCGCCCAGTTCGCCGGACCGGATGAACTGGTGGAAGCCGCGTCGCAGGTCCGCGACGCGGGCTATCGCTATTGGGACACCCACACGCCCTACCCGATCCACGGCATGGACCGCGCCATGGGGATCCGGCCGACGGTCCTGCCGTGGATGGTCCTGGCCGGAGGAGTTGCCGGCGCGGCCGCCGCCCTGCTCATGCAGTGGTGGATGAACGCGGTCGACTATCCGTACATCATCAGCGGCAAGCCGCTCTTCAGCCTGCCCGCGTTCATCCCGGTCACGTTCGAGCTGATCGTGCTCTTCTCCGCGCTCACGGCGTTTGTGGGCGTGCTGGCGCTCAACCAACTCCCGCAACTCTGGCACCCGGTCTTCCAGAGCCGGCGGTTCGCCCGCGCGACGTCCGACGGGTTCTTCCTCTCCATCGAGGCAAGGGACCCGAAGTTCGAGGAGAGCCGGGCGGCGGAGCTTCTCCAGTCGGCCGGGGCGGTGGCAATCGACGTCTGCCGGATGCCGGCAACCGGGCGCGAGGTTCCCACTGGGGTCTACTGGGGCGTGGCAACGTTGGCGATCCTGGCGATACTCCCTCCCTTGGGCGTCGCCTGGTATCGTTCCGGCGCCAAGAAATTGCCGCGGATTCACCCAATCCTGGATATGGACGCGCAGCCGAAGTATCGGGCGCAGGCGTTCAACCCGCTGTTCCCGGGCGGGATGGCGAGCCGCCCCGCGGTGCCTGGCACGATCGCACAAGGCGAGATGGATGAGAACACGGCCCTCTACCTGGGCAAGCTTGGCGAGCAGTGGGTCGATGAGTTTCCAGTCCCCGTGAGCATGGAGGCCGTCCAGCGGGGGCGGGAACGGTTCAACATCTATTGCGCGCCTTGCCACGGTTTGACCGGCGAGGGCGACGGGATGGTCTCGCAACGGGCCACCCGGCGCGCCGAGCCCAACTGGGTGCCGCCGCTCTCGTTGCACGCCGAGCCCGTGCGCGTGCAGCCGGTCGGACAATTGTACAACACCGTGACGAACGGCATCCGCACCATGCCTCCCTACGCCTCCCAGATCTCCGTGGAAGATCGCTGGGCAATTGTGCTGTACGTCAAAGCTTTGCAGCGGAGCCAGCACGCGACGCTGGACGATGTGCCGGAAGAGATGCGCGAGAAACTGCGGTGAAAACCGAACTTGTTCCCAGGCTCTGCCTGGGAACACACGAACCAAACTTGTTCCCAGGCTCCGCCTGGGAACACACGACGGCGAGGCTCCGCCTCGATGGGGCAGCAGAGGGGACGTTGAAAGAACTCGGAGCAGGCGGAGCCTGCAAGATAGGGCGTTCCCAAGCGGAGCCTGGGAACGAGAAGAAACTGCGGTGAAAATCAGGTGCCCATGATGCGACCGACGGCGACTCTCCGGATCCATGACGACCACGTGACCCTGGCCGCGCTGGGCGCCCGCGCGTTTCCTCTCCTGGCAGGAATCGGACTGGCGGCGCTGGCGCTGGCCGCCGTGCTGGGCGCGGTCCGCGGCGACGGCTTTTCCTACTTCTTCCACTCGTACCTGACGAACTACTGCTTCGTGCTGAGCATCGCCCTGGGGGCCCTGTTCTTTGTCTTGATCCAGCACGCGACGCGGGCCGGCTGGAGCGTGGCGGTGAGGCGGATCTCCGAGATTCTGGCGGCCAACGTTTCCGTGCTCCTGGTGTTGTTCCTGCCGGTCCTGGCGCCGGTCCTCTTGGGCAGCCACGCCCTCTATGAATGGACCAGCCCGGCCGCTGTCGCCGGGGACCATTTGCTGGAACACAAGTCGCCCTACCTGAACGTGCCGTTTTTCGGCATCCGCTGCGTGTTCTACTTCGCGGTCTGGTGGCTGATCACGCGGTTCTTCCTCCGTCGCTCAGTTCAGCAGGACCATTCCGGCGACGCGTCGTTGACGCTGAGCATGGAACGGTTTTCGGGGCCGGCGCTCTTGCTCTTTGCCGTCACGGTCACGTTCGCGGCGTTCGACTGGCTGATGTCGCTTGAACCGAGGTGGTTCAGCACCATCTACGGCATCTATTACTTTTCCGGCGCCATCCTTGCCGGTGTGGCGGCGATTGTGCTTGCAGCCGCGGCCCTCCAGGCGAGCGGACGGTTGACCATGTCGGTCACCGCGGAGCACTACCACGACCTCGGCAAGCTGCTCTTCGGCTTCGTGATCTTCTGGGGCTACATCGCGTTTTCCCAGTACATGCTCATCTGGTACGCGAACATCCCGGAAGAAACGGTCTACTACCTGGCGCGACAGACGAACGGATGGGCGGGGGTGTCGCTCGCGCTGGCGTTCGGGCACCTGCTGGTGCCGTTCGTCGGGCTCTTGCCGCGGAGCATGAAGCGGCGGAAAGGCGTGCTTGCGTTCTGGTGCGTGTGGCTCCTCGTGTTTCACTGGCTGGACATGTACTGGCTGGTGATGCCCAACTACTCCCCCGACGCCGGCCCGCCTTTTGGCCTGATCGATGTTGCGCTGCTCGTCGGGCTGGTATGCCTCTATCTCGCCAGCGCGGTCCGCGTGGCGGGCGGCGAGGCGCTCGTTCCGATCAAAGACCCGCGGTTGGGCGAATCGCTTGCGTTGGAGAACTTCTAGGTTTGCCGGATAATGCCCATGACTTCGCACAATGATGTCAACACGCCGATGGTGGCGCTGATCGGGTTCCTGGGCGCGGTCCTGACCTTCGCGGTCATCGTGTTGCTGACCGTGATCTATTACGCGGCCGAAGAGCGTGAGGACTACGCCAAGAATATCAGCCAGCCCTACACCGAGCTGGAGAATCTTCTGGCCACGCAGAGGGCGAAACTCGTAGAATACCATTGGGTGGACCAGAAGAACCAGGTGGTCGCCATCCCGATTGACCGGGCCATGCAATTGGTTGTGGTGGAGGGCCGCGCCAATCCGCGGGCCGAGGGTTCTCGCCAGGGCAGTACGGATGCAGCCGCGGCAGAAGCCTCTTCCTCGACCGGGGCGGCGGCAGAATCCAAAGCTCGCGAGGGCGGCGGTACACAATAGGGGACAGTCATGAGATCCAACGTACGCAGACAGACCTTTGGCGGCCGCGTTGCGGCGGGCCTTTTTGTGATGGTTTGCGCCGTGGCCGCTTCGCCGCCTTCTTTCGCTCAGCGGATGGAAGCCGCGCCCGACGACTTGAAGAACGTCGGCATCACGGAGCACCCCAATGCCCAGATCCCGCTCGACCTGCCGTTTGTCGATTCCAGCGGCAAGCAGGTTACGCTGAAGGACTTCTTCGACGGCACGCGGCCGGTGGTCTTGACGATGAACTACTCGAACTGCCCGATGCTGTGCAGCCTTCAACTCAATGGGCTGTTCGAGGGCCTGCAAGGGCTTGAGTGGGACCTGGGCAAGAATTTCCAGATGGTCACCGTGAGCATCGATCCGAAAGAACTGCCCGAGCGGGCCGCGCTGACCAGGCAGAAATACCTGAAAATCTACGGACGCCCCGGCGTTGGCGACGGCTGGCACATGCTGACGGGAAACGAGGCGAACATCCGCAAGCTGGCCGACACGGTGGGGTTTGGTTACAGCTTTGTCCAACAGACCGGGGAGTTTGCCCACGCCGCGGCCGCGTTTATCCTCACGCCCGACGGCCGCGTCTCCCGCTATCTCTACGGAATCCAATACGATCCCCAGACCCTGCGATTGTCGCTGGTCGAAGCGGCGGACGGGAAGGTGGGCTCCACGTTCGACCGGTTCCTGCTCACCTGCTTCCACTACGACGAGACCAAGGGGCGCTACGGCCCGGCGGCGGTGAAGATCATGCGCCTCGGCGCGCTGGTCACCGTCGTGCTGCTCGGCGGCGCGCTGATGATGTTCTGGCGAGGCGAGGCAAGGCGATCGGCCCACCTTGGCCGGTCCGAAACGACCGATGATACTCCCGATCGAGTTTCCCAGGACCGCGAAGATGCATGACCTCATCCTTTTCGCCCAGTCGCGGGGCGGCTACTGGCTGCCCCCGCCCGACTCCTCCACGGCCGGCGACGTGGATCGCGTCTTCTATTTCATCCTCGGCGTGGCGTCGTTTTTCTTCGTGCTGATCGTCGCCCTGATGTGCCTGTTCGTGATCCTCTACCGCCGGCGCCCGGGAGTGGAGGCGCCCGGCAGCGCCAGCCATAACAACCTGCTGGAGATCACCTGGACGATCATCCCCGTGATCCTTGTGGTGATCATGTTCTACATGGGGTTCACGACGTACCTGGACATCCGGACTTCGCCGCGGCAGGCTTACGACATCCGCGTGGTGGGGCAGAAATGGAGCTGGGTCTTCAGCTACCCCAACGGCCACGTTGCTCCCGAGTTGCATGTGCCGGTGGACCGTCCCGTGAGGCTGACGATGACCTCCGAGGACGTGATCCACAGCCTGTTCATCCCGGCGTTTCGCGTGAAGATGGACCTGGTGCCCGGCCGCTACACGACCACCTGGTTCCACCCGCTCCGCGCCGGCACTTACGACCTGTACTGCACGGAGTACTGCGGCACGGGACATTCCGACATGTTGTCCAAAGTGGTCGTCCACAAGCCGGGCGAGTTCGAGACTTGGCTGGAGCAGGCGGCCAACCTGCTGGCGAGCATGACTCCGGTCGAAGCGGGCGCCGAGCTCACTCGCCGGAACGGCTGCTTGACCTGTCACAGCACCGACGGCACCGCCAAGGTCGGCCCGAGCTTCAAGGGGATCTACGGCCAGAGGCACACATTCACCAACGGGACCTCGGCCGAGGTCGACGACAACTACATCCGCCAGTCGATCCTCGAGCCGATGGCGCTGATCCGCCAGGGCTACCAGCCCGCCATGCCCACCTACAAAGGCCGCCTCAAAGACCAGGAAATCACCGCCATCATCGAATACATCGAGTCACTGAAATAGAACCAAGGCTCCGCGCATGTCCGATCTCCTTACCGAACCTCGCCCCGCAGCAGCGCCGTCCATGGACAACTATCTCACCCACGCCCGCGGCTTCTGGTCTTGGGCCCTCACCCTCGACCATAAGCGGATCGGGGTGATGTACCTGGTCTCGATCGTCGCGTCCTTTTTCCTCGGCGGGCTGTTCGCCGAGTTGATCCGGACCGAACTGATCGGTCCGGGCCGCACGATCATGGGCAAGGACATGTACAACCAGGTCTTTACCCTCCACGGGGCCGTGATGGTCTTTCTCTTCATCATTCCCGGCATCCCGGCGGCCCTGGGCAACTTCGTCCTGCCGATCATGCTGGGAGCCAAAGACGTGGCCTTTCCTCGGCTCAATCTGGCCAGCTACTACCTGTGGATCGTCGGCGCGGTCTTTTTCGTCTTCGTGCTGGTTCTCGGCGGGCTCGACACGGGCTGGACTTTCTACACGCCTTACAGCACCACGACCGATACGCGCGTGGTCCTCGCCGTCACCGGGGCGTTTATCCTGGGGTTCAGCTCGATCTTCACCGGGCTGAACTTCATCGCCACGATCCACATGCTCCGCCCGCCCGGGATGACCTGGTTCCGGCTGCCGCTGTTTCTCTGGGCCCTCTATGCGACCGCGCTGATCCAGGTGCTGGCCACGCCCGTGCTCGGCATCACGCTCTTCCTGGTCGGCGTGGAGCGGCTGCTGGGCCTAGGCATTTTCGATCCGAAACTCGGCGGCGACCCGGTGCTCTTCCAGCACTTCTTCTGGTTCTATTCGCACCCGGCGGTCTACATCATGATCCTGCCGGGCATGGGCATCATCAGCGAGGTGATCTCCGTCTTCAGCCGGAAACACATCTTCGGGTACAAGTTCATCGCCATCAGCAGCATCGCCATCGCGCTGCTGGGGTTCCTGGTCTGGGGGCACCACATGTTCACCAGCGGCCAGTCGAAGCTGGCCAGTGTGATCTTTAGCGCCCTGACGTTCAGTGTGTCCATCCCGTCGGCGATCAAGGTCTTCAACTGGCTGGCGACGATGTACAAGGGCTCCATTGCGCTGTTAACCCCGATGCTTTACGCGCTGACGTTCATCTTCCTGTTCGGCATCGGCGGCCTGACAGGGCTGTTCCTCGGTGCGCTGGCCACCGACGTCCACCTGCACGACACCTATTTCATCGTTGCCCATTTCCATTACGTGATGGTGGGCGGCACGCTCAGCGCGTTTCTGGCCGGGATCCACTATTGGTGGCCCAAAATCACCGGCCGCATGTACAGCGAGTTCTGGGGCCGGATCGGGGCCCTCATGGTCTTTGTCGGTTTCAATCTCACCTTCTTCCCGCAGTTCGCGCTGGGCAGCCGGGGCATGCCGCGGCGCTACTACGACTACGGCGAGATGCTCGGCGAGCATCCGGAGTTCTATGGCTACCATTTCCTCTCCACCCTCGGCTCCTACCTGTTGGGCATTGCCTTGTTCCTCGTGATGATTTACCTGATCGCATCGCTCTTCAATGGACACCGGGCGGTGGCGAACCCGTGGGGCGGAGCGACTTTGGAGTGGCAGTGCAGTTCTCCGCCCCCGCACGACAATTTCCCGGTGCAGCCTCACGTGGGCGATCCCTACGCGGTCCGGAACTTCCAGTATGACCCGGACGTCGGCGGCTACGTTCGCGTGGCACAAACGGCCAAGCCCGAGCATCCGCTGCACCCGAGCGCCCACTAGGATCGGTTTCCATTCCATGGCGAAATCAGAAAGCACAACCCGCCCGCCCGACGACGCGGATCCCGGCTCCGTTGAGGCGCCCCGTCCTCACGCCGCGGCCGACCACCATCGGCCGTTCCTGGCCCACCACTACCAGTCGTACAAGCAGCAGTTCGAGGCCGGCAAGCTGGGGATGTGGATCTTCCTTCTGACGGAAATCCTGCTCTTCGGCGGCCTGTTCTGCGCGTATGCCGTGTACCGGGCCAACCATCCGGAGATCTTCATCTACGCCCACCATTTTCTGGACAAGAACCTGGGAGCGATCAATACGGCCGTGCTGATTTTCAGCAGCTTCACGATGGCCTGGGGTGTGCGCTGCGCCCAGCTCAACCAGCGGAAGCTCCTCATGGTGATGCTCTCGCTCACGCTCCTCTGCGCGTGCGGCTTCCTGGGGATCAAGTACGTCGAGTACAAGCACAAGTGGGAGGATGGACTGCTCTGGGCCGGCAAGTACCATCCGGTCGAGCACGCCGAACCGGCGGACCACGCCGCCCGGCCGCCCGGCCGCCCTGAGGCCCAATCGGCCCTCCAACGCCCGGAGGGGCCCCGCTATGCCGGGATCTTCTTCAGCATCTACTTCATGATGACCGGCCTGCACGGCCTCCATGTCCTGGCCGGGATGGCCGCAATCGCCTGGATCCTGGTCCGCGCGGCCAATGGGCATTTCAACAGCCATTACTTCGGCCCCGTCGACTACGTGGGCCTCTATTGGCACCTCGTCGACCTGATCTGGATTTATCTCTTCCCGCTGCTTTACCTGATCCACTAGTTCAACAACGTGAACTGACCGGGAACCACGATGACCGACCATTCGACCCATCCGGTAACCACCGAGGACGCGGCCCGCGAAGCCGAGCACTACGGACACATCATGCCGCTCTGGGTGCTGGCAGGCGTCCTCCTGACGCTCGTGGTCCTGACCGTCGCCACCGTGGCGGCAACCTGGGTGGATCTCGAGCCGTGGAACCTCGCGATCGCGCTGGGCATCGCCACGGTGAAGGCCGCGCTGGTGGTCCTCTATTTCATGCACCTCCGCTACGACCACCCCTTCAATGCCCTTGTCTTTGTCACGGCGCTGTTGTTCCTGGCGATGTTCCTGGGCGGGGCGCTGACCGACACCATCCAGTACCAGCCCGATATCGAGAGCTACCGCGAGAGCCGGCAGATGTAGCAGGCCGGCGGGCGATGTTGTGGACAACATCTTGCTTCGGGCTGGGTCGGCAGCCCTTTTTCTGTGTCGGCCGCGAAGGGTCGAGAGCTGAGAGTCGAGGGTCGAGAGCCAAACGGTCTGGCTCTCGACCCTCGACCCTTGACCCTCGACCCGACTCTCCCCTCTTTCATTCGCCGGCCCAGCGGTCGGCAGTGCCGGGGGCCTGGACCCAAAAATCTGGAAAAAAGCGAACATCTCCCGAACGGCCGTGATGGCGGTCGCCGCGGCGACAGCTTTCTTTTTCAACCACCCGCCAAAACGTCAAATAGCCTGCACGGTCGTTTAACCGCAGGGCCATCGGCCCGCGCGTGATTTGCCAACGCGGCCTTCAGTTTCGCCCCGCGAGGGCCGTTGGCCCTGGTTAAACGATGTCCAGATGAAGTCCTGACGGGTGGTTGTTCTTTTTCGCGAACCGCCCAGGGGAGGCAAGGAGTACGGCCAATGCGTCAAGCGCCTTAGCAGGCTTGCGGGAGCGCGTCAAGTCGTCGCCACCATCAAGCATGGGTGAAGATCGCCGGAAGAAGAAATTCTCCGTTTTGGGTGCTTGACAGGTGCGACGAGGTTTGGCATCGTCTTAGCATCGGCTTGCGGAGCAAAGCACCGCTGGGTTCCGATCGTGCCGCCGGTTGAGTCGGAGATGCTCGCCCAACCGGAGGCGAACAAGCTCTTGCGGCGCGAGTGCCGGGGGACCTGGGGAGTGCCCGTCGGTAATCAGAAACACTGCAACGGACTGCCACGCAAGGCACGGAGGCCTTTTTTGCCTTCTCTCACCGCCTGTGGGCACGGGTCGTCCCCGCGCCGTCATACGATGCGATGGCAGTGGCCGGGCTGCGGATTGGCCACTTGAAGCGAAGCGGTCGCCTCACTTCTTGCTTGTCCGATAGATCGCGCCCGGGCTGATTCTCTCCGCGTACGACACCATTGCGAACAGCGCCAACTGGTCCCGCTGGTTCGAGGGCGGCGATTCTTTGAGAACGCCCGCGATGTGCCGCAGTTCCCGGTCCGCCAGCCCGACGGCGTCCTGATTGCCCGGCAAGTGCTTGGCGTAGACGTAGAGGTGGAAAGGCAGGCCGCCAAACTTGCTCCCCCATTGGCTGATGTACGGGATGCCGGCCTTGCCGCAGAGGTTTTCCGCCATCCATGCCTCGGTCTTTTCGACTTGTGCGACGGCCGCCTTGGAAAGATCGCTGTCGGGCTTCAAGTGCGGCCAGGCCGCCGAGTAGGCCTCCAGGCAGTACATCATTACCGTGGGCTTGATCTCGCGCGGTGGGAAAAACTCGGCCACCGTAAGGAAGTCCTGCTGATTGAGCCAATCGATCGCGCCAAGCCCCATCTTCAGGTACCGCGGATCGCCCGTCTCATCGTAGAGGCAGAATGCCAGCGACCCGTAGATGCCGGTCGAGCACCACCACTCCTTGTCCGACTTCGGCCAGTAGCCGTCGGTCACTCCGCCCGACGGCCGGATCCAGTTTTCGGCCACCAGGTCGGCGAAAGCCTTGACGGAATTCAGGTACCGCTCTTTCTCCGCCTTGTCCTCGCAACGGACCGCCGTGGCCAGCACGCCCAGCGCGATCGAGGAACAGTCGGCCACGTACCAATCGCCTTCCTTTTCGCCGGGTTTGCGGCCGTATTGCATGTAGTACGCGCCCTTGGGAACCATGCCGTTCTGCAGGTCGATCATGTGGTCGGACCAGAGCTTGCAGGCGTCGAGATACTCCTGCTTGCCCGTCATGTCGTACGCAACCGCCAGTCCGCGGACTGCGTAAGAGTCCCAATAGAATGCCCGTCCTTTGCGCTCGATCGCCTTCGCCTGTTCCAGGACATCCTCGCGCCCGTCGTCGCAGAGCCGAAGGAACTCGGACTTGAGGTCCGGACCGTCGGCGGACACGCGCGATGCCGAGAGGCCCAGCGCGACAACGGCGATCATCCCCGGAACAGCCCAATTCGCTCCCAGAAGCGTTCTTCGCATGGCGTCTCTCCCGCAAGAGGTTCAGTGGCAACTGCCCTGAGTCTAATGCCGACGACGACGCCTGTCCAGAAGCCGGTCCCGTTTGCGCCCGGATGCCGGAGGTGCGGTCTCCGCCCGGGAAACGCATCTCGTGGGCCCTTGCCGAGCGCGCCGCCCAACCAGGCCTGTCCGGCCCGGCGCGGCTTGGAGAGACCGCCGACATCGTACTGCAGCACGTCGCCGTGGAGCCGATGGGAGAAGTCGTTTCAACCGCCGAGCGGCGGTTGCCGGCGCTCTTCGACGAGCCGTTCGAACTCGCGCAGCGATCGTTCGAGTTCCTCGACGAGCGGACCGGGGCCGTGTTGTTTCAGAATGTCGACGACACTACGGTGATACCAGAGCGTGCCATCGCGGCCCCCTTTGAACCCTCTCCAGACTTCGTCCCCCTGCTGACGGTAACTGTTCGTCAGTGACCGCAGGTTGTCGAGCTTGTCGGCCGCCACAACGAGGCGTACGGAAGGAGTTGCATCCGGCAGACGCTTCAGAAATGCTTCCTTTCTGATCTGCCAGGGCGGCTTGGGGTGTTGGTCGGTATCCGTGCACCCGTCGATGATCTCGGCGACGCGGTCGCCAAACCGGCGCCGGATCGCTTCTCGCGTCTGGGCGCCTCCCTGGTCCTCGACCGCATCGTGCAAGAGAGCGGCGATCGCCTCGTCCTCATCCGCCCCGTATTCGAGCACAGTGCCCGCCACGCGGAGCAAATGCGAAACGTAAGGCGCCCCCGACAACTTGCGGCACTGGCCGACGTGCAGGGCGGCCGCGTAGGCCAGAGCGTCGGGGAAGCGGTTGGACTGCTCCATCGTTGGCTGACTGCGACAGATCTCAAGCAGGGGTCATTGCCTCATCTTCCGACGAGCCTCGCACTAAGCGGACCTGCGCTTGGAGTTGCTCAATCTGATGACGGAGAGCCTCTTCGCGCTGCCTCGCGTGCTCGCGATCTCGCAGCAAGCGGAGGAGCCAGAACCGCGCGTGGCAGATCAGCTCGGTATTCGCTTCCGAGATGCACATGGCATCCAGCGGAGAACCGACGGGGGCTATGCTCACCAACTGGCGGCCGTCGGGCAACGTGGCCACCACAATCCCGCCGCCGTCGGCCTGATCGTCGAGCACCAGCGGCCCGGGGCTGGCAGCCTGACAGACCATCTCCCATTGACTTGCCTCTTCGTCCTCAACGGGGCGACTCCGTTCGACCTGAAGCGGGTCGATTGGGCCGTCGTCAAACCAGTTGTCGTGAAACCAAGGCATGGACGAACCCCCCTGCGATGGTGCGGGCCCTGTGAAGACGAGACACCTATTGTACCCGAACCGTTCGCGGTCCCGAATGGGACGGGAACAGATTTCGCGCCAATTCCGCAGATAGGGTGATGGAATGGTGGAGTAGTCGAATGGTGGGGGGGAATAGCGGAGTATCAAGACCGGCCGGCCCATTACTCCACGCCGCCGTTACTCCATGACCCCATTCCTGCCCAGTACTCCGTACTCAGTACCCCAGCCGGCCCCTTTCTGGCTGCGGACGGGCGTTGCCTCCGGGAGCTGGGGAGGTCGTTCACCGGGCGGCCATCCCGCCGCTTGCCACGATATGTCCGGCCTGTCCTGCCTCGTAAACGCTGAATTCCGCCCACACCGGGAGATGGTCGGAAATCTCCACTGCGTCGCGCAGCGACAGATTGAACTGGCGCATCAGATCCATCACGCCCGATCGCCCACTGAATTCGTTCGTGGCCCGGGCCTCGAACAGGATGTTCTGCGACAACCGTGTGCCGCGGGTGGTCGTTGGGAGGCCGGAGATCGCCCAGGTGATGTTCGGCACTTCGGCCAGTTGGCCGAGGTGCTGGTCGTCGGCATTCAGGTATCCCACCAGGATCACGTCGTCCTCGCCACGGCCGTCGTCGCGGACCGCGCGGAACACGTCGTCCATCAGGTCGAGCTCGGTCGCGGCCTGGCCGGGATCCACGTCGACGCTGACCAGGGAGAACGTGAATGCCTCGGTGGGCGCTGGACCGCGCGCACGGAACGAAGCCACGAGCGGTTCGTGACGGATGCGACCCGAGGGGTCTTCCACCAGACAGATCGTCGTGCGGTCGATCTCCACGGTTGCCCGGTCGAACAAGATGCCCGTATACTCTTGGACCGGTTCGGTGCCGACATTGGCCGACGTGGCGAAATCATAGTGCCTTCCGGCGGCGTTCACTTGTTCCACGAGGTATACCACGGGACTCTGATTGCGGGCAACGATTCCCTGGATGGCGATCACATCGAAGCCGCGGATCATCTCGGCGAGCCGACCGACCACGTGGGCCTTGCCGAGTTTGTCCTGGTCCAGAGGGCGCAGGTTGATCGAAGCCACCCGGATGGCCGCTCGTTCACCGCCCGCGCCGGCGGCCACCGGCACCGGATTCTCCGCTGCTCCCGGCTGGGAGGGGCCATCGAGCCGGACGTTCTTCGGCTTGATCTTCAGGTTTTCAATTCCCTGGATCTGGAAGTGGTTGTAGAAGAAATAGCCGCCGGCGATCAAGGCGGCCAATCCCACCAGGTTCAGCAGCTTCATGGACGATTCCTCCTTGAGCCCAGTCCCGCTTCCGGACGATAGCTCCATCCTTGACACATTCCACCCAAGTGGCGTAAGGGTACCGAATCGCCACTACCCGTTCCAGCCCAGTTTCCGATTCCGAGGATGCCTGCCGGTCCGGGCGTGGTTCAAGAAATAGGGGAGTGGCCCCGACCCAAACTTCGGTGTTCACCTGGAAAAACACGTAAAGGCAATGTGCCTGTCCGCCTTCTCGAACCACACACTGTAGCGAGCGATTCGTTGAGAGGGGGTCCCGCAGGCTCGTTGCGCCATCCGGAGTGGGAGGGGCGAAAGTGGGCCACATGGTGCGGGTCCGGAAGTGCCTCTACTTGGTGGAAGACACTGCTCCGCCGCCCAACCAGGCAACGCTCGGAAGCCGTTTGGTAGCCGAATTCGTGAGGACTCGGGTGTCGTGCGGGGACTCCAAAGTCTCACGAATTCGGCTATGATCTTTTTTCCGGTACATTCAACGTAGGAGAATGCTTCACGGCGTTGCCAACCAGGGCGACAGCACTCTGGCGGCCTGGGAGGATGAAAAAGGATCGTCGGCCGTGCGCCAGGTTGACCGATGGGAGACGATCTTTGCCTTCCTCCAACGGACCGGCAGTCGGATTCCGGACCGCCGGGTTGTCCCATTCGTGGTGAGTCGAGAATGAGCAGCACTGACGAAATCCAATTCGATCTGGACCAGTCGATTCCGCAGATCGCGGACCACTGCAAGCTTCCCGCCTCGAAAGTCAGACCCGCGGCGAAGTTGCTGGACGACGGAAACACCATCCCGTTTATTGCACGCTATCGAAAAGAGGCGACCGGCGGCCTGGACGAGACGGCCTTGCGCGCGATCGACGACGCAGTCGACTATTTTCGCGAACTGGCCGAACGCAAGACCACCATCCTCAAGACCATCGCCGAACAGGGAAAGCTCGACGACGCCCTCCGCAAGCGGATCGTCGATTGCCGCGACAAGAAGGAATTGGAGGATCTCTACCTCCCCTATAAGCCGAAACGCCGCACCCGCGCAACGATCGCGCGCCAGCGCGGGCTGGAGCCGCTGGCGGCGATCTTGCGGCGGCAGGTCAACCCCGGCGGCTCGCGCGAAGCGGTGCTGCGGCCCTATGTCGCCCCCGAGAAAGACGTGCCCGACGGCGAGGCGGCGCTTCGCGGGGCTTGCGACATCCTCGCCGAAGAATGGGCCGACGACGCCGAGATCCGCACGGTGGCACGCGAGGCCATGAGCCGGGGAATGCTCGTCGCGAAGGTCCGCAAGGATTGGGCCGGAAAGCCAAGCAAGTTCGAGATGTACTACGACCACCGGGAGCCGCTGGCCAAGGTCCCGTCGCACCGCTACCTGGCGATGCGCCGCGGCGAAACGGAGGAGGTCCTGCGCGTGGCCGTGGAGTTCGACGACCAGACCGCCGTCCGCCGTTTGACCGGACGGCTGGTGACCAATCCGTCATTCCTCTTCCGCCCCGAGTTGGTCGAAACGGTGGCCGATTGCTGCCAGCGACTGCTCTTCCCCTCGCTCGAAGCCGCCCTGTTGGCCGAACGCAAAGAGGCGGCCGACGAGGAAGCGATCCAGGTCTTTTCCCAGAACCTCCGCGAACTGCTCCTCGCATCGCCGGCCGGAGCACGCGTCGTGATGGGAATCGATCCGGGGTTCCGCACGGGCTGCAAGGTGGCGGTGGTCGACGCCACCGGCCGGTTTCTCGACCATGCCACGATCTATCCGACGCCTCCCCACAACCGGACGGACGAGGCGGCCGAGGTCCTCCTGGGGCTCATCGACCGGCACCATGTCGAGTTGATCGCGATCGGCACGGGCACGGCTTCGCGCGAGACCGACGTCTTCGTCGCCGCCATGCTTCAGGCCGGCGGCAGGAAGCTGGCCAAGGTAAGCGTCAACGAGGCCGGGGCCTCGATCTACTCCGCCAGCGAGGTGGCGAGGGCGGAGTTTCCCGAACTCGACGTCACCGTGCGGGGCGCGATCAGCATCGCGCGCCGCCTGCAGGACCCGCTGGCCGAACTGGTGAAGATCGACCCCAAGTCGATTGGCGTGGGGCAGTATCAGCACGACGTCAACCAGGCCAAGCTCCGCAAGGCGTTGGACCGCGAGGTGGAATCGTGCGTCAACCTGGTCGGCGTGGACGTCAACACGGCGAGCGTCCAACTGCTGAGCTACCTATCGGGGATCGGACCGAAACTCGCCGAGTCGGTCCTCCACTACCGCAACAAGCATGGCGCGTTTTCCTCGCGCGAAGAGTTGCTCCACGTTCCTCGCCTGGGAGGCAAGGCGTTTCAGCAGAGCGCGGGATTCCTGCGGGTCCGCGGCGGCCCGCAGCCGCTGGACAACTCGGCCGTCCACCCGGAAAGCTATTACGTCGTCGAGAAGATGGCCGAGGCGGCCGGCGTGCCGGCCCGTTCGCTCATCGGCAACACGGCCGTTCTCCGGCAACTCAGGCCGGACCCGTTCATCGACGACAAGGTCGGCCTGCCGACGATCGAAGATATCCTCCGCGAACTGGAGAAACCGGGGCGCGATCCGCGGCGGGAGTTCCGGGTGGCCCGGTTTGCCGAAGGGATCAACGAAATCTCGGACCTCAGCGATGGCATGGTCCTGGAGGGCGTGGTGACGAACGTGACCAAGTTCGGAGCGTTTGTCGATATCGGGGTCCACCAGGACGGCCTGATCCACATCTCCGAACTCGACCGCCGGTTCGTCAAGGATCCGGCCGAGATCGTTGCGGTCGGGCAGATCGTCCATGTCAAGGTCTTGCAGGTGGATGTCGAGCGGAAACGGATTGCCTTGTCGAGGAAGCAGGTAATGGGTTCCGGTCGCTGATTTCGTCGGCCCGGGCTTCCTGTTCACCACGAGCACGCGCTGGAACGAATTCTGTACAGATGTTCCGCTGGAAAAGCCCGGTAGGATGAATTGGTTTCCGTGGGAGGCCTCGTCGAGAGCGTTCGATCGCCGTGCCGGCATTACCCAGCAACACCGGTGGAGACAGCACGTGAAAATCACCATGATCGGAACCGGCTACGTGGGCCTTGTGACCGGGACCTGCCTGGCCGAGACGGGCAATGACGTTGTGTGCGTGGATCGGGACCAGCAGAAGATCGCCGCGCTGCGGCGCGGCGAAATCCCTATCTACGAGCCGGGACTTGCCGAAGTGGTTAAGAGAAATACTGAGGCAGGCCGGCTGGTTTTCCAGGATGAGCTTTCGCCGGCATTGCCCGGTTCCCGGTTGGTGTTCCTCGCCGTGGGCACGCCGCCGGCGGAAGACGGTTCCGTCGACCTGTCCTTCCTCTGGTCGGCCGTCGAAGACCTGGCCTCCTGCCTGCCGGCAGAGACCATCGTCGTCTTGAAAAGCACCGTGCCGGTAGGCACGAACGCCGCCGTGGCCGCGCGGCTCAAGAAGTTGACCGGCCGCGCCCACGACGTGGCGAGCAATCCGGAGTTTCTCAAGGAAGGTGCGGCCATCGACGATTTCATGAAACCCGACCGGGTTGTCGTCGGCGCCCGCCGCAAGGAGGTCTTCGACGTGCTTGAGGACCTTTACCAGCCGTACTTGCGGACCGACAATCCGCTACTGAAGATGTCGCCCGAGAGCGCCGAGATGACGAAATACGTGGCCAACGCCCTGTTGGCCACGAAGATCAGTTTCATCAACGAGGTGGCCAATCTCTCCGAGCGGACCGGGGCCGACATCAACGACGTGCGACGGGGCATCGGCCACGACAGCCGGATCGGGTTCGCTTTTCTTTTCCCGGGCGTCGGCTACGGCGGGAGCTGCTTTCCCAAAGACGTCCGCGCCTTGGCGGCGGTCGCGCGGGCCCACGGGATCCAACCGCGGATCCTCGACGCCGTCCACACGGTGAACGAGCAGCAAAAGACGGTGCTCTGGGACAAGATCGAGCGCCACTTCGAGGGAAACCTCTCCGACAAGACGATCGCCATCTGGGGACTGTCCTTCAAGCCGGGCACCGACGACATCCGCGAGGCCCCGGCCCTGGTGCTGATCGACCGGCTCCTCGACGCGGGAGCGGCCCTGCGGGTCCACGACCCGGTCGCGCTGGAAAACATCTGCCGCAAGTATGGCAATAAGCTGATCTACTGCCCGCACCGCGACCTGGCGCTGGACGGCGCCGATGCCCTGGTGATCCTGACGGAATGGAAGCAGTACGTCCATCCCGACTTCGAACGGATGCGGGGCCGGATGCGGCAGCCGCTCGTCTTCGACGGCCGCAACATCTACAGCCCGGACCGGATGCGCCAAGGCGGCTTCACCTACTACAGCATCGGCCGGGCGCCCGTCGGCGCCCCCGAATCCGCCTCGTTGCCAATCGGCCAGACCGCGAGCTCCTGCGGCTGACCTTACGGTTTTGTGCCACTGCATGGAGTTGAACGGGGCTTCCATCGTTACGACGCTCCCATCGTTACGACGCTTCGCGTCGTAACGCAGTCCCCGGACGCTTCGCGTCCCTGCCTCGCGCCCTGTGCCGACATCCTCCCTGTCTGGCAACGATCCGGCAGAGTCCGCTGAACGACTCAAACCTTCCTGTGCAGCCGGGACACTCCGTGGCCCGCTTTGCCCCTCGGAACCGGGCCACGGAGTGTCCCGGCTACACCGTTTCAGCGGTCTCCAAAAAGACGGTCCCACGCGCGCCGTCAGCCGCCCGGCACGAAGCCCTTTACCTCGCCCTTATCCGTCGCAAACGCCACGATCGGTCCGGCCGCAGTGTGGACCACCTCCGCGTACACCGGCCGGCCGCTGATCTTGCCGAGCCGGAGGATCGAGCCTTTTTCGTCCAGTGCGACCACCGTGCTGTCCTCACAACCCGCTACGATC
>JABWBD010000354.1 GCA_013360685.1 Pirellulales bacterium
AGGTCCAAGGCCAGCAGGAGCAATACAAACGCGACAAATGCAATCCAAATCCAGATCATCAAGGTATACCTTCTTGGCTGTGGCCGTCGGGAGACAGTCGTTAGGAATGGCGAGTTGCCCACGAATCATAGACGAGGGGAGTCCGGAGGAAAAGTTGGCCGACCTGACAGCAGCAGCCAGGCCCGGGAGCCGCAACCGAGCCCAAGCACGGACTTTCCGGACGATTCGCTGTCGGGGCAGGCTGAAGCCAGACGCGAGACTTGTTCACTTGTTAGAGGGGTGTAAGCCGCTTCTTGCAGACTGCTTGTAATAAGGCGGTCTTATGATAAGATATTCTTATGAACATCGAGACTCTCAGGATTTTCTGCGACGTCGTCCAGCACCAGAGCTTCTCGCGAGGCGCGGCTGCCAACGAGGTGAGCCAGTCGGCGGCGACCCAATCGGTGCACCGGATGGAGAAGCACTTCGGGGTGCAGCTCGTGGACCGCAGCAAGCGGCCTTTTGTGCTCACCCCCGAGGGACAAGCGTGCTTCGAGGGCTTTCGGCAGGTCCTGGAGGTGTACGACTCCGTCGAGGCCCGGGTCCGCTCGCTCCGCAAAGACATCGCGGGGATGGTGCGCGTGGCGGCGATCTATTCGGTGGGCCTGCACGACATGAGCCGGTGCATGCAGGACTTCATGCGCCGGTATCCGAAAGCCAAGGTGCAACTGGAGTATCTGCGGCCGAACAAGGTCTTCGATGCCGTGCTCAATTCGGAGGTGGACCTCGGGATCGTTTCCTACCCGGTGGCCTCGCCCGAGTTGGCCGTGATCCCGCTCCGCTCGGAACGGATGGTGCTGGTCTGCCACCCTCAGCATCACCTGGCCGAACGGAAGGCGGTTACCGCGGAGCATCTACAGGACGAGGACTTCGTCACGTTCGACCGGGACCTGTCGATCCGCAAAGAGATCGACCGCTACCTTCGACAGCGTTCCGTCTCGGTGCGGGTGGTGATGGAGTTCGACAACATCGAGACGATCAAGCAGGCGGTGGAGATCGGCGCCGGCGTCAGCATTCTGCCGGAACCCACGGTGCGGCTTGAGACGGCCAGCGGCCGGCTGGCGGCGGTGCGGCTGATCGCTCCGCAGTTGCAGCGGCCGATCGGGATCATCCACCGGCAGCGCAAGGTGTTCACGCCCACCGCGACACGGTTTGTCGAGCTGCTCCAGGAGGTCCAGGAAGAGAGCGAACTTGCCCTGGCGGCAAAGGAATCCTAATGCACGACCGGGAGGTGGCAGTCACGTTCCAGCCGCTGGGCAAGACGGTCCGCGCCGCCGCGGGGACCCGCTTGAGTGAGATCGCGGCGGGGGCCGGCATCGCGTTGGATCTCCCTTGCGGCGGAGAAGGGATCTGCGGGAAGTGCCGCGTGGCGGTCCGCCGGGGCGCGCCGCCGCCCGGTGCGGCGGAACAGAGGGTTTTCTCCCAGGAGGAACTCGGTAAGGGCTGGCGTTTGGCCTGTCAGACCGTGGTCCGCGATGCGATGACCGTGGTCGTTCCCGAGACCTCGCTCCTGGCGTCCTACCACAAGATCCTGGCCGACGTACGCGGCACAACCGAGACGGCCATCGATCCGCCGGTCCGGAAGCAGTACGTCGAACTGCCGCCGCCGGACCGGAAGAACGACGAAGCCGATCTGCTCCGCATCCAGCGCGCGGTGGGGCCGATCGAGGTCGGCCTGGAGCTGGCTCGCGAACTGCCGGGCAGGCTGCGGCGGGAGGCGTTTCGCGGCACGGCCGTGCTGGCGGACCGGGACTTGATCGACTTTGAGGCGGGCGATACCCGGGCCATGTGCCACGCCGCGGCCTTCGACATCGGCACGACGACGCTCGTTGGGATGCTCGTGGACCTGAACACGGGAGAGGAACTGGCGATTGCCTCGAGGCTCAATCCGCAGACCGCCGTCGGCGACGACGTACTTACACGTATTCTTCACACGCAAAAGGATCCTGCAGGGCTGGCCGAATTGCAGGAGATGGTCGTCGCGGCGGTCAACGAGATGATCGGCGAGCTGGCCGCCGATGCGGATGCGCCACGCGAATCGATCTACGCCGTGTCGTTCTCGGGCAACACGACGATGCAGCAGTTGCTCCTGGCGCTGGATTCCCGGTGGCTGGGCGAGGTGCCTTTTGTGCCGGCCGCCGGCCGAGGGCTGCTCGTGGAAGCTCGCACGCTGGGCCTTCGCGTCCACCCGCGGGCCCGGGCGCATATTCTGCCGGTGATCGGCGGCTTTGTCGGCGGGGACACGGTGTCGGGAATCCTGGCGACGGGGCTCGCCGCGGCCGAAAGCCCGAGCCTCCTGGTGGACATCGGCACGAACGGCGAGATTGTGCTCGCGGCCGACGGCAAGCTGTCGGCCGCCGCCACCGCTGCGGGGCCGGCATTCGAGGGGGCCCGAATCGAGCATGGGATGCGGGGGGCCCGGGGCGCGATCGAGCGGGTAACCGTCGACGGGGGACTGCAATTCGACGTGATCGGCAACGTGCCTGCGATCGGCATCTGTGGCTCCGCCTTGATCGACCTGGGAGCGGAACTGCTGCGCCACCGGATCATCAGTCCGGAAGGCCGCATGGCGGCGCCCGACCAGTTGCCCGGCGACGTTTTGCCGGATATGCGCAATCGCGTGGTCGCCGACAACGGCCAGGTGTCGTTCCTGGTGGCCGCGGAGACGGAAACCGCCACCGGGCGGCCAGTGGTGCTCAC
Organism: Pirellulales bacterium; assembly: GCA_013360685.1. Lineage (GTDB taxonomy): Bacteria > Planctomycetota > Planctomycetia > Pirellulales > Thermoguttaceae > JABWBD01. The sequence goes on from JABWBD010000354.1 coordinate 2,740, forward strand.
GCAGCGCGACGTTCGCCAGTTGCAGTTGGCCAGTGGGGCAATCCGGGCGGGAATTGTGATCTTGCTGCGGCGCGCCGGACTGGAGCCTCGCGACCTGAAGCAGGTGCTGATTGCCGGCGGGTTCGGAAACTTCATCCGGCGGAGAAATGCCCAGCGAATCGGTCTGCTGCCCAATGAAATCGACCCGAAATGCATCCGCTACGAGGGAAACACCTCCTTGGCCGGGGCCCGCCTGACGGCCATTTCGGCCAGTGCGCGAGCCGCCGCCGAAGAACTTGCCCGCCGGACCGAACACGTGGACCTGGCCACGGACCACGGGTTTCAATGGGCCTTCGCCGATGCGATGATCTTCCCCGAGGGGGAGTAGATCCCTTGTCGGCGGCTTCGACACGCCACGCACTCAGGTTGGATATAAACCGAAACAGGCGGCGGGAGGACCGCCGCCCGTCGTGATCCTCGCATATCCATCAAGGCGTCTAATGGCCGCCGCAACCGGGGCAGCCGCCGCCGCGTGGATAGCTCGGGTTCTCGATGGCGAAGCCGCGGCCCATCGGCCCGTCCTGGAAATCGATGGTCGTGCCGTCGAGGTGCAGTGCGACCTTCTTGCGAGCGACGACCGGAACGCCGTGATGGTCGTACCTGGCATCGATCTCGGGGTCGAATTCGGTGTCGAAACCAAGCGAGTACTGGAGGCCGCTGCATCCGCCGCCCGCAACGCCCATCCGCAGAACCGTCGTATCCTCCAGCCCCTGGGACTCCATGATCCGCTTCACTTCCCCAGCGGCAGTTTCGGTCAGTGTGATCGACATGGTGGATGTTTACTCCTCTGAGTGCTCAAGAGGCGACAAGTTCAAAGCCGCCCCGATTCATTGCCTGTCTCCCTAGAAAGCCGAACAAAACCGCTCGGCGCGGGTCTCTGACCCCTCAAAACCCCCGACCGAAGGTCTCCTGGGCCGGTTTTGTTAGGGCCGCTTAACCACTACGTACTATCCTATGCCGGGGATCGCAAGAAGCCAAGGGCGGCCCACCCATGAGTGGAACCACACCCGGCCCTTCACGCCAGGCTGCTCATTTTCCGCAGCCGGGTCACTGCCTCTCGGATCGCCTCGACCACGAATTCGACCTCTTCCGTGGTATTGAACCGCCCCAGGCCGAATCGCACGCTGGACCGGGCCTGCTCTTCCGACAGCCCCAGCGCTCGCAGCACGTGGCTGGGGCCGGGGCGGGCGGAACTGCACGCGCTTCCCGAACTCAGGGCGACTTCGCGCATGCTCAACAGCAGCGACTCGCCTTCCACGTATGCGAAGCGGAGATTCAGGTTGCCCGCCAGCCGCAATTCGGGCGAGAGAGCCGGGCCATTCAAGACGACATCGGGCAAGGCGGCCGTGATCCCGTGGTAGAGCCGGTCCCGGAGTTCGGCCAGTCGGCGGCTTTCCGAAGCCATCTCCTCCCGGCAAAGCTCCAGCGCGCAAGCCAGTCCGACGATGCCCGGCACATTGAGCGTGCCGCTGCGGAGCCCGCTCTCGTGCCCGCCGCCCAGCATCTGCGGTTCGAGCCGGACGTGGGGCGCCTTGCGGCGGACGTAAAGCGCACCGGCGCCTTTGGGGCCGTAGATCTTGTGTGCCGTGAAGCTCATCAGGTCGACGCGGAGCCGCTGGACGTCGACGGGAATGCGGCCGACCGCCTGGGTGGCGTCGCTGTGCAGGAGCACCTCCCGCTCGTGGCAGATCCGGCCGATTTCCTCCAGCGGCTGGATCACGCCGATTTCGTTGTTGGCCAACATCACCGAGACCAGGATCGTGTCGCTCCGGATTGCCTCGGCGACCTGTTCCGGAAGGATTCGGCCTGCCCGCGCGTCGGGCGCCTGGATCACCGGAAGCAACGTGACTTCGTAACCGCGGGCGATCAGCTTATCCAGCGGATCGAGGACGGCCGAGTGCTCCGTGGCAACGCTGACGATATGGTTGCCCTTGCGCCTGGACAGTTCCGCCACGCCGCGGATTGCCAGGTTGTTGCTCTCCGTGGCGCCGCTGGTGAACACGATCTCTTTGGACTTGGCGCCGATAGCAGCGGCGACCGACTCCCTGGCCCGATCGACCGCCTCTTTGGCCCGCCAGCCGAACAGGTGGGTCGCGCTGGCCGCGTTGCCGTACGCCTCGGTGAACCAGGGCAACATCGCTTCCACGACGCGAGGATCGACCCGCGTGGTGGCGTGGTTGTCCATGTAGATGGGAGCGGCGGCTTGCGTCATTCCATCGGTGCGAATTTCTGGGCCTCTCTGAGGAGCCTGCCGAGCAAGTCCTGGATCTCCAGTTCGCGGCCCCAGCGAGCCAGGTAGGCGTTGTCGAGATGCGACCATTGAACGATGGCGATACCTAGAGCATCGCGGAATTGTCGTTCCGATTCACCGGCCTTCGACCATTCCAGCTTGCTGAGGATCACGTCTTCGGGCGAGGCGACATAGACCGAACGGCCTAGCAACGAAACCTGAGCCCGGCGGCCGAATTCTTCCACGCTAAACGGCCGCTCTTTGCGGACGATCAGGTCTGCTTTGAAGCCGGAGGCCGGGTGGATCACGTTGAACATGGTCCGGGATTGCAGCGCCTGCTGGGCCGCAGTTCGGCTGGCGTAGAAGTCGTCGCCGAGTGAGTCCAGAAATGCCTCAAGCTGCGATGCGGCCGGCGCGATCACCAAGTCGACATCCGCAGTGGCGCGGTATTCCCCGTAATACGTGCTTGCCAGGGAGCCGGCAACCATGTAAGGGATGCCTGTCAGTTCAAGCCGATCGATGATCCAGGTGAGTGAGGGTTCGAGATCGCTCATGCGTGCAACTCCACGCCAGTGCCGCAGGTTCTGAAACGCCGCTTCGCCGAAACATCGGCGCAAGACCTCCTGCCAGACCGCGGTCTCGGGGCGTTGCGGGTTCCGCCGCCGCACGCCATCGGCCAGGACGCACTGCAACTGCCGGCTAAGCTTCAGAGCCGATGCCACGCGCTCGTGCGGCCGCATCCGAGTCAACGCGGCATAATAGACGGCTGCCGCTTCACGGCTCGTATCTCGCGGGATGGGGTCAATTTCAACAACAGACATGATTCCCGCTCATGAGCTTGCGGAAAAGGAAGCGGAAAACGTCAGGCCCGTTCGGTTCCATACAGCGCCCGCAAACAGATCTGCGACCACGACTCGAATGCCGACAGATCGGCCAGGATCTCTTCCACCGGCCGGAAACCGCACTCGAGGATATCCTCCTCGCGGGGTTCGACCAGAGGCTGTTCCAGTTCGAACCGGTGCACGACACCCAGGTGCACTCGGCCGACTTCGGTCTGATCGTCGTTGATCAGGCCGACGCAGCGAGTCGTGTACGGCGAACGAACCGCGACCTCTTCCTCCAGTTCGCGGCGCATTCCTTCCTCGTACGGCTTGCTTCCGCCGTCCGTGCCCGCATCCACCGTCGAAATGTGGCCGCCGATTCCCACGCTCCGTTTTCGGTGCAGTCGGCCCTCGCCCTGCCCCGTGCCTCGCGTGTATTGAAACACGGTCTGGCGGCCGTCGGCGCCGCGGTGGGAGAGGATCACGTACGGGATCAATTGCTTGAACCCCGGGTCCTGTTCCACTTCGCTGCGGGGACGGTAGCTGGTGTGTTCGGGACTGAGCAGATCGGCGAGATAGCGCCCCGTATCGCAGGAAAACCCCTGGAAGTATCCCAGGCGGTGGAACAACTCGGTCGGCACGACCAGGACACGTTCGGTAAGCGCCTCCGGCACGGGGCAATTCCTTTCTGCTTGGAGGCCGAGACACATCTCCCCTCTCCCGCTCCGGGTAGGGTTGGGGGTGAGGGCGATCGGAGCTCTATTTGCGGTTGTGCGTCGAATCGATGTTACGCGCCAAGTATAGCGGGGCGGACGCGAGCAGACGACCCGCCCATTGGGAAAGCCGCTGCAATCACGCGTTGCGCGCCGGCAAGTCTTCTCGCGATCGCAGCGAAGAGAGTGCATCCTCTGACCGTTTCACACGATCAGCATCGCGTCGCCATAGCTGTAAAAGCGGTATTCCTCACGAATCGCCTCCGCATAGGCTCGCATCACCAATTCGTCGCCGCCAAAGGTGCGGACCAGAACCAGGAGGGTTGTGCGCGGGAGGTGGAAGTTGGTCAAAAGGGCGTCGATCACGTGGAACCGGTAGGGCGGCCGGATGAAAAGCTCGGTACGCCCGGTAAACGGCCGCATCCGGCCGCCGGCGCCCGCGGTCTCCAGCACGCGGACCACCGTCGTCCCGATGGCAACCACGCGGCCCCCCCGGCTCCGGCACTTCTCGACGGCATCGACTGTTTCGGGTCCGACGTGAGCCCACTCGGAGTGCATTGGGTGCTCGGCAAGCGATCCGGCCTCGATGGGGCGGAAGGTGCCTTGGCCCACGTGCAGCGTAACCCAGGCGAGGGTCATCCCTCGCTCTTGGAGCGACCGCAAAAGGGCTTCGGTGAAATGCAGGCCGGCGGTAGGGGCAGCGACGGCGCCGGGCGTGCGAGCGAAAACCGTTTGGTACTGCTCCCGATCCGCCTCAACCATCTCCCCTTTCCGGATATAGGGGGGCAGCGGGATGCGGCCGACCCGGTGGAGCAGAGGAAAGGTGGCTTCGTCGGTCTTCGGGCGAACGAGCCACACGCCGCCAGGCTCCTTGACTCCAACTTGGAGTTGGATGTCTTCGACGCCGTTCAGATCCAACAGAGTGATGGTTTCGTCCGTCGTGAGGGTCCCGCGAGTCTTGCCAAGGACTCTCCATAACCCCTCTGGAGTGGTTTCCAGATAGAGCCCTTCCCACCGGCCACCAGTTTTCGTGCGATAACCGACCAGCCGCGCCGGAACCACGCGCGTGTCGTTCAGCACCAGACAATCGGTCGGCTGCAAGAGATCGGGTAGATCGCGTATGTGATGATGATATAAGGAGTTGCGCTGTCTGTCCACCAGCAGCAAGCGAGCGTCCGCCCGTCGCGGGAGAGGCGTCTGGGCAATCAGGCTCTTCGGCAGTTCGTAGTCGTATCGATCGATTTCCGCCATGACTGACGACTCGAAAAGACCCTTTCGATCCTGGCTTTCTTCGTCCGACGTAGATTGAGTATAGCCCCGTGTTCTCCCGTGGTGGAGAGCGCGGCCGGGGTTTGCGCGTCTGCCAGGAGGGTGGAGCGGGTAATGGGATAATGGGGTAATGGCGATCCCTTACCACCTTCCCCAACGCTCCAATACCCCGCCACTCCAGTGCCCCAACTCCCGAATATGGTCTGCCGATGGCAAGAGCGACAGTGGCGCTATGTATTACCGACTTGGACGTTGGGGGGGCCGAACGGGCCCTGGTCGACTTGGCGGTCCGCCTGGACCTCGGGCGTTTTGCACCCGTGGTCTACTGCCTTGGTCCACGACCAGTCTTCGAGGAAGCTTCGTGCGTGCCAGCTTTGGAGCAGGCTGGCATCGAGGTCCATTGTTTCGGCGCGACCCGCCGGGTCGACCTGGTATCGGTGGTCCGCGGTCTCGGTCGCTCCTTTGCCGATCGCAGGCCCGACCTGGTGCAATGCTTTCTTTTCCACGCGAACCTCGCCGGCCGCCTGGCTGCACGGAAAGCCGGGATCCGGCCGGTGCTGGCCGGCATCCGGGTCGCGGAACGTCAGCAGCGCTGGCACCTCTGGGCCGACCGGCTTACCTCGCGCTTGGTGGATCGCTACGTGTGCGTCAGCCAGTCCGTCGCCGATTTCTCGGTTCGTGAGGCCGGTTTGCCCGAAACGAAAATCCACATCATTCCCAATGGGATCGACGTATCGAGTTACCTCGCTTCGCATCCCGCCGACCTGACGCAATTTGGAATCCAACCGGCGCGGCGGGTTGTGACCTACGTGGGCCGGCTGGATCCACAGAAAGGCTT
>JABWBD010000355.1 GCA_013360685.1 Pirellulales bacterium
ACCCTGACTCCTGACTCCTGACTCCTGACTCCTGACTCCTGACTCCTGACTCCTGACTCCTGACTCCTGACTCCTGACTCCTGACTCCTGACTCCTGACCCCTATACCTGTGCACTCTCGGAAAGCGACAGACGAAGGCGCGATCGGCCACGACTCGTTTCTCGACATTGTGGCCAATATCGTGGGGATCCTGATCATCCTGGTGATGGTGGTGGGAGTCCGCGCGCGGAATGCGCCGGTGCAAGCGCCGCCGGACGATGCGGAGGATCTAAAGCCCATGGTATCGGAGCTGGAGCGAAACCAGATGGTCCAGCAGAACCTCTATAACGACGTCGCGCGGGCCGCGGAGCAGATTGCGGCCATTCAGCGGGAATCGTTGGCGAGGCACCAGGAACGCACCCGGCTGGCAACCGCCGTCGCCGCGCTGGAGCACCAGATCCAATCACGTCGAAGCGAGCTAAGCACCGGCTCGCAAGAAGACTTCGATCTGGCCCGCCGCCTGTCCGATTCGCGGATCCGGCTCGAACAACTCCGCCAGCAGCGAGAGTATGCCCTGGAATCCAAGCCGGAGGCCACGCTGATTGAGTGCTATCCGACCCCGTTGAGCGCGGCGGTCGACGACCATGAAACCCATTTTCAGCTCCGAGGCGAGCGGATCGCCTATATCCCGCTGGACCAGCTTGTCGAGCGTTTCAAGTACGACGCTCGCCGCCAGGCCAACAAGCTCTTCGACCTGCCGGAGCTGACCGACACCATCGGCCCGCTCGGCGGATTCCGCTTCCGCTACACGCTGGTGCGGCAAGACGTCTCTATCGACACCCAGGTGGCCACCGGACGAGCGACCTACGCGCGGCTGAAGCGATGGACCCTCATCCCGATCGCCAACGACCTGGGGGAACCGATCGACAACGCCCTGGCCGAAGGCTCCGAGTTCCGCCGCGTCATTGGCGGATTGGATCCGGAGAAGTCGACGATCACGATCTGGACCTATCCGGACAGCTTCTCCGCCTTCCGCCGCATCAAGCAGGAGCTGCACCGGCTCGGGTTCGCGACGGCCGGGCGGCCGCTGCCCGAAGGGGTGCCGATTTCCGGATCGCCCGAAGGGAGCAAGTCGGCCGCGGAGTAGCGGACTGCCCGCTGCGCCCCCCGTCCGTCACACCGATCGGCCTTTCGCCCAGAACTCCTCGATGATTTTCGCGGAAGCCAAGGCGGCCGTGGCGGGCCCCAGCGCCGTGTCCGCCACTCCGGATACCACGCGCGTGATATTGTGGTCCGTGCGACCAGCGACGCTCCAAGTCACCGCGGGAGGTGCCGTAATATAAGCCGAGAAGGTGCGGTGCATGCTGCCGGGCCGTTCGCCGATGACGTGAATGATTCCGCGACGCGCCGACCCGTCGGAGTTCTCGCCGAAGAGCAACTCTCCGATGCGATAACCCGCGCGGACGCGGCCTCCGTGCAGCACCAGGAGTTCCGGGGCGACTGCGTAGTTCTTCCGCTGGAGTTCCTCGCGCAACGCGGAGAGATAGGGCGACAAGTGGCCGTCGTCCATGATCGCGTGGGCGTTCAGTCCGTCGGAAACAACGATCTGGATCTGGTACTCCCCGGCGTGTTTGGCGCGCAGGCGACCGACCGCCCGGCGCGAAGGCTCGTCGAGGACTTCTCCGGTCTGCGGGTGCAGGATGTAATCGTTGCGGTCCTTGGAAGTGCTGCGAAGGAGAATCGACGCCGGCAGCGACCGGACGAACTCGGAGGTCAGTTCGGCGTAGATGCACTGTTTGGAATCGGCGTAGAGGTCGCGGATTTCGCGATCCAATTGCGGCGTCAGGTCCCAGGGATTCCGGCCATGGCCTTCGGCCAGAAAGACTCCCCGGCCCCGCACCTCCTCGATTTTCTTGCGGCCTTCGGCTTCGATCTGTTCCGGCGGCCGCGTATCTCCTTTGGCCTTGCGGTACTGCAGCCATACCCACAAAGGCCGGCCGAACTGTGCCGTGGGGTTGCCCTCGCGATCGATCACGCCCAGTCGCTGGAAAAAGGCCCACATGCGGTCGTTCACGCGGTAGCCGAATCGCCGGCGGAGCCGCACGTGGTCCTGGAAGCCCGTGGTCAAATAGCCCAGCATCGGGTCGTTCTTCGTCGGCAGCGCCATCAGGTAGGCCGGATTGGCGGGCAGAATCCGGTCCAGACACCAGTCCAGGTCATCCAGGCTGACGTCCATGTGCAACGTCGAGCAGACGTCCAGCCCGATCGTCAGACCGTGGAGCTTGCCCATGGCGATGTCCTCCAGGCAGCAGCGGACCAGTTGCTCCCTGGTGCGGAAGACCTCGGGGCCAATGAACCCGGCGACATCGTTGAGGTGCACCCACGGCGCCGGTTCGAGCCCGGCATGGCGCTGTGCCTCGGCGACTTTGCGTTTCAGCAGGCGGGCAAGTCCGTACTTGCGGGCCTCGTGGACCACCATGTCCGTGCCCTGGCCGTGGCCATTGGTGAAATCGGCCCCCTGGCCGGTCTCGAAGTAGAATCCGTACTTCCCGGTCCGCCGCGCGGCATACTCGAGCATTTTCTCCAGCGTAACGTCGAAGGTGGCGTTCGCCGCGGTGCTGCCGGCGAGACTCTGGAACCAGATGCCCGTCGTCCCCGGGCGGCGGGCCTCCAGATCCGCCTGGATGTCCACGTGGGCGAGGACCGAATGGGGCAGAACGTCTTCGATGCCGAACGTCCGCCGCAGGTCGAGCAGGGCCGCTTCCACCGCTGCCACGGAATCGGGCTCGCTGCTGACCGGATTCGTTCCCAGCACCACATCCCCGACCGCGTACGACCAGCCGGAAAAGACCTGCCAGACGATGTCGTCCACGTTGTCCGTCGGCGAGTTGGGCTGGATGCGGGCGCCCAGGTACCCCGCGGCCCCGATTTGCGTACCCGGCAAGGGATGGAAGATCCGGCGTCCTGCCGCGATCAGGTCCTCCTCGGTCATCAGTTTCACCAGGCACCCGATCACGTCGCTGGGCAGTCCGTCCAGGACGGACCGGATCTCCGCCTCGTCGCGCGTCAAGACCAACGCGCGCAGCTCGCCAAGCGTCAGATCCGCCAGCTTGCGCTGCGACGCCGGATCGAGGTCCGCTTGAAGGCGGTCGTAGAGGGCGTCGTGGAACAGCGGATGGGCGGCCAGTTCGCCGACGCGCGTGTTGCCCAAGAGGATCCGCGCGCGATGTCGCGACTGACCGTCGGCGGCCGCCAGCCCCAGGATCTGATCGCCTTCCTTGAATTCGTTGGCGGCGCCGATAATCTGCCGGTAGAGGGTTGGATCGAATCGCCCCTGCACGCGCCGGACATACGCAAAGAGGTCCTCGCCTTCGCCGACTTGGGAAACGCGTACTCCGGCGGAGACCTCGCCGCCATGCAGTCCGGCAAGGGCCCCGGGGACCAGTCGCGCCCCCAGAACGCCGCCGGCCGCCAGCCCACAGAACTGCCTTCGATTCAGACGGCGCAGGTTTCCAATTGCGGACATGATTGGCTCCCCCGACCGACGCGTGTGGAGATCGACATCACCCAGTTTAACCAGGTTTCCGAGCGACGGTCAATCTGGCTGGCCGAGCAACGCGTCGACGGCGGCGCCGATGTCGGGACTGGCCATCAGGGTCTCGCCCACGAGCATGGCATTCACGCCGGCGGACCGAAGCCGTGCTACGTCGTCGCGCGTGCGGATGCCGCTTTCGCCGACAACCGCACGGTCGGCGGGAATCTGCTGCCGCAGCCGGAGCGTGTGCTCCAGATTGACCTGGAACGTGCGAAGGTCGCGGTTGTTGATGCCGATCAGCTTCGCGCCGCACTCCAGCACGCGCGTCCGATTGGCGGGTTCGTAGAATTCGACCAGCGGCGTCATTCCGAGGTCGACGATCGCCGCGTGCAATCGCCCCAGGGCCTCGTCGTCCAGGCATTCGGCGATCAAGAGCACGGCATCGGCGCCGGCGGCGCGTGCCTCGAGCACCTGGTAAGGGTCGATGATGAAGTCTTTGCGCAAAAGCGGCAGATCGACCGCCCGGCGTATCCGGCGGAGATACTCGAGGCTGCCCTGAAAATACGACGCGTCGGTCAAGACGCTGATGCAGGCCGCCCCGTGGTCCTGGTAGGTTTTCGCGATCGCGACCGGATCGAAGTCCTCGCGGATAACTCCCTTCGACGGGCTGGCCTTCTTCACTTCGGCGATGAGGTGCACTTCGCCCGGCACGGCAAGCGGCCCGAAGAAATCGCGGACCGGCGGCGCGGCGGCAAGCTGCTCGCGGAGCCGCTCCGTGCGCACGACTTCGCGCGCCCGGCGGACCTCCTCGTGCTTCGTCGCGACGATCTTGTCGAGAATGGTGCTCAAGCCCGCTTCCTAATGCTTGAAATGTCTCGTTCCCGTGAACACCATCACCAGACCGAGCCGATTGCACGCCGCGACCACCTCATCGTCCTTTTTCGACCCGCCGGGCTGGATGACGGCCTTCACGCCGGCGGCTGCCGCGCGCTCGATCGAGTCGGGGAAGGGGAAGAAGGCGTCGGAGGCCAGCACGGAACCTTCCACGCGCTGGCCCGCTTTCTGGATCGCGATCTCGACGGAATCGACCCGGCTCATCTGCCCGGCCCCGGCCCCCAGGAGCATGCCGTCCTTGCAAATGGCAATGGCGTTGGATTTCACGTGCCGCACGATCGCCCAGGCGAAGCGAAGATCGTCCATCACCGCATCGGCCGGCCGGGCGCCGGTGACGACCTGCCACTGGTCTTCCCGGTCGGGCTGAACGTCGGCTTCTTGCATCAGCGCGCCCCCTTCAATCCAGCGGAACTGCCATCGTTCGGGCGGCTGTTGGAGATTGCCGACCTTCATCAGCCGCACGTTCGCCTTCCACTTGGGGCGCGTGGTGAGGATTTCCAGGGCCTCGTCGTCGAAGTCGGGAGCGACGATCGCCTCGACGAACAGCCCCGGTTCGGTGAGCACCTCCGCCGTGGCCCCGTCGACCGTCCGGTTCAATCCGAGCACCGAACCGAACGCGCTGAGCGGATCACCAGCCATCGCGCTTTTGAGCGCCTCGGCCAGGGTGCCGGCGACAGCGGCCCCGCATGGGTTGTTGTGTTTGATCACCGACGCCGCCGGTGCGGCCAACCCGCGCACAATCGCCAGGGCGCTGTCGAGGTCCAGAAGGTTGTTGTAGGAGAGCTCCTTGCCGTGCAACTGCAGGGCCGAGACCAGGTTGGCTGCCGGCGCGTCTTTTTTCGCGTAGAGGGCTGCCTTCTGGTGCGGATTTTCCCCGTAGCGTAGGACTGCCTTGCGCCGGAGGGTCAGCGAAATGGCGCCGGGGAATTCATCCTCCGCCCTTAGCCCGGCGAAGTAGGCGGCGATCGCCTGGTCGTACCTGGCCGTGTGGGCGAAGGCATCGGCGGCAAGCTGCCGGCGGAGTTCGTAGGTGGTTGCCCCGTGGGCCGTGATCTGGTCGAGAATCGCCGAGTACTGCTCCGGATGGGTGGCGATCGTCGTGAAGGCGAAGTTCTTCGCGGCCGCGCGGACCATAGTCGGCCCCCCAATGTCGATTTGCTCGATGGCTTCGGCCTCGGTGACTCCCCCCCGCGCGATGGTGGTCTCGAACGGATAGAGGTTTACCACCACCAGTTCGAAGGTCAAGATGCCGTGTTCGGCGAGCGCCTTCAGGTCTTCAGGGTTGTCATGCCTGCAGAGGATCCCGCCGTGCACTTTGGGGTGGAGCGTTTTCAGCCGGCCGTCCATCATCTCCGGGAATCCGGTGTAGTCCGAAACGTCGCGGACAGCGATCCCCTCGGCCTCCAGGTGTCGTCGAGTGCCGCCGGTGCTGAACACCTCGACTCCGGCGGATACAAGTCCTTTGGCGAAACCGGCAAGTCCGAGTTTATCGCTGACACTGATCAACGCACGTCGAATGGGAGGGGACTCCATGGGGATACCTGCTCGACCGAGGGGAGGGTTGGTGCGGCAAGAACTGGTTCGCCCTTTTGTTTTAAGCTTCCCGCGGCATCGGTCAAGGACGGTGTGGCCCGAAAAGCCCAGACAGCCGCCTCGGATCGATGGTTTTTCCGCCTCGTTATCGATGTTTGGCTCCGAGCCAGTCTCCATTCTTGACCCGCGTCTCAAGACCCCGCGGCTTGTCCATCTATTCCGGTTTTGCGGCCTGGGGGCTTTTGGCAAAACTCTCTCAACAGCAGGACCGTGGCGGACGAAGAAACGGACAGGTTTCCAGGTCTCTGGAACAGAACGAAAGCATTCCTAGAGGAAAAGCCATTCCATGAGCGTCTCTCAGCAACCGCTGGTCCTCGTGGTCGACGATGAACCGCAGGTCCTGGGTGAAGTGGCGGCCGTGCTGTCGGCGGCCGGTTTCAGTTGCCAGTGCTGCTCGACTCCGGAAGCCGCAGCCGAATACACCCGCAGCAACGCCCCCGACCTGATCATTTCCGATATCAACCTGAACGGCCGGAGCGGCCTGGAGCTTTGCGAGCACATCAAGGAAGATCCTGCCCTGAAAGACGTGCCGGTGATGTTCCTCTCGGGAGCGCAAATCCCCGATATCATCCGACGCAGCCATGCGGCGGGAGGCACGTACTACCTTCGCAAACCGTTTGACCCGACGGTGCTGGTTGAACTCGTGGACAAAGCCCTCTGGATGCCCCAATTGGTAGGCCGCCACGTCCGGCAGCAGCAAATGCTCGGCACGAGAGGATGATCTTCTCGTTTAGTAGTGCGGCGGCCGCTCGTCGACTGCTGCGTCGTTGTCCTGGACCACGCCGATGACGCCGTCCAAGTGGCCTGCCAAGCGGGTCAGAGCTTGCTCGAGAGTGTCCAGTCGCCGGTGTTGCTGGCGGACCACCTCATCCAGGTCCTGGACAGTCCGCTGAAGGTGCGTGAAAAGCTCCTCCAGGTCGATCACCCGGGCAAAGAGATCTTGGGCCAGTTCGCTGTGCTCAAAGCGGTCCATAGTGCTTTAGCTTACGCCGAGGGGATGCCGCCGACAAGCCCCGTCGGGTGACTCCACGCACGATTCTCGCTTCCCGGTTGCGCTTGCCCGTGGTCCCGATGTCCCCAAGAATGCCTTGGAAACCACTTGGCGCAGGGCATTCCTGAAGGAGAGGGACCATGGGTAACCAGACGACCGAACCGTTGACCCGCAAGAAATGCGCTCCCTGTGAAGGGGGCGTTGAGAAATACACACCCCACCGGGCCGCGGAGCAGTTGGAGAATCTGGATGGCTGGCGTCTGACCCACGACGGCCAGAGGATCCGAAAGGACTGGGCCGTCAAGAATTTCATGGCCGGCATGGATTTCTTCCGTCGCGTTGCCGAGCTGGCCGAGGAGGAAGGCCACCACCCGGACTTGCACCTGGAGGGCTACCGAAACGTGTGGATCGAACTCTGGACCCACGCGATCGGCGGCCTCTCGGAAAACGATTTCATCGTTGCCGCCAAGATCGACCAATTGCCGGTGGCGCGCAAGGGGTAGATCGGCCCGTTCACACAACACTGGCATTTCGTTTGGACGAAGGACCGAGACCTATCGCGGCTTACCCGATGTGTGTCAGTGACGCACACCCGGCGATGGCACGCGCATTGAGGTCTACGGGGAGCGGGCACGTTGTTCAGGGGCGGTTCAAGTCGTTCCCGATTCAGGACGACGACCATGGTCTGCAGTAGCGTCGAAAACCGGGCGAGACCGTGCCTCCGGCAAAATCGCCCGAGATCTTGTCACGAGGGGATGTTTCTGGTATCTCACAGGGACAAAGTCTGCGCGAATGCTCCGTCAATCTTCGATGGCCGGAAGTAGCCGAACTCGTGAGAGCTCGTGGCCGGACGTGTCACCACTTCTGCCACCGGTCAATCGAAGCTCGATGGAGCGCTAGCCTGCGGGCCGCGGTTCCCATGAAGCCCGGGAGCCGGTTTCCTCCACGACTCGCAGCTCGACCAGCCACCGAAAAGCCTCGGGCAAGTCATCGAAAGGAGAATGCTGTGCGCGCCAAGTCTCACCCGTCCCTGTGTTCACGTCGGCAGTTCCTCTCCGGCTGTGCGTGCTGTGCCGGATGCGCGGCGGCGGGGCTGCTCCTACGCCCTCGCCCGGCATTTACCGCCGCCGATCCGAGCGACAAGCCGAAGGTCCGGCTGGTGTTTTGCGAAACCCTCAACGACAAGCCGATCTGGCCGAACATCGGCTACGATTTCGACGCCCGGCGGAAACGCCTGCTGGACGTGCTGGCCCAAGGCTGCCCCGCGGTCGAGTTCCTGCCGGTGACGCTCATGGACGACCCGAAGCATGCCGACGACGTGTTGGCCAAATGCAGCGAGGTCGACGGCTACCTGATCTGCGTCCAGGGCCTCGGCTGGAGGAACGACATCGTCAAGCTCAGCGGCAGCGGCAAGCCGACGCTGGTGGTCGACAATCTCTTCGGCGGCTCGGGACTTTTCCTGACTAGGCTGCCGGAGATCATGAAGTCGGGCAAGCCGGTCGACTGGGTCTCCTCGTCCAACGACGTCGATCTGGTCGCCTCGGCCCAGCAGTTCGCCCTGCTCAAGCAGGGCAAGTCGGCCGCGGAGGTGGCGGCCGCCTTCCGCGCCGCACGGCGAGCCAAGACTCCGCCGGCGCCGGCCTCG